>NZ_JBKQOI010000231.1:0-25251 GCF_052145595.1 Mycobacterium sp. | reverse complement strand
CTCTCGCTGACGACGTCGTCGACACTCAACGTACTGTCTCCCTTTACGATTCGTCCGTGATGATGATGGCTTGTTCCGGACACGATTGAGCGGCTTCGCGAACCTTGTCCTCCTGATCGGCCGGCACCACTTCGTCGATGGCCGACGAACTGCCGTCGATGTCGCTGAGCTGGAACGAATCCGGAGCAATCATCGAACACAGGGTGTGGCCCTGGCAGCGTTCCGGATCAACCCAGACCTTCACGGTGTCTCCTCTTTGGGTTCTTGCGGCTCAATACTCAGGTGTTCCGACCGCCGTTGACGCCCAGTATCTGGCCGGTGATGTAGCCGGCTTCCTCGGATGCCAGAAAGGCGCAGGCCGCCGCGATGTCTTCCGGCTTGCCCATCCGGCGCACCGGGGTCCGGGCGATGGTTTGCTCGATGTCGCCGAGGTATCCGTGTTTCTCGGCGCTGCGCAGCATCGGGGTGTCGATGAAACCGGGCGGCACGGCATTGACCGTGATGCCGCTGGGCCCGTACTCGAGCGCCAGCGACTTGGTGAGCCCGTTGACCGCGGACTTGGCCGCCACATAGTGGGACATGTACGGCGCGCCGGAGTGCGTGCTCGACGACGATATGTTGACGATCCGTCCCCAGCCGGCCTCGACCATGTCGGGCAGCACCGCCTGGATCACGTGGAAGACCCCGTTGAGGTTGACGTCGATCACCCGCTGCCAGTCCTCGAACGTGATGTTGCTGAAGCGCTTGAACCCGTCCAGGCCCGCGGCGTTGACCAGCACCGTCACCGGTCCCAGCCGGGCGCGGATCGCCGACAGCGCGGCATCTACCTGCGCCCGGTCGGTCACGTCGGCGGTGAAAGCGAAATCGGAGTCGGACGGTTTGAGGTCGATGGCCGCGACATCAAGGCCGTCGGCACGCAGGCGCTGCGCGACGGCCAGACCGATGCCGGAGCCACCACCGGTGACAACTGCGGTCTTCACGTCCCTACCACCATGGACGCCGCCGCCCCAAATGTGGCCGTCTCAGTCACAAAGAATCTCCCTTGCAATTATGAGAACCCTACTCTCGGCCCGGAGTCGCGTGCAACACAGCCGCGAAACCGCGCCAGGCCTGCACCGAGAGGCCCAGCGCCGCAACGCCTGAACGATAGCGCCGGCGGTCAGCAGGTCGATCTCATTCCTGAGACTTTCTTGAATTATCGAGACCCGAATGTAAAATTCGCCGGGGAAGAGAATGAAATTATCGTGACCGTCACCACATTAGGGGGACACGGAATGCCTGCGCAGGACACGGCAGAGACCATCGCGGATGCCGCGCCGGCGTCACAGGTAGACCGCCGGCTGTTGATCGACGGCCGACTCGTCACCGCCGACCAGACCTTCCCCTCGGTGGGAGACAACAAATGAGGCCATTGGAGGGCATCCGCGTTCTCGAGGTCGCGATGTACGGGTTCGTCCCGTCGGCGGGTGCCGTGCTGGTCGAATGGGGCGCCGACGTGGTCAAGGTCGAGCACGCCGTGACCGGGGACCCGCAACGCGGGCTCCGGCAGACCGGCATGCTGCGCGTCGAAGGCGACCCCAACCCCAACATCGAACACGCCAACCGCGGCAAGCGCAGCATTGGGCTGGATATGTCGGTACCCGAGGGCAAGGAGGTGCTCTACGAGCTGGCCCGCCGGTCCGATGTGTTCCTGACCAGTTTTCTGCCCGATGCCCGGCAGAAGTTCGGCATCGACGTCGACGACATTCGAGCGGTGAACCCGTCGATCATCTACGCCCGCGGAAGTGCGCTCGGCCCGCGCGGTGAAGAGGCCACCAAAGGCGGCTACGACATGACCGCCTTCTGGTGCCGGGCCGGAACCGCCGCCACCATCACCCCGGTGGGGATGCCCGGCATGATCGCGCCGCCCGGACCGGCGTACGGCGACACCATCTCGGGCACCAACCTCGCCGGCGGCATCGCGGCGGCGTTGCTCAAACGCGAACGCACCGGCGAACCGTCCGTCGTCGATGTCTCACTGCTGGGCAGCGGCCTGTGGTCGATGGGACACACCGTGGCGCTGACAAAGCATCTGGGCCAGCGCCTGGAAGCGCCACCGCCCGGTGTACACGGCGCCCCCAACAACCCGTTGGTGGGGCTGTACACGACGTCCGATGGCCGCTACATCTCCTTCGTGATGATGCAGCCCACCAAGTTCTGGGCTGACGTGTGCCGGCACGTCGACCTGCCGGAGCTAGCCGACGATCCCCGCTTCGCCACCGTTGAGAAAATCGCCGCCAACACACCAGATGCGGTGGAGACCTTGACCAAGGTCATCGCAACCCGCACTCTTGCCGAGTGGAGCGAACGCTTTGCGACGCTGGCCGGGCCATGGGCGCCGGTGCAGGACACCCTGCAGGCGGCCGACGACGCGCAGATCCGCGCCAACGAGTACATGGTTCGAGCAGGCGAACTCGAGTTGGTCGCCAACCCGGTTCAGTTCGACCTCACAGCCCCGCACGCCGGCCCGGCGCCCGGATTCGCCGAGCAGACCGACGAGATCCTGATGGAACTCGGACTCGACTGGGACCGCATCATCGAACTCAAGACGGCCGGCGCCGTCACCTAACACCGGAGCTGTCAATGTTTGAACCGAACTTCGCTTCTGTCGACCCGCCGCGCCGGGGCGACCTGGCTTTCGACTATTCGATAACGGTTATTCGTTTTCCGCTCCACCTGGACGCGGCATGAGTCATAATCGCCGGACGCTTCAAGACGTGGGGCCCAGTTCGGTCGGCCGTGTTTTGGAGCGCCAACTCACGCAACAGAACGGAGGACTGGCGTGAGGATGGTAGGCGTCGTCACGCCGGAGATAGAGTCCGGAATGTGGTTGCCCGCTACGTATTTCGCCGTCGGCGGCAAGCATCTGCGACGGGCGCCTCGGCCGATTTTTCAGACTACCGGTCTCGTGATGCCGCAAGGAGCTGAAGCCGATGGCAGATAAGAGCGCCGACCGCTGGTCAACGGGATTGCCCGCGCTGAAACTGAAATGGGACCTCTCCGGACCCATGCAAGCGGTGGGAGCATTGTTCGCAATGTCGGCCGACGCGGTCAAGTTCGTGTTCCGCCGGCCGTTCCAGTGGCGGGAGTTCTTGGAGCAGTCCTGGTTTGTCGCGCGGGTGGCGCTGGCTCCCACCTTGTTGGTAGCAATCCCGTTTACCGTCCTCGTCAGCTTCACGCTCAACATCCTCCTGCGCGAACTGGGCGCGGCGGATCTATCTGGTGCGGGTGCCGCGTTCGGTGCAGTCACCCAGCTCGGTCCGCTGGTCACGGTTTTGATCGTGGCGGGCGCGGGTGCAACGGCAATGTGTGCGGACCTGGGGGCGCGAACAATTCGCGAAGAAATCGACGCGATGGAGGTGCTGGGCATCAACCCGGTGCAACGGTTAGTCACACCGCGCATGCTGGCTTCAGGATTGGTTGCCTTTTTGCTCAACAGCCTCGTTGTCATCATCGGCGTCCTTGGCGGCTACGTCTTTTCGGTATTTGTGCAAGACGTCAATCCCGGCGCGTTCGCCGCGGGTATCACCTTGCTCACCGGCGTGCCCGAGGTGATCATTTCGTGCGTCAAGGCAGCCCTTTTCGGCCTCATCGCCGGTTTGGTCGCCTGCTATCGGGGCCTGTCGATCACCGGCGGGGGCGCTAAGGCTGTTGGCAACGCGGTGAACGAAACCGTGGTTTATGCCTTCATGTCCCTGTTCGTCGTCAACGTGGTCGTCACCGCGATTGGCATCAAGATGACAGCGAAGTAGGGGCTGCCAATGGCGCTGAGGGCCGTATATCCGCGATTGAGCCGCCAATTCGAGAGGCCGGTCGCCTCGTTGGGTCGGATCGGCGACCATACCCGGTTTTACGGTAAAGCGCTCGCCGGAGTGCCCTTCGCAGCTACCCATTACACGCGCGAAGTCGTTCGACTGATTGCCGAGATCAGCATGGGCGCGGGCACTTTGGCGATGATTGGCGGAACCGTTGTGATCGTCGGCTTCCTGACGCTGGCGGCGGGCGGCACACTGGCCATTCAGGGTTACACCTCGCTGGGCAATATCGGCATCGAGGCGCTGACGGGCTTTCTGTCCGCGTTCATCAACGTGCGTATCGCGGCACCGGTGGTCGCCGGGATCGGTCTGGCGGCCACCTTCGGCGCCGGGGTGACTGCCCAGCTGGGTGCCATGCGGATCAACGAAGAAATCGATGCGTTGGAGAGCATGGCCATTCGGCCGGTTGCCTATTTGGTGAGCACCAGGATCCTGGCGGGAATGATCGCTATCACGCCGTTGTACAGCATCGCCGTAATCCTGTCGTTCGTGGCCAGTCAGTTCACCACGACGTTCTTGCTCGGGCAGTCGCAGGGTTTGTACCAGCACTACTTCAACACGTTCCTGAACCCGATCGACTTGTTGTGGTCGTTCCTACAGGCCATCTTGATGGCGCTCACCATCCTGCTGATCCACACCTACTACGGCTATTTCGCTTCGGGGGGGCCGGCCGGTGTCGGGCACGCGACCGGTAACGCGGTGCGCACCTCGCTCATCGTCGTGGTCTCGGTAACGCTGTTGGTCTCGCTCTCTATTTACGGTACGAACGGCAACTTCAACCTGTCCGGTTAGCAGAGGAGGTGGAACGGCAGTGACGCAGAGTGTCCCAGCGGGTCGCGGCGCGGTCGCCGGCCGACCCGCGCGCACCGGCCATGCCCGGCCGCCGGCTGGACGGAATTACCTGCCACCCCTGCTCGGACTGACCACTGTCGTCATCATCTGCTTGATTTTCGCCTTGGCGGTGGGTCTGTTTCAGGGCTCCTTCACCGAAACCGTGCCGGTGACCGTGATCTCGCAACGCGCCGGCCTGGTCATGAACCCGGACGCCAAGGTCAAGATGCGCGGCGTGCAGGTCGGTAAGGTCGCCTCGGTCGAATCGCTGCCCAACGGCCAAGCGGCCATTCACTTGGCGATGGACCCGTCGCAGTTGCACTTCATTCCCGGCAACGTGCTCGTCGACATCGCGTCATCGACGGTGTTCGGCGCGAAGTCCATCCAGCTGGTACCACCTGACCAACCCTCGGCGCAGCGCCTCCACGGTGGCCAGACGCTGCAGGGCCAGCACGTCATGGTCGAAATCAACACCGTGTTCCAGCAACTGGTGTCGGTTCTGGCGCAGATCGACCCGCCGAAGCTCAACGAGTCACTGGGTGCGCTGGCACAAGCGTTCAGTGGTCGGGGCCCACAGCTTGGCCAGGCGCTGAGCGACTTGGATTCGTTTCTGGCCAGGCTGGAGCCGAGCCTTCCCGCATTCAGGCACGACCTTGCGGTCTTGCCGGCGGTGTCCAACGCCTATGCCGACGCGGCACCGAACCTGGTGAAGACCGCGGCTAACGCGACCCGTATCAGCAAGACGCTTGTCGATGAGCAGCACAACCTGGATGCATTGCTGATCAGCGCGATCGGCTTGGCCGACATCGGCAACGACGTCTTGTCGACAAACCGCGAACCGCTGACGAATGTGTTGCATCTGCTGGTGCCGACCACCGATCTGACCAACGAGTACCACGAGGTGTTCACCTGCGGTTTCGGCGGGCTGATAAAGATAGGGCACGGTTCGCCGTTGTCGGAACCGAGCATCAACATATCGGCGAGCCTCACGTGGGGCGGCGAACGTTATCGGTATCCGACGAACCTGCCCAAGGTTGCAGCGACGGGCGGCCCCCGCTGCGTGGGTCTGCCGGCGCTGCCGTTCAACACGAATCCGCCGCAGCTGATTACAGATATCGGCGCCGACCCGGTGGGATACGGAAACCCACAGCTGCTGATCAACTCCGATCTCCTCAAACAGCTGTTGTACGGGCCGATCGCCGGCCCACCGCGCAACCCCGTTCAGGTCGGACAACCCGGATGAGAACGCGCGCCACGCTGATCAAGTTCGCGATCTTCACGGTCGTGATGGCGATGCTGACCGCCTTCCTGTTCTTCATCTTCGGCCAGTACCGGACGGGTGCGACGACCGGGTATTCGGCGGTGTTCACCGACGTGTCGCGTCTGAAGCCGGGGCAATCGGTGCGGGTCGCCGGGATCCGGGTGGGCACGGTCGACAGCGTTTCGCTGCAGCCGGACAAAAAAGTTGTGGTGAAGTTCGACGCCGACCGCAACGTCGTCCTCACCGAGGGCACCAGGGCGGCGGTCCGCTACCTCAACCTGGTGGGCGATCGCTACCTCGAGCTCGTCGATGGTCCGGGCTCGACCAAGCATCTGCCGGCCGGCGGTCAGATTCCCGTCGATCGCACCGCGCCGGCGCTTGACCTCGATCTGCTGCTCGGCGGACTGAAACCCGTTACTCAGGGCCTGAATGCGCGCGATGTCAACGCGCTGACCTCAGGACTGTTGCAGGTCTTCCAGGGGCAAGGCGGGACTCTCGAGTCGCTGTTCGCCAAGACGACGTCGTTTTCGAACGCCTTGGCCGACAACGATCAAACCGTGCAGCAACTGATCGACAACCTCAACATCGTGGTCGGCACGATCTCCAAGGACGGCACTAAGTTCTCCGGCGCAATCGATCGCCTGGAACGGCTTGTCAGCGGGCTCTCGGACGACCGCGACACCATCGGGTCCGCCATAGATGCCCTCGACAAGGGAACCGCCTCGCTGGCGGATCTGCTGAGCAGCGCGCGGCCGCCGCTGTCCGGCACGATAGACCAGTTGAATCGGCTGGCGCCGATACTCGACAACGACAAGGACCGCCTCGACGCCGCAATCGCGAAGGCGCCAAAGAACTACCGCAAGCTGGTTCGACTCGGCGTAGACGGCTCCACCATCCCGTACTTCCTCTGCATGTTGGAGATACGCGGCACGGATCTTCAGGGCAAGACGGTGAGGGCCCCCATATTTAGGTCAGATGCTGGAAGGTGCACGGAACCCTGATGCTCAAGTATCGCGGAGCTGGGCTTGTCAAGGCCGGACTCATCGGCGTCGTCCTGGCGGTGATGGTCATCCTGGTGGGCCTGTCGCCCGACCGGTTCATTTCGTGGGCGACGATGGTCAGGTACCAGGCGCTGTTTACGGAGGCCGGCGGCCTTGCGGCGGGCAACCCCGTGACGGTGTCGGGGATGAAGGTCGGCACGGTGTCGGATGTGAAGCTGCGCCACGGCGATGCGCTGGTGACGTTCGCGACGAAGGGCAACATCCTGCTCGGGTCGGAGACCACCGCGCACATCCGCACCGGCTCACTGCTGGGCGAGCGGATGCTGACGTTGGAGTCCGCCGGCAGCGGCACGCTGCATCCGATGGCTCTCATTCCCGTCTCGCGCACGTCTTCGCCGTACTCGCTGACGGAAGCGGTCAGCGACTTGACATCGGACACTGCGGGGACCAACACCACGGCGCTGAACCAGTCGTTGGACACGCTGTCGGCGACGCTCGACCAGATCGCACCCCAAATGGGGCCGGCCTTCGACGCACTCACCCGATTATCACGCACCCTCAACAGCCGCAACAAGAACCTAGGCGACCTATTCAAGAGTGCCGGCGACGTCACCGGGATACTTTCCGAACGCAGCCAGCAGGTCAACAAACTCATCCTCAACTCTGACACTCTGCTCCAAGTGCTGGTGGCGCGCCGACAAGAAATCGTGGACCTGCTGGCCAACACGTCGGCGGTGGCCAAACAGCTGACGGCATTGGTGCACGACAACGAAAGCAAATTGGCACCGACGCTGGAGAGGCTGAATTCGGTGACCGCGATGCTGGAAAAGAACCGCGACAACATCAGCAAAGCGCTACCGGGCCTCGCCAAATTCGCGATCACGGTCGGTGAGGGCATCTCCAGCATGTACGCCTATCAGGCGTTCGTCCCGAACTTCCTTGCCCCGCAACTCTTCCAACCGATCATCGACTACCTCTGGGGATTCCGCACCTTCGACACGGCTCGCGGTCCTGGCTATCCTTCGCCGGTACCTCGGTCGCTGACTCCCTGGCCCTACAACGGTATTCCGGTATGCCCTGCCTGCACGTTGGGCGGCAGGATCGGAGGATCACAATGATCCCCCGCAAGCGGCTGGCGGCCGTGGCGGCGGTCGTCCTGGTCGGGCTCATCGTTGCCGGCGCTGCCGTGCTCGTCCGTAATACCTTCTACGGCCAACAGACGATTACCGCCTATTTCACCACCGCCACCGCGATCTATCCCAACGACGAGGTGCGGGTATCGGGGGTCAAAGTCGGCAACATCAAATCCATTCAGCCGCAGGGCACACAGGCCAAGATGACCCTCAAGGTCGACCACGGCGTGCCCATTCCGGCGGACGCGAAGGCGGTTATCGTCGCCCCGAACCTGGTGTCCGCCCGCTACGTCCAGCTCTCACCGGCCTATCGAGATAGTGGGCCGGTCATGCACGATGGCGCAGTTATACCGGTCGAACGGACCGCAGTGCCGGTCGAGTGGGACGAGGTCAAAACCCAGTTGATGCGGCTGGCAACGGATTTGGGACCCAAGAGTGGTGTATCGGGCACGTCGGTGGGCCGGTTCATCGACAGCGCCGCCAATGCGCTCGACGGCAACGGCGACAAGCTGCGGCAAACACTCGGTCAACTGTCAGGGGTCGGACGCATCCTCGCCAACGGTAGCGGCAACATCGTCGACATCATCAAAAACCTGCAGACCTTCGTCGGCGCGCTGCGCGACAGCAACGTCCAGATCATGCAGTTCAACGACCGCCTGGCCACGCTCACCAGCGTGGTCAACGACAGCAAATCCGACCTGGACGCGGCGCTGACCGATCTGTCGACGGCGGTCGGCGAGGTGCAGCGCTTCATCGCCGGGACTCGCAACCAGACCAGCGAGCAGATTGCCCGGTTGGCCGATGTCACGCAGATTCTGGTCGATAAGCACATGGCTCTGGAAAACATTCTGCACACCGCGCCGAACGCGTTCGGCAACTTCTTCAACGACTACACCGCCGACACCGGAACCATCGTGGGCGGGTTCGGGATCCCGAACTTCGCGAATTCCACGTTTTCAGGTTTGCTGCTCCCGGTGCCCGTGCCCGGGTGCACGGCACTCGGCGCCATCGAGAACGTCACCGCGGTTGAATCGGGCAAGCTGTGCTCGCTGTTCCTCGGTCCCGGGTTGCGGGTGCTCAACTACAACAGCCTGCCGATTCCCATCAACATCTTCCTGCAGAAGTCGATGGACCCGTCCAAGATCCTCTACACCGAACCGCGCCTGGCACCCGGCGGCGAGGGCCCGAAACCCGGGCCACCCGAGATCCCGCCCGCGGTGTCGGCCTACACCGGTCTGCCCGGTGATCCCGTGGGGCCGCCGGGGGCGGTGCCACCCTCGGCGATACCGGGCGCGGCGATGCCGCTGCCGCCCCCGCCGTCCACACCGATGCCACCACCACCGCCCCCGGCGCCCAGCGTGTCAGGGATGCTGTTGCCGGCCGAAGGGCCACAGCAATGATCGCCCGGGTGTCGGCCCTGCGACGATGCGGGCGCTCGGCCCGAGGAGGAGCTGGGCCATCAGGCTTCGCTCGGCGGGTGTTCGCCATCGGCTGTTGCGTGGTGATGACGGCGACGGGATGCGCATTCCACGGCCTGAATTCGCTACCGCTGCCCGGCGCGGTCGGACGCGGGCCGGGGGCCAACATCTACCACGTCGAGCTCCCGAATGTCGGGACGATGGAGTCGAATTCGCCGGTGATGATCGACGATGTCGTAGTCGGCAGTGTCGGCACGATGCGGGTGCAAGGCTGGCACGCCGACGTCGAGATCTCGGTAAAGCGCGATGTCGTCGTCCCGGCCAACGTGGTAGCCACCGTCGGTCAGACCAGCCTGCTGGGGTCGATGCATGTGGAGCTCAATACGCCGCTCGGCCAGCAGGGAAGCGGACGGCTGCAGCCGGGCGCCACCATCCCGCTCAGTCGGTCATCGGTCTACCCGTCGACAGAGCAGACGCTGTCGTCGCTGGGAGCGGTCGTCAATGGCGGGGGACTGGGACAGATCGGGGAGATCATCCACAATTTCTCCGCCGCCCTGTCCGGGCGCGAGGGCGCCGTACGTGACCTGATTACTCGCCTCGACACGTTCGTCGGAACATTGGACGATCAGCGGGACAACATCGTCGACTCCATCCAGGCGCTGAACCGGCTTGCCGGCACATTCGCCGACCAACGCGACGTTCTCACCCAGGCGCTGCAGAAGATACCGCCCGCGCTCGATGTGCTGATCAAGGAGCGGCCGCGGCTGACGGCCGCCCTGGACAAACTTCGCGTGTTCAGCAACACCGCCACCCGGTTGGTCAACGACTCTCAGGCCGACCTGGTCAAGAATCTCAAAAACCTGGAGCCGACCATCCGCGCGCTCGCCGACGTCGGACCGGAGTTGAGCACGGCGGTCGCGGCCGCGTTCGTGTTCCCGTTCACCCAGAACTTCGTCGACCGAGCGGTCCGAGGCGACTACTTCAACCTCCATGTCGATCTGGACCTGTCGATTCCACGGCTCAAGCGGGGACTGCTGTTGGGGACCCACTGGGGGCAGCTGGACGAGCCGTTGGTACCGGAGCCCGGGGACCCGTATTACTTGCAGTACACGCACGATCCGATGCATGACCCCGTGAGGCCACCGTGGGTCGCTCCGGGACCGGTACCGGTGGTAGGTGACCCGCTGCCCGGGCCTCCGCCGCCTGCGGCACCGGCGCCTGACGCGGGTCTTGGTCAATCGTCGCCGCCGGCACCCGCACCGACGGAAGGCGGTGGATAGATGCTGACGCGCTTCGTTCGGATCCAGCTGGCGATTTTCACGGTCGTCGGGACCATTGGCGTGATCGCGATGGTCCTCTTCTACATCCAAGCGCCGACGCTGCTGGGCATCGGTCGTATCACGGTGACGCTGGAGCTGCCGGCCACCGGCGGCCTCTACCAGTTTTCCAACGTGACCTACCGTGGGGTTCAGCTCGGTAAGGTCACCTCGGTGGGTTTGACGCCGACCGGCGCGAAAGCGACGCTGTCGCTTAGCACTTCACCGAAGGTCCCCGCGGACCTGACAGCGGAGGTGCTCAGTATCTCCGCGGTGGGTGAACAGTACGTGGACTTGCGACCCAAAACCGATTCGCCGCCCTACCTGCACGACGGTTCGGTCATCGCCGTGCGCGACACGACGATTCCGCAACCGGTCGGGCCGATGCTCGATCAGGTCAGCGCCTTGGTCAACAGCATCCCGAAGACCAAACTCGGCCAGTTGCTCGACGAATCGTTCCAGGGCTTCAACGGTTCCGGTTACGACCTGGGGTCACTGATCGATTCCTCAGAGACGGTGTCCCGAGACGCCAACGGCGTCGTCGATCGCACCCGAGCCCTCACCGAAGACACCGGGCCGCTGTTGGATACCCAGGCACGCACCACCGATTCGATCAGGACGTGGGCACGTAGCTTCGCCGGAATTTCGGATGTGTTGGTGAACAACGATTCCCACTTCCGCACCATCCTGCAAAACGGTCCTGAGGCTGCGAACGAAGCGTCTCGGCTTCTCGAACAAATCAAACCGACGCTGCCGGTTTTGCTGGCCAACCTGACCACCATCGGGCAGATCGGCGTCACCTACCACCCCTCGCTGGAGCAGCTGCTGGTGTTGCTGCCGTCGTCGGTTGCTATCGAGCAGGCCGCCCAGGCGGAAAACCATCCCGAGGGTACGGCCCAAGGCGACTTCGCACTCACGATCGACGATCCGCCTATTTGCACGGTCGGCTTCATGCCACCCAACACCTGGCGATCCCCGGACGACCTCACCGACATCGACACACCGGACGGGTTGTATTGCAAACTCCCGCAGGATTCACCGATGGGGGTTCGCGGTGCCCGCAACTACCCCTGCATGGGTCACCCGGGCAAGCGCGCGCCCACCGTCGAAATCTGCAACAGCGACAAGCCCTACATGCCGCTGGCGATGAAACAGCACGTCATCGGTCCCTACCCACTGGATCCGAACCTGCTCGCCCAAGGCGTCCCGCCCGATGACCGGGTTACCGTCAACGACAGAACCTTCGGCCCGGTCGAGGGTACGCCGCTGCCGCCGGGGGCGGTGCCGCGCGGCACACCCGCGGGCCCGCGCGGAGAAAATCCACCACCTGGCACGGTGGGAGCGGCTGTTCCGCCGGTGCCGTCGTCGGGCCCCCCGCCGCGGGCGCCTATGTCGGGAATGTCGGCTGAACTTCCGCCCATAGCGCCACTCGACGTCCCTTCACCGGCGGAACTTCCCCCGCCACCCGCCGCGCCCGCACCGCCCACTCCTCCCGATCCCACACCAGCCGACACGGCCGGCGGCGGAGGCCCGCAGGCTGCTCCAAGCTCATTCGGTGGTGGGGCCGGTAAGCGGGTGCCGTCCGTCACGATCGCCCGGTACGACCCGCATACGGGTCGTTATGTCGCTCCGGACGGGAAGCTGTACCAGCAGTCGGATCTCGTTCCCCCGAAAGCGCCCAAGACGTGGCAGGACATGCTTCCCACCTGAAGCCGCCCGCAGCGATGCAGGCCGCGAAGCGGTCTGAGAAGGAGCGGAGCAATAAAGCTACGAACGCCCGGTCAGCTCAACCTGTCCAGGCGCAGCGGCATCGTGATATCAAGCCACTCGTTTTGCCCGCAGGCGCCGCTCGGCCCGACCGTCTTGTCCTTTCCGGCGTAGGTCGCCGACCCGAGTTGATATCCACCGTAGTCGTTCACTGGATAGAAATAGAAGGTCTGCTGTCCGCTGTACGCGGTACCGTCCTCGCACCGCTCCCAGTTCGGCACGTCGCGTTTGACCTTCCACATCTCCCCATCATTCATATATAGGGGCGCGCTCCATCCCTGGTCGCTGGTTACCGTGCCGTGGCATTCCTGAAACGTCTCGCACGACGAGCTGATGGTCCATGTGCTGACGACCGTCGGCTCGCCGAAATACTGATCATTCCTCTGGGCCCAATCGCCGATGGACGTGGCGCGGAACGTCCCGTTGACAGCCACTTCTTCCTTGGTTGTTGCCCGGGCTATGGATGCCGTGCCCAAACCGCCGAATACAGTGGCAGCGACCAGCGTTGCGGTGGTGAGTGTTCTAACTGAACGCATCAGGTGCTCCTCGACGCAAGCGGCGTTCTCGCGCGATGAGAATAACACTGGCGCCACCGACCGGGTACCGATTGACTCAAAAATGGCAGCGGTTACGACAGCGGATCCAACTTCGAGATCAGCCAGGAACCCTTGACCTTGGTCAATGTCACCTGGGCGCTGCTCGCGGTTACCTGCGGTTCTGGCTTCTCCTTGCTGGTGGCGGTCTGGTTGATGAACACCAGCACAACGGCTGAATCCGGGTGCAACTCTGAAACCGCGGCCCGAACCACCTGGGCTGTCTGCGTGACGTGCTTCTGCTGTGCCATCGCCGCGATCTGTTCCGTGAACTTGGTGTAGTAGGCAAGAAAATCACCGGTGAGATATGACTTCGCCTTCGCGAAATCACGGTCCAGGTTGTCGGCAGCGTACGACAGCACCGCCACGGAACCGTCCGACGCCGCCTGGATTGCCCGGTGTTGCGCCGCGTCGCCGACTTGCTGATCCGGCCGGTACAGCATGAAGAACAAACCGGCAGCGACGCCCACCGCGGTAACGACCAACACTGTCGCGACTATTGAACGCCACCTCGCCAAACACCGGCGGATCCAGCGATTGATCGTGGCCAGTCCGTTGGTGCGAGCCGATTCCGGGGAAGCGGGTGACGAGCCCATCTCGTCGGACGGTGTGGTTTCCATGCCGTCCAGCGACGAGCCATGCTCGACAGTCATTGCAGGAAATCGAATTTCGACATTTTGAGCTGACCGCCGTCGCGGTCCAAACTGACGCTCAGCCGCCACACTGCCGCTGGCGGTTTGGCGTTATCCGGCCCAGTGGCATCGGATTTCGCCGCCACAAGCACGACTCCCGAATTGTCGCTCAACGACTCGACGGCGGCGGCTTCCACGGTGACATTGGTGCTGACCTTGGAGTCCTCCGCCTGCTTGGCCATGAGGGCTGACATCACTGTGATTTGGCTCTTGAGGTTGCCCGTGGAGTCGTCGATGAGGCGCTGGTAGTGCTCCTTGGCGTGGTTGGGGTCAATCGACATCAGCGCCGTGACGTCTTGCCGGGCCGCTGCAGTGAACTCGGCGACGAGCTGCCGTTTGTGCACCATGATTCGGTGCTGCCACACCATGTAACCGCTCGCGCCGAGGGAAGTGGAGGCGAGCACAACGCCGACGCCAGCAGCTATTGTTTTCCGCCCTGGGCGGCGCAGCCACCGTGGTCGCCCGGGACGCCGCGGCAACCGTAGTCGTGCCCGGGCCGACTTCGCGGGGCGCTGCTCGACATCTTGGGAACCTGCGTCGTCATCCGCGTCCCCGGTTTCGGCTGCCCCGCGCAGCCTTAAGAGGCGTGCCCGAGCCGCCTCGGCGCGCGCTTCAGCCTTGGCAACTTCGTCTTCTGCATCCACTTCCGAGACGGGCGCTACGGCGCCGGGGTCGACCCCTGAGCGCGACTGTGATTCGTCGGGATCGATCACGTCCGCCGGGTCATCACGATGCTCGGTGTCAGGCCCCTCCGGATCGTGCACGGAGAAGGAGCTTATCACTTCGGCCCAGGCCTCAACGCTGTCATCGGGCAGCTGCCTTCGTGGCCCTCACATGCGGAAATGCTCGCTCGCCGGGGGACGGGGCGAAGCGGCGTCGGCGTGGCCCGGCGCCGACGGCTGTTTGGTTCAGGTGATCCTCTCCAACCAGGAGAATTTTCTTTTCAGGTGTGGCACAGTAATTGGGTGCGATTCATCGTGGCAATGGCTGCCGCGTTGCTCGGCGGCAGTGTGCTGACGGCGCCGCCATCCTCGGCCGGGCCGACCGTCTGCGACTACCCCGCCTGCACCCCGGGCATCATGCCGCATCAGGTTTTAGGCGCGCCGTGCGACAACACCAGCTACTACGCCTTCGGTGTCGCCGACGGGTACGTTTCTTTCGCCTCGGAGCCCGGACGGCTGATGTTCTGCGGCTCGCCGAGGAGATACCAGCCGCGATGGTTCCGGTCACCTCCAATGGCGGGAGTCAAGGACGAAGGCGCCGCCTGCGAGAATTACCAGAACTACGTCGCGCAGTCGCCTGATGGCCTGTTCCTAATCTGTTATGCCCACGACGGCATTTTGAGCTGGATCCGCGCCGACACGTAGCCGCACCGTTTGCGTTTAGCACGATGGCACATCGGTCAGTCGTGGGCTTCCCGAGGCAGACCGAGCAGGCGCCGGCTCAAATCGGTAACCCGAGCGAGCAATGTGTCGTCGTCGATGTCGGCAACCAGCGGATGCATGACCGCGGTGCTGAGCGCGCCGGAGAACATTGCGGCCTCGATCCGCCCGTCGAGACCCGCATCGCTCAGCAGCACCTGGTACAGACGGTCCATGAAAACCTGAAACGGCTTGTGCTCGGCCAGCAACCGGACGACGACGGGATCGAATTGCAGCGTGCGCACCAACCGGCGGTCGCGAACGGCCATCTCAATCACGCGCACCAACAAGGCATCTCGTGCTTGAGGCCCGTCGTCGTATGCTTCGGCCTCCTCGAGCGCCGGCTCGAGCCGGCCGAGTTCGCGCTCGGTGACTGCGATGACGATCTGTTCTTTAGTCCGGAATTGATGGTAGACAGCAGCTTTCGTTACACCGACGGCGTCAGCGATCATCTGCAGCGACGTACCGCTGACACCGTGTGTGGCGAACAGATCCAACGCGGCATCGAGTACCCGCGTCCGGGCCGCGCTGTGCTGGACGACCCGCAACCGCCCGTCGGCGACCGGCTGTCGTGCTGTTGTCACACACCGAGACTAGACGATGGGTATTGACCATGGCTAGCCGATCGGCTAGCTTCGCTGACTAGCCGCGTGTAGTTACGCCGTCGCAGCGAAGGAGCCACGATGTCCGACATCGGCCACAGCGATGCCCGCCCGGGGACGCGCAGACGAACCGACGGCGAGCTGATCCTGTTGTGGACCTTGCCGGCGACGGTGACCATCTGGGTCGCCTGCTTCTTCCTGTTTCCGGGTTTCAATCCGCCTATGTCACCAAGCATGTCGGCCGAGCAGGTGGCCACGTTCTACCGCGACCCGGCGCGCGTCCCGGAGATCCGCTACAGCATGATCGTGTTCAACTGGTTCGGCGTGTGCCTCGTCCCGATTCTGGCTCTGATCGTGCTGCAGATCCGCAGAATGGCGCATCGGACGCCGATTTTCTCCTACGCGATGCTGGGTTGCGTGGCCGGCGGTCCGACGTTGTTTCTCGTCGCCAACGTCTGCTGGCTGTTGGCCGCCTTCCGCCCCGAGCGCAGTCCGGAGCTGACGCAGCTGCTCAACGATTTCGGCTGGATCACCTTCACCATCCTCGTCCCCTTCCTGATCGGCCAGAGCGTGATCCTCGCCCTGGCAATCTATTTCGACGATCAGCCCCGCCCTGTATTCAGCCGTTGGGTGGCCCACTTCAACCTTCTGGTGGCGGCCGCATTGGTGCCCGCGGCCTTTGTCGGAGTCTCATTGACCGGCCCGCTGGCGTGGGACGGCTTCCTGTCGTTTTGGGTGAAAAACGTTGCCATCGCGGCCTGGATCGTCGTGATGGGCGTTGTGTTGGGACGAGCCATTTATCGGGATCGCGCCGAGAACCGCGGGCGCGGCGAAGAACTGGTCAACGCATGAGCGCGGTGATCACACCGCCGACGTCCCCGGCCGCGCCTCCCTCTGGGCCGCTGCATCGCCGTATTGCCTGGCATATGCGGCACAACCCCAAACGAGAACTGTGGTTGGCCTGGTGGACGATGGTCGTCTTTTACAACTTGTTCTTCCCAGTGTTCTTCATCGTGGCGCAAGTCCAGCCCCCGCCGGAGCCCACCTGGGACCTCGCGACGCAGGTCCACTGGTTCCAGGAACGCCACCTAGGCATACCTCTTGGTTTCGGCATCATCTTCGCCATCAGCGGTATGATCGCGATAAACAATGCCCTCATCGCGTATTCGATGCGACGCATGTCGGTCAGCCGGGCGTTCGCGTATTCGTATCTGATCATCTACTCGCTCAGTGCGGTTCCCGGCATGCTGCTGCTCAACATCGCGCTGATCGTCGGGACGCTGCGACCAGAGCGCGACCCCGAAGCGATTGGTTGGCTCTACGACTTCGCCTTCTTGTCTTTTGACGGGACCATGGGGGTCTTCCTGATCGGCTCGCTGATCTGGATGGTCGCGATTCTGCTCGACAAGAATCGGGTGTTCCCCAAGTGGTTCGGCTATCTCAACCTGTGCAACGCGCTGACCGAGGTCGTCGTGGCGCCCTGCTGGATCTTCCGGCGTGGGGTGTTTGCATGGGACGGCGAGATCGCTTGGTGGCTGGACATGGTCGTGTTCGGCGTCTACCAAATCACGTTCATTGTCATGCTGTTTCAGATGATCAGGCGCGAAGACTTCGGTACCGGTCCGCTGCCGGACCTGCCGCGGAAAAAGGCTGTTGCGCAATGACCGATCTAGCCGACAAGGGCAAGCGTGCCAGGTTCGTCCCGGGCCAACCGGACATGTGGGCCTTCGTCTTATTCGAGACACTGGTATTCACCGCGTATTTCGGCTTCTACCTGTTCCACCGCGCCCGCAGCCCCGAGCTTTTCCTGCACTCTCAGGCGCAGCTTGACCTTCGCATCGGGGTCGCCAACACCTTGGTATTGTTGTTGAGTTCCTGGTCGGTCGCGCGGTGTGTGCAGTCTTCTCGCGCCGGCGCTTACCGGGCGGCGCTCAGGGACGTCTTCATCACGGCCGCATTCGCCGCTGTGTTCCTCTTCTTCAAGGTATTGGAGTGGGTCCGGCTGGTCGGTATGGGTAATGGCCTGGACAGCAACGACTTCTTCATGTACTACTTCTTCCTCACCGGGATCCATTTTGTCCATCTGCTGATCGGCTTCGTCGTCCTCGGTGTCATCGTCTACCAGCTCCGGAGTCCGGCGCGAAGATCTCAGGAGATCGTCGAAACCTGCGCTACCTATTGGCACACCGTGGATTTCCTATGGGTGCTCATCTTTGCGCTGCTGTACGTGGTGAGGTGAGAATTGAAATTCAACAAAAGGCTAATGCTTGTCTGGGTGATGCTGGCGTCGCTCACGCTTGGCTACCTGTGGATAGACCACTCGGTCGACGGGTCGGCAAGGCCCAGCGTGGTGGTCACCTTGAGCGTTATCGTGATCGCACTCATCAAGGTACGCATCATTTTTCGCGAGTTCATGGAAGTCAGGCAGGCGCCTGTCGTGCTGTGCCGTCTGACAGACGCCTGGGTCATCCTCATCGGAGCAAGCCTGCTCGGCACCTACTTCATCGGGATGCAGATGCGGTAGATCCGGCCGGTGAGGTCGGAGTTCAGCCCACGGGCGCGACCGCATCCGCGGTCGTGAACGCCAGGTGCAGTTCGCTCAAGCCCCGCAGGATGTACGTCGGCTCGTAGGTGTAGCGGCGCTCGGCGGCCGGCCCGTGATGGGCTTCGTTGATTTCGATGTGCGGCATCCGGTCCAGAATGCGTTCGATCGAAACCCGGCCCTCCACGCGGGCGAGCGGTCCGCCCGGGCACGAGTGGACCCCGCGGGC
This sequence comes from Mycobacterium sp., assembly GCF_052145595.1. GTDB lineage: Bacteria > Actinomycetota > Actinomycetes > Mycobacteriales > Mycobacteriaceae > Mycobacterium. Next base: position 6,591 of record NZ_JBKQOI010000231.1, on the reverse strand, counting down.
AAACGCCATGTGCTCGCGGACGTTCTTGCGGCGGATGTCGAACTCGTGCGGGTTCTCGAACCGGCGGGGGTCGCGGTTAGCGGCACCCGGTAGCACCATCACCACGGTCCCGGCGGGGAGGTCGACACCACCGATGTTGGTGTCCCGGACGGTTAGTCGTGAGTCGCTCTTGACCGGGCTCTCCATGCGCAACGATTCCTCGATGAACCCGGGAATCAGGCTGCGGTCGTCGCGCAGCTGTTGCTGTACTTCGGGCCGGTCGCCGAGCGCCTGCAACGCGGCGCTGAGCAGCTTGGCCGTAGTCTCCTGTCCAGCGGCGAAAAGGAAGGTGGCCGAGCGGACCACATCGATCACCTCGGGTGTCGATCCGTCCGGATATTTCGCTTCCGCGAGGAAGGTCAGCACGTCGCCGCGCGGTTCGCGCCGGCGGTCCTCGATGTAGTTGCAGAACTTCTCGTCGAGCCACTCCAGCGGATTGATTCCGACCGACTCGTGGTCCAGGGCACCGACGCGCGCCTCGGGGCGGTCGGCGCCGAGCACGACCCGGAACTCCTTGTGGTCGTCCTCCGGCACGCCGAGCAGGTCGGCGATCACCAGCGTGGCGAACGGCTTGGAGTATTCGGCGATGAATTCGCACTCGCCGTTGTGCAGGAACTCGTCGAGCTGGCGGTCGGCGAGGCGCCACATGAACTCCTCGTTCTGCTTCAGCCGGCTCGGGGTCAGCAGCTTGGCCAGCACCGACCGGGCCTTGGTGTGGTCCGGTGGGTCCATGGTGACCATGTGCTCGTTCATCGGAAAGTAGCTGCGGTGCTCGTTGATCAGTGCGCTGATGTCGCCGCCCTCGGGTTGGAAGGGCAGCGGCGGAAACGGCCCGCCCAGCGCGACGATGTTGGAGAACGTCTCAGGATCCTTGTAGATCTCGGTGGCCTCTTCGTATCCGGTGACGGCGACGACCCCGTGGTGCGGCAGGCGTAACACCGGGTTTTGGCTGCGCAGGTAGTCGAAGTAAGGGTGCGGATCGGGGACCAGAGACGGATCGGTGAAGAAGTCGATCGACTCGTAGTTGCTCATCGGGTTGCGTCTTCCTGGGCTGGGTTTACCGTTGGTGTTCGGCGGCAAGCGCTACCGCCGCCCAATGTCGAGATCGAGAATATGCTGAGCACCTGCTTAGCATGGTCGTTATGTCAGGGTCAAGGTCGCAACGCCGTGCCACGATACGATCCGAGTGGTCGGCACGGCAGCGCAGAGAGTACGGAGCAGGGGCATGACATCGGCCCGCAGGATCGGGGCGCCGGACGCGAAGAATCGCGTCCTGCTGCTCGACGCGGCCGAGCAATTGATGATCGAAGAGGGCTACGCCGCGGTGACGTCGCGTCGTCTCGCGCACAAGGCGGGATTGAAACCCCAGCTGGTGCACTACTACTTCCGCACCATGGAGGAGTTGTTCCTCGAGGTCTTCCGCCGCCGCGCCGAAGAAGCGCTCGAGGTGCACGCGCAAGCGCTGCAGTCGGACCAGCCGTTGTGGGCGGTGTGGCGGTTCGGGACCGATCCCGCGTTTACTCAGATCTCGATGGAATTCATGGCGCTGGCCAATCACCGCAAAGACATGCGGGCCGAAATCGCTTACTACGCCGAACGTTTTCGCGAAGAACAGCGCAAAGCGGTGGCTGCCGCGCTGCAGCGCTACGGCGCGGAAAACGAGGACGTGTCGCCGGTGGTCTGGACAGTACTGATGACCAGCCTGTCGCGGTTTCTGGTGCTCGAGCAGGCGGTCGGCATTTCCGGCGGCCATGCCGAAACCCTGGAGCTGGTCGAGAGTTATCTGCGCCGATTGGAGGGCGAGCCGCAACCCATCGAAGGTATCCCGCAGACCTGGGTGGTTCACCAGTTCCGCAGCGAGCAAAGCACGCCTTTGGGGCCATCCTTGGATACGACGACGGCTCCGTCTACCGCCAGATCACAGTGAAGCCCCGGCGTGCCGGGCTCCGTGCCCGTGCTCGCCACGACCATCGCGTAATCGTCGGGGTTCGACATATCCAGATCGAAGCTCCACGGCTTGCCTGGGCCGAGATCGACATCGACGTGCGGTGTGAACGAGTAGGGGTTGTGGCTGTAGTCGGAAAATTTGTCCGGCTGGTGGTCCAGGTAATAGATGTCGGTGTAGATCGGGTTCTGCGCGCTGACGGTGTACTTGACGTGATGCATGATCGGGTCGGCATGGGCCCGTGCGGTGCTCACAACTAAACCGGCCCCGACCAACACAATCGCCGAGCCGGCGCTCAACAGCCTGTACACGCCTGTCATGTCGCTCCTCCGGTTGCCTGGCGCGCACTGGCGCTGCGGTTCATCACCCGCTCCGCGGCTCGCCAATGTGCGTCGGCAACCCACAACCGTGCAAAGGATGCTATCGCCTCATCAGGCGAAGCACCGCGGATTAAGCGCTTTATCTCGGTCGCCGGGGGACGAGCCAGCGACTTCGCGATCGAGCGCCATCCCTCGGCGGGTGAGTCGAAGGAGGCGCGGGGCAACACCTTGTCCACCAATCCGATCCGTTCGGCATCGACCGCGGTCAACGCGGTTCCGGTACCGGCCAACAGAAGCGCCCTGCTCTTGCCGACGAGCGCGGCCAGTCGCTCGGCGCCGCCCCAGGCCGGCATGATCTCCAGCTCCACCTGATTGAACGCAATCTTGATGTCGTCGGCAGCGACCCGGATGTCGGCGGCGACAGCGATTTCGGCGCCGCCGCCGAAGGCGTGCCCGTTCAGCGCGGCGATGACCGGAGCGCGGAAGTTCGCCAGCTGATCGCAGATCGACCGCATCCGCTTCGCCATCGCCGCGGCGTCCTCTTCGGTCCGCAGCGCACTCAGCTCCTTGAGGTCGCCGCCTGACACGAAGGCCCGATCACCGGCACCCTTGATGACCAGGGCTTTGGCTCCCGCCGCCGCATCGAGCGCTTTTTCCAGCTGCTCCATGGTGTCTAGCGCGATGGCATTGCGTGCGTGAGGGCGATCAATGGTCAACACCGCCAAACCATCGTCGATCTCTAGGTCGAGCATGCGTTATTGCTCCTCGGACAAGGGCCCCGATATTGGCATTCTCTTTTCGCGAGAATAACATCGCTGCAGGCCCAGACTTTCGTCAGCGGCGATGGAGGTGATCCGGTGCGGAACCGAATCGTGGTGGTCGCTGCGGCGCTCGCCATCGCTCTGCTTGGGGCGTGCACGTCGCGACCATCAATCCAACTCTCTAGCACGGCGTCGGTGGCCGTCAACGGTAACGACACGAATTTCCACGTCGTGAAATGCGGTCAGTTGCAGTGGACTCGAACGATCGACATCGGCGGCGATTTTGCCGGAGCCAAGGTTGTCATTGACGAGGGAGCGCAGCCGGCGACCGCCGAGTCGGTGCATATCCAGAACCTGGGTGGTTTCACCGGCATGTACTCCCGGGGAGACGGCGGCAACGCCGACATGAGCATGACCGGTGACAAATTCACCGTCAGCGGTACCGCCAACGGCTATAAGACCGACAAACCCGGTGAACCGGCTACCGCCACCTTCAAAATCGTCGTGAACTGCTGACCGCGCCTTAGCCGACCCTGTTGGGTGGGGACACGTTGCGGTGGGCCACCTCAAGAGAATAGTATTCTCACAAATTGCGAAGGAGGATTTCATGGGGCAGTTGTCGCATCGGGAGGACGTTCCGTTCCCGCTCTTTGACGCGGATAATCATCTCTACGAGCCGCCGGAGGCGCTGACCAAGTTCCTGCCCAAGGAGTACAAGGACTTCGTCCAGTACGTGCAGGTCAACGGTCGCACCAAGATCGCGATCCGCGGCCAGATCAGCAACTACATTCCCAACCCGACCTTCGAGGTCGTCGCCCGGCCCGGCGCCTGGGAGGAGTACTTCAAGTTCGGCAACCCGGACGGCAAGACCAAGCGCGAGCTGTTCGGTGAGCCGATGCGCGCGATTCCGGCGTTCTTCGAGCCCGGCCCGCGCCTGGAGCAGATGAACGAGCTGGGTCTGGACCGCACCCTGATGTTCCCGACGCTGGCCAGCCTGCTCGAGGAGCGGCTGCGCGACGACCCGGTCGCCATCCACGTCCTGGTCCATGCGCTGAACCAGTGGCTCGATGAGGTCTGGGGCTTCAACTACCAGAATCGGATCTTCACCACCCCGGTCATCACCCTGCCGATCGTCGAGAAGGCGATCGAGGAGCTGGAGTGGGCGGTCAAGCGCGGTGCGCGTTGCATCCTGGTCCGCCCGGCGCCGGTGCCCGGATTTCGCGGACCCCGGTCGTTCGCGCTGCCCGAGTTCGACCCGTTCTGGGAGCGGGTCGTCGAGTACGACCTGCTGGTCGGGATGCACTCCAGCGACAGCGGCTATTCCCGGTACACCTCCGAGTGGGACGGTGCCGACCAGGAGATGCTGCCGTTCCAAACCAATGCGATGGGCATCCTCAACGAGTGGCGGCCGATCCAGGACTCGGTGGGGTCCTGGGTTATCCACGGCGCGCTTTACCGCCACCCGAAGCTGAAGGTGGCCATCGTCGAGGCCGGTTCGAAGTGGATGCTCCCGCTGCTGGACGGCCTGGCCGAGGTCTACCGGAAGGCCCCGGAAGCTTTCCCGAGCGACCCCGTCGAGATGATCAAGAACCGCATCCACGTGAGCCCGTTCTTCGAGGATGGCATCGACGATCTGGTCAACCTCGTCGGTGTGGATCAGGTGCTGTACGGCTCGGACTGGCCGCACCCGGAAGGGCTGGCGGAGCCGACCTTCTACATCAACGCGCTGCAGCACCTGCCCGTCGAGGATCAGGCAAAGATCATGGGCGGCAACCTCGCCCGGCTCGTCTCCGTGTGACGGACCCGCTGCCGTGGCGGACCATCCCCGAGATGGTCCTGAGCGCGGCGGACCGCTTCGGCGACGCGGAAGCGATTGTCGACGGTCCGCTGCGCTTCACTTTCACCCAGATTGTCGAGCGAATACGTTGCGCTGCAGGCGCATTCGCGGACCTCGGGATCGACAAGGGCGAACGGGTCGCCATCTGGGCGCCCAACTCGGTGGAGTGGATAGTCGCGGCTTTCGGGCTGCTCACCGCGGGCAGCGTGCTAGTGCCGGTGAATACGCGGTTCAAGACCGACGAAGCGGGCGACATCATTGCCCGCAGCGGGGCCAAGGCCGTCCTGGTCCAGAAGGGATTTCTGGGGCGGGACTACACCGCGCCGGCGGGGATACCGGTCATCGATCTGAAATCCGACTTCCTCTCCGGCGGTTCCCCGTTCGAGCGGCCGGTGAGCGGGGCCGACGTCTCGGACATCATCTTCACCTCGGGCACGACGGGCCGGCCGAAGGGCGCGATGATGAACCATCGCCAAACGCTGCGAATGTACGAGGAGTGGGCGACCCTTGCGGATCTGCGCCAGGGTGACCGCTACCTGCAGATCAACCCGTACTTCCACACCTTCGGCTTGAAAGCGGGACTCGTCACCTCTTTTCTACGCGGAGCGACGATGCTGCCGGTCGCGGTTTTCGACGTCGATGCGGTGGTGGATCTCATTGAACGCGAACGCATCACGATGCTGCCCGGCCCGCCGACGCTGTACCACTCGTTACTCACGGTTGGCGACAAGTCCAAACTGTCTACGTTGCGGGCAGGGGTGACCGGCGCCGCCGACATCCCCGTCGAACTGGTGCGTCGCGTACACGGCGAACTGCCGTTCCAGACGTTGATGACCGGTTACGGGCTTACCGAGGCCGGCAACGTAACCTTGTCTCGACCCGGTGATTCCTTTGAGGACGTGGCTACCACCGCGGGCCTGCCATGCGAGGGGGTTGAGGTGCGCATCGCTGACGACGGGGAAGTCCTGGTCCGCGGATACAACGTCATGGATGGCTATCTCGACGATCCGGCCGCGACCGCCTTGGCGATCGATGGCGACGGTTGGCTGCACACCGGTGATCTGGGCAGGCTGGATGCGGCGGGTCGGCTGAGGATTGACGGGCGCAAGAAGGACATGTTCATCGTGGGCGGGTTCAACGCCTACCCCGCCGAGATCGAGGGGTTCCTGCTTGAGCACCCCGCGGTGGCGCAAGCCGCCGTCATCGGAGTTCCCGACGATCGGCTGGGCCAGGTGGGTAAGGCCTTTGTGGTCACCAAAACCACGGTTTCGGAAGACGATTTGCTGGCGTGGTGCCGGGAGATGATGGCAGGATTCAAAGCGCCGAGATCCATCCAGTTTCTCGACGAGCTGCCGCTCAATGCCACCGGGAAAGTGATGAAGGACCAGCTCCGTTGAATAACGGTGACATCCACTCGATGGTGATCGCGTCGGACTACCGCGTCCCCGATCCGACGCGGGTGTGGCCGCTGCTCGAACGCCGAAAAGCCGCGCTCGCCGACATCGGTGCCCACCACGTGCTGGTCTACACCTCCACCCACGACTACGGCCGCGTTCTGGTGATGATCGGAGTGCACAGCCGTGAGCCGATCGTGGAGCTGATCCGATCACGGGTCTTTTTCGACTGGTTCGATGCCGCTGGGGTCGAGGACATCCCCGCGGTGTTTGCCGGCGAAATCGTCGACAGGTT
>NZ_JBKQOI010000230.1:0-3342 GCF_052145595.1 Mycobacterium sp. | reverse complement strand
TGAACAGCGCAAACCCAAGGATCTGAAAGAACAGCGCCAACTCCGAAGCCCCGACCTTACCGATGAGATGTGCAAAGATTCCCGTGGCCGCCCGTAACGGGCGGCGATCGCCAGCGTACCGACTCGGGGATAGAGGCACACATCTCACGTGAGCCGCATCACGAGCAGGGCAGGTGCCGGCCCGCTATGCAACGGGACAGATGTGTCTATTGGTAAGCGTAAAAACCGGTTTCGGCGATCCGGCGACGCTCCTCCGGAGACACATCGACGTCGGCGGGCGAGAGCAAGAACACCTTGGTCGCGACCTTGTCGAACGAGCCGCGCAACGCGAAGGCCAAGCCGGCGGCGAAGTCGACCAGCCGTTTCGCGTCGGCGTTGTCCATCGACACCAGATCCATGATGACCGGGGTGCCGTCGCGGAAACGCTCGCCGATGGTGCGCGCCTCGCTGTAGTCCTTGGGCCGCAACGTGGTGATCTTCGACAGCGGGCTGCCCTCCTCGAAGAGCATTGCCATCCGGCGTGGATCCATCGCCAGCGCGCCGCGGGTGGAGTTGCGCAACCACGACCCGAGGCGCGGGCGGCTCATCTCCGACCGGTCGAACTCGCGCGGGTGGGGACTGTAACGGGGCTCCTCCCCGTAGCCGCCGCGATAACCGCTGGACGGCGGGTAGTCGGCCGGCTCGCCGCGTGGGTCGTCGTAGTCGCGCCCGTCGTAGCGGCCGTACCCGTCGTCGAACCGGGGACGCGGGAAACCGCGGGAGGGTGCGCGGTCGTCGTAATACTCGTCGTCGTAGTCCTCCATGGGAGCCATACCGAAGTAGGCCTTGACCTTGTGCAGTGTGCTCATTGCGTAACCCCTTCTAGCCCCTGGGAGTTTTGGTGTCTGTGATGAAGGTGTGACTACAGTGACTACTCACGGTGACGGTAGCCGCCGCGCGCCCAATAGCGCGGTACCGACACGCACACACGTCGAACCATGTTTTACGGCGATCTCGAAATCGCTGGACATGCCGGCGGACAGACCCACCGCGTTCGGGTGGGATTCGAGCACCCGGTGGTGTTCCGATTGCAGCCGGTCGAACGCCTCGTCGGGGGCCCGGTCCAGCGGCGGGATACCCATCAACCCGACCAGTTCCAGGCTTTTTGACTCCTCCACCTGCGCGCAGACCTGGTCGACCGCCCCGGGTGCGGTGATGTCGACGCCGCCGCGAGACACATCGCCGTTCAGGCTGACCTCGACGTAGACCCGCAGCGGCCCCTGCCGGCGGCCCTCGGCCAGTGCCGCCGATACCGCCCGGTCGAGCGCGGTCACCAGCCGCGGGCTGTCAACCGAGTGGGCGGTGTGCGCCCAGTGGGCCAGCGACCGTGCTTTGTTCCGCTGGATCCGGCCGACCATGTGCCAGTGGATTTCGGCTAAGTCCGCCCGGGCGGAACTACTTGCCAACCGTGCAACTTCGGCGACCTTCGCCGAAGCTTCCTGATCCCGAGATTCGCCAACGGACCGACAACCCAATCGGGACAAAATCGCGACATCGGTTGCTGGGAAGAATTTGGTAATGGGTAGAAGTTCAATTTCGCCAACATTGCGGCCCGCCGCTTCAGCGGCAGCCGCAAGGCGCGATCGGACAGCCGCCAACGCATGTGTCAATTCCGATTCGCGGTTTTCTCGGTGTCCAGGGGTCGGCGTCTCCACCGCCATGTCGGTCACTCCATCCACACCAGCGACGCCAGCCGCCCGGTCGGCGCATCCCGGCGATGACTGAACAGTGTCGAGTCGGCCACCGTGCAGCGTGGATCGATGTCGATTGACGTGACGCCCAAATCCCGGAGCTGGCAAGCGATTCCGGCCCGGAGGTCGAGTCCGGGAGTGCCGGCCGCGGTAGTGGTGCGGCTGCCGGGCAACGCCGCCTCGACCTCGTCGGCCATCGCCGCGGGCACTTCGTAGTTACGACCGCTGACCGCGGGGCCGAGCAGGGCCGAGATATCGCCGGCCAGCGCGCCCCGCTCCAGCATCGCCTCCACCGCGCGAGCCACCACGCCACGCTGGGCGCCGACCCTGCCGGCGTGCACCGCCGCGATCACACCGGCGCGCGCGTCGGCCATCAGCACCGGCACGCAGTCGGCGGTCACCACCGCCAGCGCCAATCGGGGTGTGCCGGTCACCAGCGCGTCGGCGTCTTCGACCGCCGCCTCACGCGGCCTGTCGACCATCTCGACTCGATCACCGTGGACTTGGTTCATCCACACCACCCGGCCGGCGCCCAGGCCGATGGCGGCGGCCAGCCGGGTCCGGTTGGCGGCCACCGCCGCCGGGTCGTCACCGACATGGTCGCCCAGGTTGAAGGTGTCGAACGGTGGCGACGAGACCCCGCCCGCGCGTGTGGTGGTCACCCGCCGGATACGAACGCTCACATGACCAGTATCCGAGAGTCCAGTGTGAGCATGGCGGCTCCGACGTCCGGCCAGGGTCGGCGTCTCGCCACGCATCGATGTCTACCTCAGCGTCGCATGAACGGCGGCACGTCGACATCGTCGTCGTCGCCGCCGATGCTCAGCGTCGAACCATTGGTGTGCACCGGCACGCTGACGGCGTCGACGGGCTCGAACAGCGCCGAGGTGAGCTTGCCGGCCTTCGCCGACTCGATTCGATGAGCGCCACCTTTTTCTCCGGCAATCCCCCCGATAACGGGCTTGCGGCCGGGTCCGCTGGCTTCAAAGCCCGCCGCGATGACGGTGACCCGCACCTCGTCGCCCAGCGAGTCGTCGATGACGGTGCCGAAAATGATGTTGGCGTCCTGATGGGCGGCGTCCTGCACCAGCGAGGCCGCCTCGTTGATCTCGAACAGGCCCAGGTCGCTGCCGCCGGCGATGGACATCAGCACGCCCTGCGCGCCCTCCATGGATTGTTCCAGCAGCGGCGAGTTAATCGCGATCTCGGCGGCCTTGAGCGCCCGACCCTCGCCGCGGGCCGAGCCGATGCCCATCAGCGCGGTGCCGGCGCCGGACATGATGCCCTTGACGTCGGCGAAGTCGACGTTGATCAGCCCCGGGGTGGTGATCAGGTCGGTGATGCCCTGCACGCCGTTGAGCAGCACCTCGTCGGCGCTGCGGAACGCGTCCATCAGGGATACCGCGGCATCCCCCATCTGCAGCAGCCGGTCGTTGGGGATCACGATGAGGGTGTCGCAGCTCTCCCGCAGCGTGGTTATGCCAGCTTCGGCCTGCGTGCCGCGGCGCTTGCCCTCGAACGAGAACGGCCGGGTGACCACGCCGACGGTCAACGCCCCCAGCTTGCGGGCGATGCTGGCGACGACGGGCGCCCCGCCGGTGCCGGTGCCGCC
>NZ_JBKQOI010000229.1:0-29223 GCF_052145595.1 Mycobacterium sp. | reverse complement strand
CGCCCACCGAACCACGCGTGCTACAGATCCGCGCCCTGGTACTGGGCGGCGCGATGGACTGGCTCGAGGACAACGAGGCAAGCACCAACCACATCCTCGGTTTCCCGTTCACCGAACACGGGCTGCGGCTGGGCGTCGAGGCGTCCCTGCGCAGCCTGGCCCGGGTTGCGCCAACCCAACGGCACCGCTACACGCTGGTGGATATGGCGAACAAGGTGCGGCCCACCAGCACGTTCTAGTCCGCAAGAAAATCGCAAGGAAGCTCGGGCACAGTTGAGTCATGCCGGGGCAGTCCACGCAGTGGATCACCACGGCCCGCGTGCTGCGCCGGGCCGGTTTCGGCGTGACCGGGCCCGAGGTCGACGCGGCCGTCACCCGGGACTGGCCGAGCTACGTCGACGCCATGCTGGGCGCGGACCCCGACGCGGACCCGGGTGCCGTCGCCACTCCGATTCCCAGGCTTGAGCCGCCGCGCGCCCCCGGCAAAGGCGCGACGGTAGCGGCACGCAAAGAGTTCGGCCGTCAACTGTCCGAGCAACAGCGCGTGCTGTCCGACTGGTGGCTGAGCCGCATGGTCAGCGTCGGCCAGCCGATCCACGAGAAGTTGACCCTTCTGTGGCACAACCACTTCGCCACCTCCGCGCAGAAGGTCCGGGTGGCGGCGTTCATGGCCGCGCAGAATCAGAAGCTGCGCACCCTGTCACTGGGTGATTTTCGCGCCCTGGCCTACGCGATGCTGACCGACGTCGCGATGTTGCGCTGGCTGGACGGGCAGAGCAATACCGCCAAGGCCCCCAACGAAAACCTGGCCCGTGAATTCATGGAGTTGTTCGCCCTGGGTCACGGCAACGGCTACACAGAGGACGACGTGCGTGCCGGCGCCCGGGCGCTGACGGGATGGGTGATCGGGGCCCAAGGCCAACCCTCGGTGATCCCCAAACGTCATGACGCAGGGACCAAGACGCTGTTCGGGGTCAGCCGCAACTTCGACGGCGCCGGGTTCTGCGATGCCGTGCTGGCTCAACCGAAGTCGGCGCAGTACGTCGCGGGACGCCTGTGGCAGCAACTGGCCTCCGACGAGCCGCCGTCAACGCAGGCGCTCGACCGGCTGGTCTCCGCCTACGGCCCGGGACGCAACCTGCGGGCGCTGACCCGGGCGATCCTGACCGACAACGAGTTCACCGGCAGCCGGGCCGCGGTCGTCAACACCCCGATCGAATGGCTTGTCGGCGTGCTGCGGGCGCTGCGAGTGCCCATCGGCAACCCCGCGCAGCGCAAGCTCGCCGACGCCACCTTGCTGGGGTTGGGTCAGCGACCGTTCTACCCACCGAGCGTGGGCGGTTGGCCGCACGGCCAGGTGTGGTTGTCCACCGCCAGCGCCGACGCCCGGCTGCGCGCCGCGAGTCGGCTGGCGCAGATCGGCGACCTGTCCGGCGTCGAAAGCGCCGCCCCCGGCGATCGCATCGACGCGGTCGGCTATCTGATCGGCGTCGGGGCTTGGTCGGACCGGACCGCCGATGCGCTGCAGCCCCTGGTGCGCAGGCCGCCGCAGCTGGTCGCCGCCGCCGTCAACACTCCCGAATACCTGACCTCCTGAGCGAGATGTAGCGAGATCAACGATGCCCGAGATCAATCGCCGCAGATTTCTGATCGCCAGCGCAGGCGTCGGTGCGGCCGGCCTGCTGTCCGGAGCGTTAGCGGTGAGTTGGCCCGACCTGATGCGCGCGGCCCAGGACCGGCCGCTCGCCGAGGGCGCCGGCGTTCTGGTAATCGTCACGCTCTACGGCGGCAACGACGGGATCAATACCCTGATCCCCTACGCCGACAACGCTTATCACGACGCGCGGCCGGAACTCTCCTACGCTCCGGGCGACGTATTACACCTCGACGAGCAGCTCGGGCTCAACCCGGCGATGAAGGGCCTGGCCCAACTGTGGAGCCAGCGGCAACTCGCCATCGTGCGCGGCGTGGGGTATCCGCAGCCCGACCACAGCCACTTCCGGTCCATGGACATATGGCAGACGGCATCGCCGGCCGAACCCGTCTCGACCGGCTGGATCGGCCGCTGGCTCGACGCCACCGGCGACGACCCGTTGCGAGCGGTCAACATCGGCCCCGTCCTGCCGTCACTGGCCGTCGGCGAAAAGTACACGGCGGCCGCGCTTTCGACAGCTCAAGTGCCCGCCGAGCAAGCGGACAGGTTCGACACGATCATGGGCGCGCTCGGCACGGACGACTCCGACGACACCCCGGCGATGGCCGCGGTGCGCAAGTCCTATCGCGCTGCGCAAACCACCAACAAGACCTTCGCGCCGGTCAAACCCATTGCCAAGGAGCGCAATTCGCTTGCTACACAGCTGAGCATGGTGGCCGGCGCCGTGAAGGCGCGCGTCCCGACGCGGGTTTACACGGTGCAATTGGGCGGCTTCGATACCCACGCCGACGAGCGCGAAACCCAGCAGCGCCTGCTGCAAACCTTCGACGCGGCCGTCACCGGGTTCCTGCAGGAGATGGCCGGCGACCCCCACGGCAAAAACGTCGTCCTGATGGCGTATTCGGAGTTCGGGCGCAGGGTGCGCGCCAACGCTTCGCAGGGCACCGATCACGGCACCGCCGGTCCGGTTTTCGTCGCGGGCGCACCGGGCGGACCCGTTAAAGGCGGCTTTTACGGCGAGGAACCGAGCCTTACCAACCTCGACAACGGAGACCTCAAGTTCACCACTGACTTTCGCGATGTCTACAGCGAGCTGCTGTCGCGAACCGTGGGGGCCGATCCCACGCCGTCGGTCGGGGCCGGCCGAAGCAGCCTTGGCTTCCTATAGACACACGCTGACGCAGTCGCGGGCGATGGCCAGTTCTTCGTTGGTCGGGACCACCAGCACGGCGATCGGCGAGTCGTCGGCCTAGATCTGCCGCGCGCCCTTACCCCCGCCGAGGTTGCGGCTCTGGTCGAGCACGATGCCCAGCCCCTCCAGGCCGGCCAAAGCGTCCCGGCGCACCTCCGCATCGTTCTCGCCGATTCCGGCCGTGAAGCTGACGACGTCGGTGTGTCCCAACACCGCCAGGTAGGCACCAATGTACTTACGTAATCGGTGAATGAACACGTTGTAGGCCAATTCGGCTGCGCCGTCACCCGATTCGATCAGGGTCCGCAACCGCCGAAAGTCACGTTCACCGGCCAGGCCCAACACCCCGGACCGCTGGTTGAGCATCGCTTCGATCTCCTCGACGCTCATTTTCGCAGCGCGGGACAGGTAACTGAAGATGCCGGGATCGACGTCGCCGCTGCGGGTACCCATCACCAAACCCTCGAGCGGAGTCAGCCCCATCGAGGTGTCGACGGGCCGGCCTTGTGCGATCGCCGACGCCGATGCGCCGTTACCCAAATGCAGCACAATCTGATTCAGCTCACCGACCGGTCTGCCCAAACTCTCCGCCGCCCGCTCGCTGACGTAGTGGTGTGAAGTGCCGTGAAACCCGTAGCGGCGGATCCGCCACTTCTCGGCCAGCCCGCGGTCGATGGCATAGGTCGCTGCCGGCGCGGGCAGGTCGTGGAAGAACGCCGTGTCGAACACCGCGACGTGCGGAACATCGGGCAACAGCTTTCGTGCGACCTCAATCCCCTTGATTGCGGGCGGATTGTGCAGCGGCGCCAGCGGTGAGAGCTCCTCCAGCTTCGCGATCACCCCGTCATCGACAAGGGTGGGCCGGTAGAACGTCTTGCCGCCGTGCACCACCCGGTGACCGACCGCCGTCAGTCCGCAGGTGTCCAGGTCGATGCCCGCCTGGGCCAACAGGTCGAACGCCAGACGCAACGCCGCGTCGTGGTCGGCGACGGCGTCGCCGCGCTGAAGATGATGTTCCCCGGCATCCAACCGGGCCGACGAGGACTGCTCGGAGATTCGCTCCACGATGCCCGCCGCAGGTGCTGTGCCGGAATGCGCTTCGACCAACTGGAATTTCAGGGATGACGAGCCGGAGTTGATCACCAAAACGAGGCGGGCCGCGCTAGTGGCCATCGCGGATGCCCTGTGCCTGGATCGCGGTGATGGCAACCGTGTTGACGATGTCTTCGACCAGCGCACCCCGGGACAGATCGTTCACCGGCTTGCGCAACCCTTGCAGCACCGGGCCGATCGCGATCGCCCCGGCGCTGCGCTGCACCGCCTTGTAGGTGTTGTTGCCGGTGTTGAGGTCGGGGAAGATGAGCACCGTCGCACGACCGGCCACCGGCGAATCGCCCACCTTGGTGGCCGCGACCGACGGTTCTATCGCGGCGTCGTACTGGATGGGACCCTCGACCAGCAGCTGCGGATCGCGACGCCGCACCAACTCCGTTGCCGCCCTGACCTTGTCGACGTCCGCGCCGGCGCCGGAGTCGCCGGTCGAGTAGGACAGCATGGCCACTCGCGGCTCGATGCCGAACTGTGCCGCGGTGCGCGCCGAGGAGATCGCGATATCGGCGAGCTGTTCCGGCGTCGGGTTCGGCACGATCGCGCAGTCCCCATACGCCAGCACCCGATCGGGCAGGCACATCAGGAAAATGCTGGAAACCGTGGAGACATCCGGGACGGTCCTGATGATCTCTAACGCCGGACGAACCGTATGCCCCGTGGTATGGGCGGCTCCGGACACCATGCCGTCGACCATGCCGTTGTACACCATCATGGTGCCGAAATACGAGACTTCGTGCATGATCTCACGCGCCTGCTCGATGGTGACTCCCTTTGCCTTGCGCAGCTCTGCGTACTGGTCAGCGAACTGATGGCGCAATTGTCTGCCGTGCGGGTCGATCACCTTCGCCCCGTCCAGGTCGACTCCGAGTTCGGCCGAACGCAAGCGGATTTGGGCTTCGTCACCCAGGATGGTCAGGTCGGCGACACCACGCTTTAGCAGGCGGCTGGCGGATTTGAGGATGCGGTCGTCGTCACCTTCGGGAAGAACGATGTGCTTGCGATCCGAACGAGCCCGCTCCTGCAGTCGATACGTGAACATCTGCGGTGTGGTAACTGTCGGGATCGGGATCGCAAGCTGCGCTAACAGATCCGCCACATCGACGTAGCGGTCCATGAGTTCAAGTGCGGTGTCGATCTTGCGCTGCGAGGTCGCGGTGACCCGGCCGCGTGCCGAGGCGGCCGCGCTGGCCGCGTCGTAGGTGCCCAGCGTGGTGGCGATGACAGGTAGCCGCAGCCGCAGACCGGAGACCAGGGCCGCGATCGATGGATGTAGTTCGAACCCACCATTGAGGATGATGCATGACAGCGACGGAAATCCCTGGGCCGCATGGGCGCTGGCGACGGCAAGCAGCACATCCGAGCGGTCGCCGGGGGTAATGACCGCCACACCGTCAGTCAGCCGCTCCAGCACATGGTCGGCGGTCATCCCCGCGACCAGCACGCCCGTGACCTCGCGTTCGGTCAGCTGGGCGTCGCCGCTGACCGGCGTCCCGTTCACGGCCTTCTGTAGTTCGGCCACCGTCGGCGCCGCCAGCAGCGGCTCTTCGGGCAGCACATAACTGCGCGGGGCGAACGTGCGCAAAGCCTCGGCGACGGCGCCCAGCTCAGCCGGCTCGCACCGGTTGGCCACCACCGCCGCGGTGTGTGCCCGCTGGGTTGCCAGTTCGGCCAAACAGACCGCGACCACGCTGGCGACCTGATCGGCGGTGCGACCCTTGCCACTCACCGCCAGCAGCACCGGCGCGCCGAGGTTGACCGCGATCCGGGCGTTGACCGAGAGCTCGGCGGGGCTGGTGACGTCGGTGTAGTCGCTGCCGACGATCAACACCGAATCGCACGCCTCGGCCATCGCGTGATAGGCACTGACGATGCTGGCGATGGCGGCGTCGCCGTCGGCGTGCAGCTGTTGGTAGGTGACGCCGACGCACTGCTCGTAGGGCAGGCCCGCGGTCGTGTGCGCCAGCAGCAGCTCCAAGATATAGTCACGGTCCTCACCGAGCCGGGTGATCGGCCGGAACACACCGACTTTGGCGACCGTAGCGGTTAATCGATGCAGGATCCCCAACGCGATCGTCGACTTGCCGGACGCCGGTTCGGGCGCAGCGATGTAAATCTCAGCGCGAGCCACGGCCCGCCTTTCAGCCGAGCCGCCGCAGCCGGGGCGCCAGGTCCTTCTCGAAGAGCTCCAGAAACCGGCGTTGATCATGGCCGGGCGCGTGGAACACCAGGTGGTTGAGGCCCCACGTGACGTACTGACCGACCTTTTCGACGGCCTCGTCGGGGTCCGACGCCACGATCCAGCGCTTGGCGACCTGCTCGATCGGCAGCGCGTCCGCGGCCTTTTCCATTTCGATCGGATCGTCGATGCTGTGCTTCTGCTCGGCGGTCAGCGAAAGCGGTGCCCAGAACCGGGTGTTCTCCAGGGCGAGCTCCGGGTCGGGATCGTAGGAGATCTTGATCTCGATCATCTTGTCGATGTCGTCGACATTGCGGTCGGCGGCCGCGGCGCCTTCCAGCACCGCGGGAATCAACTTGTCCTTGTACAGCTCCTCGCCCTTGCCGGAGGTGCAGATGAAGCCATCACCGGCCCGTCCGGCATATTTCGCCACCGCCGGGCCGCCGGCGGCGACGTAGATCGGAACCCCGCCCTCCGGCACGTCGTAGATCGAGGCGCCCTTGAGCCGGTAGTACTCGCCGTCGAAGTCAACGCGGTCGCCGCGCCACAGCTCCCGCATCAACCACACCGATTCGCGCAGCCGGGCGAACCGCTCCTTGAACTCCGGCCAGTCGCCCTGGTACCCGGTGGCGATCTCGTTCAGCGCCTCACCGGTGCCCACGCCGAGGAAGACGCGGTTCGGATACAGGCAGGCCATGGTGGCGAAGGCCTGCGCGATGACGGCCGGGTTGTACCGGAAGGTGGGGGTGAGCACCGACGTGCCCAGCGTGATCCGGTTGGTGCGTTCGCCGACCGCCGTCATCCACGCCAGCGAGAACGGAGCATGCCCACCCTTGTGCCGCCACGGCTGGAAGTGGTCGCTGACGGTTGCGCTGTCCATGCCGTGACCTTCGGCGGCGACGGCCAGCTCGACGAGCTCGCGCGGTGCGAATTGTTCAGCGGACGCTTTGTATCCGAGTTTCAGTTCAGCCACCCGTTCTTTCTACTCCTACACTCGCGGGCATGGGACGGGCGCCAACTCTTGTTCAGGTCACCGACACCGTGCACCTCGCCGAGGGCCACGCCGTTAACTGGACGCTGGTCACCGACGACACTGGCGTCATGTTGATCGACGCCGGCTATCCCGGGGACCGGGAGGACGTGCTGGCCTCGCTGCGCAACCTGGGCTACAACGCCGGCGACGTCCGCGCCATCCTGCTGACGCACGCACACATCGACCACCTGGGCTCGGCGATCTGGTTCGCGCGCGAACACGGCACCGAGGTGTATTGCCATGCCGACGAAGTGGGGCACGCCAAGCGGGAGTACCTGGAACAGGTCTCGGTTTTCGATGTCGCACTGCGCATCTGGCGACCGCGATGGGCCGTCTGGGGCGTCCATGTTGTGCGCAACGGCGGCCTGATCCGCGACGGCATCCCGACCGCCCGGCCGCTGACCGCCGAGGTGGCCGCCGGGCTGCCGGGCCACCCGATGGCCGTCGCCACCCCCGGGCACACCGGCGGGCACTGCTCGTATGTCGTCGACGGCGCGCTGGCCAGCGGCGACGCGCTGATCACCGGCCACCCGCTGCTGCGTCATCGCGGGCCACAACTGCTGCCGGCGGTCTTCAGCCACAGTCAACCCGACTGTCTGCGCAGCCTGAACGCGCTGGCGCTGCTGAACACCGACGTGCTGCTGCCCGGGCACGGCGATGTGTGGCGCGGCCCGATCCGCGAGGCCACCGATCAGGCGATCTCGCTGGCCAACGGCGGGCCTCGAGACCAGCCGCAGCATCCATAGCCACACCAGCCACAGCAGTCCCGGCAAAGTCTCCACAACGGGACCGCAAATGCGCTATCACATGCGATATCGAAAACGGACGTCCAGCGGACCTTGGTTGCCACCGGCGACGCCGATGGAGAGGCTCGTTGTGACGGTTACCCCGAACTCACTGACCCGTGAGCCCCAGGTGCTCGCGTAATGTCTCACCGGCGTACGCGGTGCGAAAGGCACCGCGCTCCTGCAGGAGCGGCACCACCCGGTCGACGAACTCGTCCAGGCCGTGCGGCGTCAGATGCGGCACCAAAATGAACCCATCACAGGCGTCGGCCTGGATGTATTGGTCGATCTCGTCTGCGATCCGCTTCGGCGTGCCGACGAACTGTTGACGGCCGGTGACGGCGATAACCAGTTCGCGAATCGAAAGGTTCTCGGCCTGAGCGCGTCCGCGATAGCGGCGCGCCACCGCCACCGGATCGACGTGCCGTACCCGCCCCTGCGTGATGCCGCTGTCGCTGGTCGGCTCGATATCGGGCAGCGGCCCGCCGGGGTCGTAGCCCGACAGGTCGCGGCCCCACACCTGTTCGAGCATCGCGATCGCGGTCGCGCCGCTGACCTGCTGGTAGCGGATGTGCCGCGCCCTGTCCTGCGCCTCGGAATCGGTGTCACCGATGACGAACGTCGCCGCCGGAAAAACCTTGAGCTGGTTTGGGTCTCGACCGTAGGACGTCGCCCGGCCCTTGACGTCGGCGTAGTAGCGCTGACCGTCTTCCAGCGACGAATGCACGGTGAACAAGGCGTCGGCGTTGCGCGCGCCGAACGCACGGCCGTCGGCGGAGTCGCCGGCCTGCAGCAGCACCGGATGGCCTTGCGGGCCGGCGGGCAGCGTCGCGAAACCGCGGACGTCGAACTGCGGGCCGCGGTGCCGGACGCTTCGAATTCTGTCGGGATCGACATAGACCCCGCCGTCGACGTCGGCCAGCACGGAATCGGCTTCCCAGCTATCCCAGAATTGGCGGGCCACGGTGAGGAACTCCTCGGCCCGCGAGTACCGGTCGGCGTGGTCAAGAAAGCCGCCGCGCCGGAAGTTGGCGCCGGTGAAGGCATCCGACGACGTGACAATGTTCCAGCCGGCACGGCCGCCTGAGAGATGATCGAGTGTCGCGAATTGCCTTGCCACCTCGAATGGTTCGTTGAAAGTGGTGTTGATGGTTCCGGTCAGACCGATCCGGTCGGTGACGCCCGCCAACGCGGCAAGCACGGTGAAGGTATCCGGACGGCCCACCACGTCGAGGTCGTAGATCCGGCCGCGATGCTCCCGCAGTCGCAGTCCTTCGGCCAGGAAAAAGAAGTCGAACAATCCGCGCTCGGTGGTGCGGGCGAGGTGCACGAACGAGTCGAACTCGATCTGGCTGCCCGCGCTGGGGTCGGTCCACACCGTGGTGTTGTTGACGCCGGGGAAGTGCGCGGCAAGGTGAATCGGCTTGCGGTGCTCGCCCTCTCGCAAATTCATTCGGCCAGGCCCCACCGTTTGGCGATCAGTTCGTGAGACCGCAGCCGGTCGGCCTGCCGGTGGGTGACCGAGGTGATGACGAGTTCGTCGGCGCCGGTGAGGCGTTGCAACCGGGATAGCCGCTCGGCGACCTCGTCGGGGTCACCGACGAATTGCGTTTCCAGCCTGTCTTTGACGACGGGCAGCTGTTCATCGGTGAGCGGCGGGCAATCGTCGGGATCCGGGTAGGGCATGGCGCCGACGCCGGTTCGGATGGAATACACCCATTGCCCGTAGCCGGTGGCCAGATGCCTTGCGGTGGCGCTGTCGTCGGCAACGACGATGTCGGCAGAGACCACGACGTAGGGCCGCTGCAGCGTGCCCGACGGGACGAACGTGTCACGGTATGCGTCGATGGCCTCCAGGGCGGTTGCCGGAGTGATGTGATAGCTCGCAACGAACGGCAGCCCGCGCGCACCGGCCATCCTGGCGCTCTGCCCCCTGGTGCTCCCAAAGATCCACGGTGTCAGTCCGGATCCCTCGCCCGGCACCGCGTGCACGTCAAAACCCTCGACTCCGTAAGAACCGTCCAGCATCGCGATGATGTCGCCGAGCTGCTCGGCGAAGTCGGGCGCCACCGCCTCGGGCTGCTGCAGAATCCCCATGGTCGCCTGCACGCGCTCCTTGTCGAGAAGCCCACGCAGATCGAACGGCAGCGGAATCACCACGCCGTCGACCTCGCGCCGCTGCCGCGGCGGACGCGTCTTGGTCGACGGCTGCTTCGGCTTGAACCCGGTGTCGCGCCGTTGCCCCCGGCCAACACCCAAGTCGATGCGGCCCGGATAAAAGGCTTCCAGCATGCCGAAGCTCTCAACCACCGCGGCGGCCGTCGTGTGACTGAGCTGCACTGCGGCGGAGCCCACCCGGATCTTGTTGGTGGCGGCGGCGATTTGGCCGATCAGTACGGCCGGCGACGAGCTGGCGACACCGACGAAGTGGTGCTCGGCGATCCAGAACCGGCGATAACCCCACCGCTCGGCGTGCTGGGCGAGCTCGATGGTGTTGCGCAACGCCGTCGCCACGTCGCTGCCTGCGCTGATCGGCGCGAGGTCCAGGATCGACAGCGGAACCGTATTCATCGGCTCACCGCCGCGTAGCGGTTCGGGGCCACCGGCAGGCCGAGCCGTGCCCGCAGCGTTTCACCGTGCCGGTAGCCGGTGCGGAACCGCCCGGCTCGCTGCAGAAACGGCACCACCTCGTCGGCGATCACCGGGAGATCGGTGGCGTTGACGGCCGGCCGCAGCCGCGCACCGTCGATGCCGATTCGCTGCCATTCCAACAGCATGTCCACCAATTCCGTTGCACTGCCTGCGAAGACGAGCGCATCGGAGCGAAAGTCGCCGTCACCGCCAAAAGACACCACGATGTCGGCGAACACTTTCAGCTCGGCGCCGCCCGCCGCGTGCACCTCGTCGAGGATGCTTCGCACCGCGGCGCCGTCGGTGGGGGTGATGAAGACGACGTCGGCGCCGGCGGCGGCGAAATCATAGACCGGACCGGCATGCGCGAGCGCGGCCACCACCGGCTGGCCCTGCGGCGGGCGCGGCGTGATCGACGGCCCCTTGACGGAGAAGTACTTTCCGGTGAAGTCGATGTAGTGCAGTTTGTCCCGGTCGACGTAGCGCCCGGTGGTGACGTCGCGGATGATCGCGTCGTCCTCCCAGCTGTCCCACAACCGGCGCACCACGTCGACGTACTCCACTGCCTCGTCAAATAACGGGATCTGGGATCCGTCTCGGCGGCCGAATAGCGCCGCCTCGTGCGTGGTCACGCTGACCCGTGCCTGCCAGCCCGCCCGGCCATGCGACACATAGTCAAGGGTGGCAATGGATTTGGAGACGTGAAACGGCTCGGTGTGGGTGACCGTGGCCACCGGGATCAGCCCGATGTGCCGCGTCGCGGGCGCGATGCGGGCCGCGACAAGCACGGCATCGGCGCGGCCGGCCAGCCGTCGTGGATCGATCCGCTCGCGGCGTCCGGGCTGCGGCATCAAAGTGTCGTCGATGGTGAGGAAGTCGAGCAGCCCACGCTCGGCGGTCGCGGCAAGCCCGGCCCAGTAGCGACCGCTGAGCACCGACGGGGTGCCGGGGTCCGACGCCAGCGTGGCGCGCCATGCCCGCGGATGCCAGCCGTACCCGTCCAGCGCGACACCCAGATGCAGCTGACCGGTCATGCGAGGCTCTGGTCGAGGATCTTCTCGAACGCGATCGGGCGAAACGGCCCCCAGGACGGTAGCGGGTCGGCCGCCACGCGGGTGTACCCGGTCGCGTCATACAACGCCTCGGCCTCGGGTTGGCGATTGCCGGTGATCAGGTACAGCCGCCGGTAACCGCGCGCGGCGGTCTCCGCCTCCAGCGCTGCCAGCAGCGACCTCGCGTAGCCGCGGCGACGATGCGCGCGGTCCGTCCAGATCCGCTTGAGCTCGGCGGTGTCGGCGTCATATCGCCGAAACGCACCGCCGGTGACCGGCACGTCGCCCAGTACGCCGATCAGCAAGCCGCCGTCCGGCGGCGCCAACTCGGCCGCCGGCACCGGCAACCAGGCCAAATGCACGCTCGGCGTGCCGCCGTATCGCTCCGCATACTCGACGGCCAGCTCTTCCAGTAACGGCTGGGCCAGCGGGTCATCATGGGTCGCCGACACGAATTGGAGCTGGCGACCTGGGGCTGACTGGCTCGATTGAGGCATCACCTATCGTCTAACGCTTGTCGCCCGGAAGCATTCCGGACCCGCTTCGCGGTGACATATCCCGGGGTGACCGCCAAGTCGTCGGGGCCGCCACGCCACAGTTCGGCCTGCCCCATCGCGGTGAGCAACTCAACCACGTTGCGCTCGACCGTCTCCCAGCCGTGGGCCGCCAGATACTCGGGGACATAACGATATTCACCCGAGTAGGTCAGGCTGGCCAGGTCGACGTCCAGCCCGTGTTGTCGCCAGCCGTTGACAAACGCCCGCCCCGCCTCCAGCTGCATTGGGGTCCAGGTGGGCATGTGGTCGGCCGCGAACCGGCTGCCGGCGGCGCTTACCGACGTGACATCTTGCAACAACCGATTCTGTCCGGCGGGCGGCAGGTACCCGACGAGGAGTTGCTCGGCGATCCACACCGTGGGTTGATCGGCGTCGAAACCGACCCGCCGCAGCGCCGCCAGCCAATCCTGACGAAGGTCGATGCCAATCGCGCGACGGTTCGCGGTCGGCTTGGCACCCAGCCCGCGCAGCACCTCGGACTTGAAATCGAGCACTTCGGGCCGATCGATCTCATACACCGTTGTCCCGCGCGGCCACCACAGCCGATACGGCCGAGTGTCCAGACCGGACGCGAGGATCACCACTTGGCGAACGCCCTCCCGGCCCGCAAAGGCGAGAAACTCGTCCAAGAATCGGGTGTGCGCCGCGAGGAGATCGATGACTCCAGCCATGAGCGGGTCTTTGCCGTCATCGGCCGCGAACCGCTCGTCGGTGACCAGCCGGCTGAAGTACTCCACCCCTACGGCGCGGACCAACGGCTCGGCGAACGAATCGTTCATCAGGCCTTTGTTGGTGGCCACCGCCCTCGCGACCGCGCCGAACGTCGCGACCAATCCGAGGCCGGTACCCGGACCCCAGCTGTCGCCGTCTGCGCGTGCCATTGTTGGTCAGATGTCGGAGCGGCGCCGCTGGGCCAGCCCGACGACCGCTCGCCAACCGAGCAAAAGAACCGCGGTGACCGACGCCGCCACCACCACGAAACTCGCAGCCACACCCGCCGAGGTGGCCTTGCGCAACACCATGCCGACCGTCACGGTGCACAGCCAGACAACCACCCCGGTCGGGGCCACAGCGGTGGGTCGCCGCCAGCCGCGGGACGCCAGCCACCCGACGACAGTTCCGGTCAGAAACGGCCAGGCCGTCGTTGCGACGCCGGTGACGCTGGCGCCTTCGTCGTGGCTGCGGCGCCCGACGGCGCAGAACACCAGCACACAGATGACGTCCATGCCCAGCCACGCCAGCCGTTGCATGCAGCGAGACTACCGGGCCTGGTCGCGCTCCTTGACAGGTGCTCAGCGTCGGCGGCGGCCTCACGGCGGTTGGTTAGTGGCAGGCTGACTCCTATGAGTACTAAGACGCCACCGGCCTTTGACCGCGACGACCCGCTGGGTTTGGACGCCTCCTTGTCGAGCGACGAGATCGCGGTGCGCGACACCGTCAGAAAGTTCTGCGCCGAACATGTCACCCCACACGTCGCCGACTGGTTCGAGATCGGCGACCTTCCGGTCCGCGAGCTCGCCAAACAGTTCGGCCAGCTCGGCCTGCTCGGCATGCACCTCCATGGCTACGGATGCGGCGGAGCCTCCGCCGTGCACTACGGCCTGGCCTGCTTGGAACTCGAGGCCGCCGACTCCGGCGTTCGGTCCACGGTCTCGGTGCAGGGGTCGCTGGCGATGTTCGCCATCTGGAACTTCGGATCGGAGGAGCAAAAGCAGCAGTGGCTGCCCGGCATGGCCGCCGGCGAACTGCTCGGCTGCTTCGGGCTGACCGAACCCGACGTCGGATCCGATCCGGCCGCGATGAAAACCCGGGCGCGACGCGATGGTTCGGATTGGGTGCTCGACGGCCGCAAAATGTGGATCACCAACGGCTCGGTCGCCGACGTCGCCATCGTGTGGGCCGCCACCGACGACGGGATCCGCGGGTTCGTCGTTCCCGCAAACACCCCGGGCTTTTCCGCCAACACCATCCACCACAAGCTGTCGCTGCGGGCATCGATCACCAGCGAGCTGGTGCTCGACAACGTCCGGCTCCCGGCCGACGCGATGCTGCCCGAAGCCAAGGGGCTCAGGGGCCCGCTGTCCTGCCTGTCCGAGGCGCGCTACGGAATCATCTGGGGATCGATGGGAGCGGCCCGCACGGCCTGGCAATCCGCGCTCGACTACGCGACACAGCGCACCCAATTCGGCCGCCCGATCGCCGGATTCCAGCTGACCCAGGCAAAACTCGTCGACATGGCGGTCGAGCTGCACAAGGGGCAGCTGCTGTCACTGCACCTCGGTCGCCTCAAGGACAGCGTCGGGCTGCGTCCCGAGCAGATCAGCTTCGGCAAGCTCAATAACACGCGTGAGGCGATCAAAATCTGCCGGACCGCCCGAACTATATTGGGCGGCAACGGGATATCGCTGGAATACCCGGTTATCCGGCACATGGTCAACCTGGAATCGGTGCTGACCTACGAGGGCACACCGGAGATGCACCAGCTCGTCCTCGGCCAGGCGTTCACCGGAAGTGACGCCTTCCGCTGACAGTAGGCAGTCATGGTCACCGCCGCGCCGAGCATGAAGACCTGCTAGGTTGACGCCGGGGAGGTACCCAATGAGAGTTATTGCGTATCGGATCGAGGTTCTTCTCGCCGCGTGCGGGCTGTTCCTTTGCGCCGCGGCCGCCATGCCCGCGGCAACCGCCGATCCCACTGTCACGTTGCCGCCGATGACATCCGGCGGCGGCGGGCCGATCATCGGTGGTGGAAGCACGGCGGCACAGTGGATCTCGCAGCAGCTGACCGGCCTTGGCAATCCGAATGTGCAAGAGGTTTCCGGCTCGGACGCGGCGCAGTTCATCACGGCTGCCGCCGCGGTTGCCAACCCGCAACTCGCGGCCCCCTTCGGCCTGCTGCGTCGGGCGTTGGCATGCCAGACCAACAACGCCGGATTCGGGGCGCGTGCCTACCGACGCAACGACGGCCAATGGGGAGGGGCGATGCTGGTCGCGGCGAAGAGCGCCACACCGGATGTCGACGCACTTTCCGCCTGCGCCAAGACGAATTGGCGTAGGCCCACCGCGGGCAGTGACACTGCGATGTGCAACAGCGGTTGGACCACCCCGAACTCCTTCGCCAGCCGCGGCGGCGAGGCCTACTACATCTTTCTCGCCGGCACGGCGGACGACTTCTGCACTGGTCTAAACGGCAAGTACAAGACCAACGCCAGCGCGTGGCCGTTCTAGAACGACCGGCCCTTAAGCCGCGGCGATAGGCGAAACCGCCTGCGGTTCAACGATCATCACCACAGCTGGCGCGCCCGAATGCATGCGCGGCGTGTGCCTGGCGATGGCCCTGAGGCTCCCAAGGCCTATGATGATTGCGGCGAAGATCCCGCCAATGATTATTCCGGCTAGCGCCATCCCACGCCCACCTTGACCGGTTTGCTTGATCTGGTTCAGCGCGAGAAAGCCGAAGATCACCCCCAGGATGGGCCCGATCAAACAGAGCCATCCGAACAGCGAGCACACCAACGATGCGATGGCCATCGCATTCGTACCGGCGCGTGGCGGTGGGTAACCCGGCCCGGGCGGTGGGTAACCGTAACCGCCCGGTGGTGGTGGGTAGCTAGGCGGTTGTTCGGTCAAAGGGGCCTCCTACGATCGAGCGGCACAAACTCTACTCCGCGTGTTACACCTTGTCGCCACAAAGTTTTACGGCGTGGTCCCCGCGGCCGTTACCCGACCTGCGCAAAAAAGGAAACCCGTTGTGCCAGAACGCCGGCGGATCGTCGCAGGCCGCGAGACGCTCGGTGCGTCGTGCCGCTTCGGCGGCGATGCGGGCTTCGTTGATGCCGCGCTCCCGGCTGCGGTTCTCTCCCGCTGGTGGCATTCCCGTCGGCAAGATCAGTGCGGCCGTTGGGACGGCGATGGCCGGAAAGAACAGGCTTCCAACGGGTTTGGCGATGTACGTGTGTCCCGTGAGGAATGCGCGGGTGATATCGCTTAGTCGCGAGGCATGTGGCCCGAATCATGGCCAGCGGTGTCTACTTCCGCGATGCCTGCCCGATCGCGTCGAGAGAGGCTGTCGCCGCGATCCTGGAACCAACCGCGTTGAGGTGGCCCACGTCGGAGGCGTACCCGTCGTACAACGCGAAGTATCCCCGATTGTCGTAGCGACCGGAGACCCTCGTGCCGTCGGGCTTCGTGGACTCGATCGCGGCCGGGTCGAACAGGTGACGGCCGCCGTGCTCACGGCGGCGACGGCCGCCACCTCCTCGTCGCAAACCTCCGGGGCTCAGCATGTGGCCCAGAGGGTAGCTGGGTGACAATGAGTTTGCGCAGCATTGGTTTGGCAATCTTGCGGTTGGCATTCACGGGCATTACATGAACGGATGTCATCTCGCGACCCGACGAAAGGACAGGCTGATGAGCTTCTTGACGGCTCCTCCGGAAATTAATTCATTGCGGATGTTCTCTGGCGCGGGGTCGGGGCCGATGCTCTCGGCTGCGGCGGCCTGGGATGGATTGGCTGCTGAGTTGGGGTCGGCGGCGGAGTCGTTTGGTTCGGTGACCTCGGGGTTGGCGGGTCAGGCCTGGCAGGGTCCGGCGTCGGCGGCGATGGCGGCTGCGGCGGTGCCGTATGCGGGCTGGTTGGGTGCGGCGGCAGCCTCGGCGTCGGGGGCGGCTGCGCAGGCCAGAGCGGTCGCCGGTGCCTTTGAGTCGGCGTTGGCGGCGACGGTGCACCCCGTGGTGGTGGCGGCCAATCGTTCTGACTTGGTGCAGTTGGTGGCGTCAAACTTGTTTGGGCAGAATGCGCCCGCGATTGCGGCTACCGAGGGGCAGTACGAGGAGATGTGGGCTGCCGATGTGGCCGCCATGGTGGGTATGACGGCGGGGCCTCGGCGGCGGCTCCCCAGTTGACGTCACTGCCGCAGACGTTGCAGAGCCTGCCGGCCAGCCTGGCATTCAGCCTGGCCAATATCGGCAAATTCAACCTGGGCAGCGGCAACCTCGGCAACAACAACCTGGGCAGCGGCAACACCGGCGACAACAACCTGGGCAGTGGCAACAGCGGCTACACCAATGTCGGCAGCGGCAACCTCGGCAATACCAACCTGGGCAGCGGCAATAGCGGCAACACGAACTTTGGTAACGGGAATATCGGCGATATGAACCTGGGCAGCGGGAACGTGGGCATCGGCAACGTCGGCCTGGGGAACTATGGAAGCGGCGACCTGGGTGGCGGAAACCAGGGCGCCTCCAACGTGGGCAGCGCAAACATCGGTAACAACAACTTTGGTAGCGGAAACATCGGCAATTCAAATATCGGGTTCGCCAACATTGGTAACAACGACTTCGGTTTTGGGAACAAAGGCAGCAACGACATCGGCTTCAACATCACCGGCAACAACGAGGTGGGCATCGGCGGGCTGAACTCCGGTACCGGGAACATCGGTTTCGGGAACTCAGGCAACGGCAACGTCGGCTTTTTCAACTCGGGTAATGGGAATTTCGGCTTGTTCAACTCCGGCGACGCCAACATCGGTTTCGCGAACGCCGAGAATAGCAACACGGGCTTCTGGAACGCCGGAAACTTCAACGTCGGCTTGGGCAACGCGGGCAACTCCGACTACGGTTTCGGGAACGCCGGTATCGGCGACCTGGGCTTCGGGAACTCCGGGGACTTCAGCACGGGCTTCGCGAACTCAGGCATGGACAACACGGGCAACTACAACTCGGGCGGCGCACTCAGTGGTCCCGGCACGAATACCGGCAGTTTTAACTCGGGCAGCCTGAACAAGGGCTTCTTCAACTCGGGCGACAACAACACGGGCCTGTTCGGCTCGGCGACCTGAACACGACCAGCCTGGGCAGCGCGACCACCCGCCACATCGCGACGTGCGTGCCGGTGCGGTCGTACGGTGTAGATGCGCGGAGACTCTGAACACCAGAGGGGGCAACTATGTCGCGTCATCGCGTCGTCATCATCGGAAGCGGATTCGGTGGCCTGAATGCCGCCAAGTCGCTCAAGCGGGCCCCCAAGGGATGCCAGGTCGACATCACCCTGATCTCGAAGACGACCACCCACCTGTTCCAGCCACTGCTGTATCAGGTGGCCACGGGGATCTTGTCCGAGGGCGATATCGCGCCGACCACCAGGCTGATCCTGCGCAGGCAGAAGAACGTCCGGGTGCTGTGGGGCGACGTCACCGCGATCGACCTCGAGGCGAAGACGGTCACGTCACACCTGATGGGCATGGACACCGTGACGCCCTACGACAGTCTGATCCTGGCCGCCGGCGCGCAGCAGTCCTACTTCGGCAACGACGAATTCGCCACCTACGCACCTGGGATGAAGACCATCGACGACGCCCTGGAGCTGCGCGGCCGCATCCTCGGCGCATTCGAGGCCGCCGAGGTCGCCACCGACCACGCCGAGCGGGAACGCCGGCTTACCTTCGTGGTGATCGGGGCCGGACCGACCGGCGTCGAGCTGGCCGGCGAGATCGTCCAACTAGCCGAGCGCACCCTGGCCGGGGCTTTTCGGACCATCACACCCAGCCAGTGCCACGTGATCCTGCTCGACGCAGCACCCGCAGTGCTGCCGGCGATGGGCCCGAACCTGGGCCTCAAGGCGCAGCGGCGGCTGGAGAAGATGGATGTCGACGTTCAGCTCAACGCGATGGTGACCGCCGTCGACTACAACGGCATCACCGTCAGGGAGAAGGACGGCGCCCAACGCCGCATCGAATGCGCGTGCAAGGTGTGGGCGGCCGGCGTTCAGGCCAGCCCGCTGGGCAAGATGGTCGCCGAACAGTCCGAGGGAACCGAAACCGACCGCGCCGGACGGGTGATCGTAGAGCCCGACCTCACCGTCAAGGGCCACCCGTATGTCTTTGTCGTCGGTGACCTGATGTCCGTGCCCGGCGTGCCCGGGATGGCGCAGGGCGCGATCCAGGGGGCGCGTTACGTCACCACGTTGATCAAGGACGCGGTCAAGGGCCACGACGATCCGGCCAACCGCAAGCCGTTCCACTATGTCAACAAGGGCAGCATGGCCCTCATCTCCCGGTACAGCGCCGTGGCCCAGGTCGGCAAGGTGGAGTTCGCCGGCTTCTTCGCCTGGTTGGCCTGGCTGCTGCTGCACCTGTACTACCTGATCGGTCACCGGAACCGCATCGCCGCCATGTTCGCCTGGGGCATCTCGTTCCTGGGTCGCACCCGCGGCCAGATGGCCATCACCGCCCAGATGATTTACGCCCGGCCGGTGGCGCGCTGGGTCGAGCAGCAAGTCGAAGAGGGGACACTGGCGGCGGCCGAACGCGCCGAAGAGGCCGAACAAAAGGCAGCCGGTTAGCCTTCGATCAGCCCAGGGCCTGGTCGATATCGGCGATCAGATCGTCGGCGCCTTCCAGCCCGACCGAGATGCGGACCACATTGTCACCGAGCCCGATCGCGGCGCGCCCCTCGGCGCCCATCGCGCGGTGAGTCGTGGTCGACGGATGAGTGACAAGCGATTTGGCGTCGCCGAGGTTGTTCGAGATGTCGATCAGCCGCAGCTTGTCGAGCACCTCGAACGCCCGTTGCTTGGCCGCGCTTTCCGCGCAGTCGAGCGCAAAAGTAACCACCGTCCCGCCGCCGGCCATCTGACGCTTGGCCAGGTCGTGTTGCGGATGCGACGCCAGGAACGGGTAGCGCACCCAACTCACCGCCGGATGGCCCTCCAGGAATTCCGCAATCCGCAGTGCCGCGGAATTGCTGTGTTCAACCCGAATCGCCAGCGTCTCAAGGCCTTTCAGCAGTACCCAGGCGTTGAATGCGCTCAACGCCGGGCCGGTGTGGCGCATCAGCTTCTGCACCGGGCCGTCGATGTACTCCTTGTCGCCGAGGATTGCGCCGCCCAGCACCCGACCCTGACCGTCGATGTGCTTGGTACCCGAGTACACCACCACGTCAACCCCGAGCGGAAGGCCCTGCTGCAGCAGCGGTGTGGCAAAGACGTTGTCCAGCACGACTTTTGCGCCCGCCGCGTGAGCAAGCTCGCTCACCGCGGCGATATCCACCAGCGACTGCATCGGATTCGACGGCGTCTCGAAGAACACTGCCGCCGTCGGCACTGAGAGCGCCCGCTCCCACTGCGCGAGGTCATCGCCGTCGACGAACACGGTCTCCACGCCCCAACGCGGCAGGATCTCGTTGCACACCACGAAACACGAGCCGAACAGGCTGCGCGCCGAGACCAACCGGTCACCGGCGGCGAGCAGCGCGCCGAGCGAGGTGAACACCGCGGCCATGCCGCTAGCGGTGGCGAACGCCGCCGGCGCCCCCTCGATCAGGCGCAACCGCTCCTCGAACATCGTCACGGTGGGGTTGCCGTAGCGCGAGTACACGAAATGGTCCAGCTCGCCACTGAACGACTTCTCGGCCACGGCCGCCGATTCGTAGACATACCCGGAGGTCAGAAACATCGCCTCGGCGGTCTCTTCGAACCCGGATCGCAAGAGTCCGCCGCGCACCCCGATGGTGGCCTGGCTGACGCCTTCGGGCAGCGCCTTGGGCATGCGGACCGAGCGGTCCGTCATAGTTGCTTCATCCCTGTTTCAACCCTGCTTCCAGGGCAATCCGATCGCCCGCCAGCCCGTTTCACCGCGATGACCGCTGGCGTTGAGATGACCTTCGAAGCCGTCCAGCATGTTGTAGGCCGGAGTGATCCCGACCTCGGTCGCGACCCCGGCAGCACCGATGGAGCGGTTGCCCGAGCGGCAGATGAAGACCACCGGCCGCTCTTCGTCGGCCGCGGGCGCGACCCGCTGCTTCAGTTGGTCGGCGAAGCCCTCGTTGTACGTCCCGTCGGTCGTATTCCACTCGATGAACACCACCTCACGGCCGAGGCTGGACAGATCGGGCACGCCGACGAACCGCCATTCGGCGTCGGTGCGTACGTCGACCAGCACGGCATGGGGGTTGTCGCTGAGTAGCTTCCATGCCTCTTGGGGCGTGATGTCTCCTGCGTAGCTCACCCGCGTGAGTCTCGCATATTCAGGGCCTCAGGGCCGCTGCCACCCGTCGGGCGCGCTCGCGTGCGGTCGCCACGTCCGGTGCCGTAGCCAGTGCCACCCCGAGCTTGTGGGTCGCGCCGGCAGGCCGGGATCCCCTGCCGAAGAGGCGGAGATCGCTTTCTGGAACACCCAGCGCACCGGTCAACGCGTCCGCAGTGGGCCACCTACCGTCATGGCCGGGATTTATCGTGCGCGCCGCGGCCGGCGACATCATCATGGTGTCCAGCGGCAAACCAAGAATGGCCCGCGCCTGCAAGTCGAACGCCGAAAGGCGCTGGCTGCGCAAAGTCACCCAGGCGCTCTTGTGCGGGCGTGCGGTGACGTCGGCGAAGTACACCTCATCGCCGTTGATCATCAATTCGACACCGAAGACGCCGCGCCCGCCGAGCGCCTTGACGATTCGCGCGGCGATCGACTTGGCCGCATCCAGCGCGGCCGCGCTCATCTGTTGGGGTTGCCAGGATTCCAGCACGACACCGTCGGCGCCGCTATGACCAATGGGTGAGCAAAACTCGATCAGCGGACCGGCCGGCCCGTCGCTGCGCACCACGAGCAGGGTGACATCGAACTCGATCTCGACCACCGGCTCGGCCAATACCCGCTGCTGGCCCCCCTCGACGGCGCGCCGCCAGGCGGGCGCGATATCGCCGGGCCCGGTGACCACCGAGCGTCGCGGTCCGGCGACGCCGGTTACCGGCTTCACCAGTAACGGAAACCCGGCGTGCGCGGCCACCGCCTCGAGGTCGCCGATGGATCCGACGACCCAGAATGGCGCGGTGGGCAGCCCCAACTGGTCGGCGGCCAGCCGGCGCAGGCCCTCCCGGTCGGAGGTGAGCCGGACGGTGCGGGCGTTGGGCACCAGTTCGGTGACCTTGTTGTCGGGACCGGCGGCCAGCGCATCGAGGGCGTCAACAGACACCGCGTCGGTGGCGGTCACCACGAAGTCCGGTCGCAGCCGTTGAATTATGTTCGACAGCTCGCCGGCGTTGGTCAGCGGGACTATCAGCGACAGGTCGGCCACCCCGTGCGCGGGCGCATGCGGGTATTCATCGACGGCGATCACCCGCGCGCCGAGGTGCCGCAGGGCGATCGCCAACTCCCGGCTGAGTTCGCCGGAACCCAGCAGCATCACTGCGGGCCTGGCGTCGGCCTCGGCACCTCGTGGGGACGCGACAATCGCCGTCGTCTTGTCGTCTTCGGCGGCCGTCGGATCCCCCTGCGCGCCGGGGGGCTCCCGCCGTCCCTCGGTCAAGCCGTCAGTCACCGCTCAAGGATAGGTCCGCTCCGAGCAGGGAGGGCCGACCTCAGGGCTGGCCGGGGAGCAGCCGCACCATCAGGCCGTTGGCCTCGGCCAGCACGACGGCGCTAAGCCCCTGCGCGTCGACCAACTCCGCAGAGACGAACGCCTTGCGCCCCTCGGCGCTCGTGACCCGTCCGCGCACCACCAGCGGCGCATCGATCGGCGTGATCTTGCGGTAGTCGACATGCAGGAAGGCCGTCCGGCTGATCGGCCGCCCCGCGGCGTGCGAGATCATCCCGAACATGTGATCAAACAGCAGCGGCAGCACACCGCCGTGCACCGCGTGGTTGCCTCCGACGTGAAACCTGCTGAAATGTCCGGTCATTTCGACACCGTCGGGGCGGTATCGCGTCAATATCCAGGGCGGCACCAGCAGGCTGCCCATGCCCGGTAGGTCGGGCGTGCGCCCGGCCGGCGCCTTGCCCTCGTCCGCCCGGAACGGGCCCAGCAGTTCCACCAGCGCCGCGGCGCGGTCGGCCGCATCCTCCCAGACGTCGTCACCGGGGTCGGCGGACACGGCAAGGTCCTGCAGCTGACGCATGACCGCCACGAACCCGCCGAAGCCCGGGCCGGGGCTGGCCGGGCCGTACTCCGGAAAGCCGCCGTGGTGTTCGTACTCCGGGTCGAGTTCTTTCGGATCGGGATCCGTCACGGGCGGACCCGCAGGACATCGCGGCGCACGATGGTCTGATCGCGTCCTGGACCGACACCGATGCACGAAACGTGTGTTCCGGCAAGCTCTTCCAGTCGCAACACGTAGTCGCGCGCTTTGGCGGGCAGGTCGTCGAATTCCCGGGCTTGTGAGATGTCCTCCC
Organism: Mycobacterium sp.; assembly: GCF_052145595.1. GTDB lineage: Bacteria > Actinomycetota > Actinomycetes > Mycobacteriales > Mycobacteriaceae > Mycobacterium. Next base: position 5,874 of record NZ_JBKQOI010000229.1, on the reverse strand, counting down.
ACCAGCCGGGCAGCTCTTCGTAAATCGGTTCGGCTCGGGCGAGATCGCTTTGGGTCATCGGCATGTCGCGAGTGGGCACCCCGTCGATCCGATAGCCGACACACACCGGCACCGTTTCCAAGCTGGAAAGCACGTCGAGCTTGGTCAGGAAGTAGTCGGTGATGCCGTTGACCCGGGTGGCGTACCGGGCGATGACCGCGTCGAACCAGCCGCAGCGCCGGCGCCGTCCGGTGGTGACACCGAACTCGCCGCCGGTCTTGGACAGGTATTCGCCGTTCTCGTCGAACAGCTCGGTAGGGAACGGCCCGGAGCCCACGCGGGTGGTGTAGGCCTTGAGGATTCCCAGCACGGTGGTGATCTGGGTCGGCCCGATCCCGGACCCGACGGCCGCGCCGCCCGCCGTCGGATTCGAGGACGTCACATAGGGATAGGTGCCGTGGTCGACGTCGAGCAGGGTGCCCTGCGAGCCTTCCAGCAGCACCGTTTCGCCGGCCTCCAGCGCATTGTTGAGCAGCAGCCGGGTATCGGCGATGCGGTGCCGGAATCCCTCGGCCTGCGCCAGTAGGGCCTCGACCACCTGGTCGGGCTCCAGCGCCTTGCGGTTGTAGATCTTGACCAGTATCTGGTTTTTGAGTTCCAGCGCGGCCCCGATCTTCTGGCTGAGCAGCTCCGGGTCGAGCACGTCGGCGACCCGGATCCCCATGCGGGCGACCTTGTCCTGGTAGCAGGGCCCGATGCCGCGACCGGTGGTGCCGATCTTCTTGTTGCCCATGTAGCGCTCGGTGACCTTGTCAATCGCGACGTGGTAGGGCAACAGCAGGTGCGCGTCGGCGGAGATCAGCAGCTTCGAGGTGTCGACACCGCGGTCTTCCAGGCCTTGCAGCTCGGCCAGCAGCACGCCGGGATCCACCACCACACCATTGCCGATGACGTTGGTGACACCGGGCGTCAGCACTCCCGACGGGATCAGATGCAGCGCGAAGTTTTCGCCGGTGGGCAAGACGACCGTGTGCCCGGCGTTGTTGCCACCCTGATAGCGCACCACCCACTGCACGCGCCCGCCGAGCAAATCGGTGGCCTTACCTTTGCCCTCGTCGCCCCACTGGGCGCCGATGAGGACGATTGCCGGCATGACATGCTCCCACCTGATCTCGCCTGCTTATTGTGGTCCAGCCGGTGACCCACCCTATCCCAGGAGGTTGCGAGGAACCCATGAATACCGGCGTCAACACGGGCGAAAACATCCCCGGCGCCACGGTGCTGTTGTTCGGCGACGGGCGCGCGGGGGGGCCGTTAACCGGCCTGCCCACCCACCGGGCCGACGGCCCGGCCGATATTGACGCCGCGATCGGGCCATACCGAAGGCTGGTGGTCGTCGGCGCCGACGCCGACCTGGCCGGTGTGCTGACCCGGTTGCTGCGCGCCGGGCGGCTCGACATCGAGGTGGCTTACGTGCCGCCCCGAAGCACCCGGGCGACCCGCGTCTACCGCCTGCCAGCGGGGCGGCGGGCCGCGCGGCGCGCCCGGCGCGGTTCCGCCAAGCGGGTGACCCTGATCCGCGACGAGACCGGGTCGGTGATCGTGGGCCGGGCTGCCTGGCTGCCGGCCGACGACCGGCAGCACATCCACGGTGAAGCGGTCGTCGACGACACCGGGCTGTTCGACGGCGATGTCGCCGCCGTGTTCATCGAGCCGACGCTGGCCATACCGGGCCTGCGCGCCCTGGTGAAAAACGGGGCGCGAAGAACCTGGCGCCGCTGGATCGCCGGCCGCGCAGCGCAGCTGGGCAGCACCGGTGTCACCGTGGTGCGTGACGGTGTCCCGGGTCCGCGCCCGGCTCGCCGCTCGACGTTCTACCGGAACGTCGAAGGCTGGCTGCTGGTCAGGTAGTCGCGGATACGCGGAACTTAGTCCGTGCGGCTGTGTTGGCACTTCCCCTGGCTAACGGCCGCTGGGGCGCGGTTGGGGCAAGCGGCCCGCAACTCTCTCGGACCGACCACACCGAAACACGGCAAATGAAATACCGCGCGGATTGTCTGGAAGGTAAAGTCAACATCGCTAGTCGGTGGAGGCTTTGCCACGGGATCGGTGACGACCAGGTGGAGGACCCGAATATGTCGTATGTGATGGCGGCGCCGGACATGATGGCGGCGGCGGCAACGGATGTGGCGGCTGTCGGTTCGACGCTCAGCGTGGCCCACGTCGCGGCGGCGGCCCCGACCGTCGCGGTGATACCCGCGGCCGCCGATGAGGTGTCGGCGAGCATCGCGCACCTGTTCTCTCGACACGCCCAGGATTATCAGGGGCTGGCCGGGCGGGCGGCGGCGTTTCACGAGCAGTTTGTGCAGCACATGAATGCGAGTACGGGCTCGTATGCGGCCGCAGAGGCCGCCGGCGCCGCGTCGTTGCAGCACTTGAATGCGAATGCGGCCTCGGCCGCCAGCGCTGTCGCCGCCGTGCCGGGCCAGGTACTCAATAACGTTACTAACTTCTTAGACCCGTTAGTGACTTTCGCATTTGATTTAGCTTTTTTGTCGCTGGAATTGCTACTTGTACCATTAAACTTTTTCGTCTTCTTGATAAACTCAGGGGTTCCGCTCGAAGTGTTCGGCATTCTGATCTTCCCTGGCTTTTAATCGCAATTAAATGTCGCCCTGCCTCCACAACGCCGAGACGACGTTCTACCGAAACGTCGAAGGCTGGCTGCTGGTCCGGTAGTTTCGTCCGGTGGGCTCTCCCCGTCAACAATCGGTGCGACCCAGCCCGATCTTTCTGGGCCTGGTCGGCCTGACGGCCCTCGGCGGAGTGCTGGCCTGGCTGTCCGGGGCCAGCGTGCGGCCGCTGTCCTACGCCGGGGTGTTCATTTTCGTGATCGCCGGCTGGTTGGTGTCGTTGTGCCTGCATGAATTCGGGCATGCGTTCACCGCGTGGCGATTCGGCGATCACGACGTCGCGGTGCGCGGGTACCTGACGCTGGATCCGCGCCGTTACAGCCATCCCGCGCTGTCGCTGCTGCTGCCGATGATCATCATTTTGCTGGGTGGGATCGGATTGCCGGGTGCCGCGGTGTATGTGCGGACCTGGTTCATGACGCCCACCCGGCGCACCCTGGTCAGCCTGGCGGGCCCGGCGGCCAACCTCGTGCTGGCCGTGCTGCTGCTGACACTGACGCGGTTGTTTTACAACCCGGCCCACGCGGTGCTGTGGGCGGGGGTGGCATTCCTGGGATTTCTTGAGCTGACCGCGGTGTTGCTGAACCTGCTGCCGATCCCGGGCCTGGACGGTTACGACGCCTTGGAGCCGCATTTGAGTCCCGAGACGCAGCGCGCGGTGGCACCGGCCAAGCAGTGGGGCTGGTTCATTCTGCTGTTCCTGATCTTGGCGGCCAGCCAGTGGTTCTTCGGGCTTGTGCTCTGGTTGTTCGACTTCTCCGGTGTGCCGCACTGGCTGGCGGCCGCCGGCAACTCGCTGACCCGGTTCTGGAGCCGCTGGATCTAACGCTTGCAATATATGCGTCAGCACGCATATATTGCTGGCTATGGGCGCCGGCCACAATCACACCCCTGCCGGGACTGACGCGTCTCGGACGATCCCCCGCATGATCATGGCCGCAGCGATTCTGGCGGCGTTTTTCGTCGTGGAATTGACTACCTCGTTGCTGATCAACTCGATCGCGCTGCTGGCCGATGCCGGGCACATGCTGACCGACGTCGTCGCCGTGTTCATGGGGCTTGCCGCCGTGACGCTGGCCCGGCGCGGCAGCTCCTCACCCGCGCGCACCTACGGCTGGCATCGCGCCGAGGTGTTCACCGCGGTCGCCAACGCCGGGCTGCTGATCGGGGTCGCGGTGTTCATCCTCTACGAGGCCGTCAAACGGCTGAGTGAGGCGCCGTCGGTCCCCGGCGTGCCGATGATTGTGGTGGCGCTGGCCGGGCTGGCCGCCAACTTCGTGGTGGCGCTGTTGCTGCGTTCGCACTCGGAGGGCAGCCTGGCCGTCAAGGGCGCCTACATGGAGGTGATCGCCGACACCGTCGGCAGCCTGGGCGTGCTCATCGCCGGTGTGGTCACCGTGACGACGCACTGGCCCTACGCCGACGTGGTGGTCGCCGTGCTGGTCGCGATGTGGGTGCTGCCACGGGCCATCTCGCTGGCCCGCGCGGCGTTGCGAATCCTTTCCGAATCCTCGCCGGCCCACATCGACGTCGAGGAGTTGCGCAGCGCGCTGGGCGAGGTCGACGGCGTAACGGAAGTGCACGACCTGCATGTGTGGACGCTTTCGCCCGGCAAGGACATGTGCACCGCACACCTCACCAGCGACGGCGACTCCGCCCGGGTGCTGCAGGACGCCCGGGCGGTGCTGTCGGCCCGCGGGCTGGATCACGCCACCGTCCAGATCGATGGCCCGGGCGGCACCGGCGCGTGTCCGGAGAACTGCTAAAGCCCCATCGCCTTGCGGGCCGCGGGGTCGCAATCGTCGAGCAGATCCAGGCAGCGTAGCTGCTCCTCGGTCTCGCCGATCGTGTCGGCGGCTCGGGCCAGTGCCGCCACACAACGCAGGAAGCCCCGGTTGGGCTCGTGCGAATAGGGCACCGGACCGAACCCCTTCCAGCCGTTTCGCCGCAGCTGGTCCAGGCCGCGGTGATAGCCGGTGCGGGCATACGCATAAGCCGTGATCGCCTTATCGTCGGCCAAAGCCTCCTCGGCAAGTGCCGCCCAGGCCACCGACGCCGACGGGTGCGCGGCGGCGACCAGGCTCGGGTTCTCGTTGGCGCGCAGCTGCGCCTCGGCGTCGCTATCGCCAGGCAGCAGGATCGGATCGGGTCCCAGGAGATCACCCATCGGCGTCATGTCGCCTATTCTGCCCTGTTACCGCGGGTCGCTAAGCTCGCATCATGCCTAACGCACCGGAGCCCGACCGCGGCGGCACACCCAACCGGCCTGGGTTCGATCCGCGCGAATCCCAAAGCGAGCCGAGCGGCGAACGGGCAGCCGAACCGGGCGAAGGGGCAGCCGAGGGCTACCCCCTGGTGCCCAGCGACCCCGAGACCGAGACCGTCGTGATCAACAAGCCCGATCCGGACAACGATCCCGATGCGGCGGACAGCCAACAGCGCGAACGTCGTTTCACCGCACCCGGTTTCGACGCAAGAGAGACCGCGGTCATCGCCACCAGCGCGGAACCTGCCACCGAAGTCTTCGCATCGCCGCCGGGACCGGAGGGTCCCCCGACGCAAATGGGAGTGCCTTCTAAATCCGCTGTGCCACAATCTATTCCGCCCCGACTGGGAGCCAAGCTCACGACATCGAGGCAATTCAATTGGGGTTGGGTGCTGGCGCTGGTCGTGATCGTGCTGGCGTTGGCGGCAATCGCGATCCTGGGCACGGTGCTCTTGACGCGGAGCAAACACTCGAAAGTCTCTGAGGAAGAACAGGTTCGGCACACCATCTCCGAATATGACATCGCGGTGCAAAGGGGCGATCTGACCGCGCTGCGCACCATCACGTGCGGGACCGCCCGCGACGGGTATGTGGATTACGACGAGCACGCGTGGCAGGAGACCTACCAGCGGGTCTCGGCGGCCAAGCAGTATCCGGTGATCGCCAGCATCGACCAGGTCGTCGTCAACGGCCAGCACGCCGAGGCGAACATCACCACGTTCATGGCGTACGACCCCTCGGTCCGTTCCACCCGCAGCCTCGACCTGCAATACCGCGACGACCAGTGGAAGATCTGCCAGTCCCCTAGTGGCTAGACATCCCAGGGATGCAACTTGTCAAGTCAAGCGGCGTCGGCGGTCGGGTTGGGTTGGCGGTGTGCCCAGGCTTTGTGTTCGTCGTATTGGGTGCGGTGACGTAGGCAGCCGTGCAGGATGC
>NZ_JBKQOI010000228.1:0-2529 GCF_052145595.1 Mycobacterium sp. | reverse complement strand
TGGGCAGGCCGCTGGACAGCATGAATCAGATTGTGCTGCATCTGGGTAACGGCGCATCAGCGTCAGCGATCGCCAAGGGCCGCCCCGTCGACACGTCGATGGGCTTGACCCCGATGGAGGGCCTGGTGATGGGCACCCGCAGCGGTGACGTCGACCCCGGCGTCATCGGCTACCTGTGGCGCGCCGCGAAGATGAGCGTCGAGGACATCGAGTCGATGCTCAACCATCGCTCCGGGGTGTTCGGCCTGGCCGGTGAACTCGACTTCCGCCGGCTCCACGATATGATCGAATCCGGTGACAGTGCAGCACAATTGGCTTACAACGTGTTCATCCACCGGCTGCGCAAGTACATCGGGGCATACCTGGCGGTGCTGGGACACACCGATGTGCTGAGCTTCACCGCCGGGATCGGCGAGAACGACCCGTCGGTGCGCCGCGACGCGCTGGCCGGGATGGCGGGGTTTGGCATCGAGCTCGACGAGCACCGTAACGCCGGCCCGGCCACCGGCGCGCGGCGGATCTCCGCGGACGACTCGCCGACTACCGTGCTGGTGATTCCGACCAACGAAGAACTGGCCATCGCCCGGGACTGCATGCGGGTGGTCTAGCCCAAAAAGCCCACGCTGCGCCGGCCGGTTCCGACCGACGGTGTGGGATCGGTGCCGATGGTGTGCGTCAGCAGGTCATAGTAGACGTCGCGAAAGTCCATGGTGGGTTTGAGGTCTCCATTGTCGAGGTCGGTGAGGCTGGGTTCCTCGCCGTAGAACCCACCCTTGACGGATGTCTCGGCGACGAACACCGGGCCGGCGGTGCCGTGGTCGATGCCCTGGGACGCGTTGGCGGCCACCCGGCGCCCGAACTCCGAATACGCCAGCACGACGACGTTCTTGCCGTAGCGGTCGGTGGCCATGTCCCGCAGGAACGCGGCCACCGCTTCATCGAAGGTCTGCAGCAGACGCTGCTGGGTTTCGCGTTCGTCGGCGTGGGTGTCGAAGCCGCCGAGCTGCACCATATAGACGCGGGACGGAACCCCTGCCCGCACCGCCTTGGTCACCATGGCGAGCTGCCCGGCCAGCGGGTTATGGTCCTTTTCGGACGCCTTGACCGGCGCCAAGGTGGTGTCGGTGGTGCGGGCGGCGCGATAGGCTGCGCACATCGCCGACATGGCCGGGGTGTCATTCGGGTCGTCGGCGCCCGGCGCGTCCATCGTCGCGGCGAATCGCTCCTCGGATTTCGGCGTCGCGGACGCTGAAAGCGCTGCCGCCGTGCATTTTTCGCCGACCGCGAGTGGGGGCAGCACGGCGCCGATATTGACCGCGCGCAGCGGGTCGTCACCGGTGGCGTCCAGCCAGCGGCCGATCCAGCCGGTCGAGACGGGTTCGGCCGGCGACGCGGTCTGCCAGATGTCCATGGACCGGAAGTGGCTGTGGTCGGGCTGGGGATAGCTCACGCCGCGCACGATCGCCAACTTCCGCTCGGACCACAACTGGGCCAGGCCGCGCAAAGCCGGATTGAGTCCCAGCTGTTCATCCAGGTGCAGGACATCGGCTGGGCATAGGCAAGTTCGGGGCGGGCGTCATGATAAACGTTGTCGGCGTAGGGAATCACGGTGTTGATGCCGTCGTTGCCGCCATAGAGTGTGACGATCACCAGGATGCCGCTGCCCTCGGCGAGCGGCCGGTCGTGTGCCGCGCGCAGCAGGTCGGGCCAGCTGACCGCCACCGGCCCGGACAGCAGGCCCAGCGCGCCCACGCCGGCGCTGGCGATCAGGAATCGGAGACGAGGTGGTGGCCAAGCTGGGCGACTATCTGTTCGGCAATGTGCTGACCTCGGTCATCGCCGGGGCGACGACATTCGTGTGGTGCATTCTTTTCGATGTCCCCTACGCGGTGTTGCTCGGTGTCATCGTGGCCATCCTGGACCTCTTCCCCTACGCTTCCACCGTCGGCGGGTTCATCGTCGCCGCCGTCGCGCTGGCCGTTTCCATCCCGGTCAGCGTTGCCACTGTCGTATTCTACATCGCGTTCCGGCTGGGTGAGGATTATCTTCTGACACCCAAATCTTCAACAACAAACTCAGAGAATGGGAGGACTCCTACAACTACCATCGCCCTCACGGCAGCCTCGGCGGCCAGACACCCTACGAACGACTACGCCAAATAACCCAGGCCCGGCCGTAACCGATGACCGTCAGTCGCACATGCACGACCTCGTGTCGCACGTGAGAACTTTCCTTACTGGTATCCAGGTCGTGTGCTATCGTCTGAACCGTGTCGGTGTCCTTAATCGAAACCGGTGCTGGCGCGAACAATTGTATGTCCTCGCGCACGAACCATTCGTTGCCGGTAACGCCGGTGTAGGCGGGCGGCGCACCGCTGAAGACTTGAAGACCACGCGGCCATTGTCGTGGACGGCAGGATGCTCAGCGCGCTGGGCTCCGAGTAGGCATGCTCGAAGACGCTGCCGATGCAAGGAGATAGACGACGAACGATTGTCGTGCGAGCACTTCGACGAGCCGCACTGCGGATGC
>NZ_JBKQOI010000227.1:0-8269 GCF_052145595.1 Mycobacterium sp. | reverse complement strand
CCGACGGCGACGGTGCGGGCGATGGCGCCGCTCTCGGTCTATGCCGACGGCCAACACGACTCAACCGGCCCCGGCCAGACGATGAGTCAGGTCACGCCGTTCCTGGTCGATCTGCCCGTAGGCGAGGCGAATCCGGTGGTGCGGCTGTCGCAGATCGCTCACGCCACCGAATCGAACCCAACGGCCGCAAGCCTGGTCGACGCCAGAACTATCGTCACGTTGTCGGGATTTGCGCCGCCCACCCTGCACGCCATGGGTATCCGGGTCGCCACCAGCTTTCCGAGCTTCTCCAAGCGGACGTTCAACCTGTTGATCACCAACGCCCCAGGGGCTCAGTCGCAGATGTATATCGCCGGTACCAAGCTGCTGGAGACCTACGGTGTACCACCGCTGCTGCACAACCAGGCGTTGGCCATCAGTGTGACGTCGTATAACGGCATGCTGTATTTCGGAATCAATGCCGACCGCGAAGCGATGAGTGACGTCGACCTGCTGCCGGGCTTGTTGAGTCAATCGCTGGAGGAACTTCTGGAAGCGTCCCGGTAGTAACCGGGTGAAAATTGCTGTCTGGATCTATCATTCGTTGGTGTGAGTAACGCGACAAACGACGGTACGTCGGCGAACCCGAAGAAAAAGAAATCAACTACGCGGGCCCCGCGCAAAATTTCCGATGCTGTCTACGAAGCCGGATTATTCAGACTGCAATCAGAATTCGTGAAGCTGCAAGAGTGGGTGCGGTATTCCGGGGCGCGACTGGTGGTCATCTTCGAAGGCCGCGACGGAGCGGGCAAGGGCGGTGCCATCAAACGGATCACCGAATACCTCAACCCGCGGGTCGTCCGCATTGCGGCGCTGCCTGCGCCGAGCGACCGGGAACGCGGCCAGTGGTATTACCAGCGCTTCATCGCGCACCTACCCGCTAAGGGAGAGATCGTGCTCTTCGACCGGTCGTGGTACAACCGCGCCGGCGTCGAGAAGGTCATGGGATTCTGTACGCCGCAGGAATATACGCTGTTTTTGCGGCAGACGCCGATCTTCGAACACATGCTCATCGACGACGGGCTTCTGCTGCGCAAATATTGGTTCTCCGTCTCCGAGGAGGAACAGTTGCGGCGGTTCAGGGCGCGGCGCAGCGACCCGGTCCGGCAATGGAAACTCAGCGGAATGGACCTGGAATCGGTGTTTCGGTGGGAGGAGTATTCGCGCGCCAAGGACGAGATGATGGTGCATACTGACGTACCGGCCAGTCCGTGGTATGTAGTGGAATCCGATAACAAGAAGCACTCACGGTTGAACATGATGGCCCATCTGCTGTCCTCGATCGAGTACCACGAGGTGAAGCAGCCCAGCGTCAGACTGCCGAAACACCCGATAGTGAGTAATAACTACATACGGCCGCCGCGTGAGCTGTCGACATACGTCGATGACTACGCGTCCACCTTGATCGGAGATTGAGTGGCGATCGCAAGCGCGGCGGGGCCGGGCGCGGCGGGTCGCCACCGGTTGGGGTCCGTGGCGATCGCAAGCGCGGCGGGGCCGGGCGCAGCGGGTCGCCACCGGTTGGGGTCCGTGGCGATCGCAAGCGCGGCGGGGCCGGGCGCGGCGGGTCGCCACCATCGGGCCGTGGCGATCGCAAGCGCGGCGGAGTCGGGCGCAGCGGGTCGCCACCGGTTGGGGTCCGTGGGGATCGCAAGCGCGGCGGAGTCGGGCGCAGCGGGTCGCCACCGGTTGGGGCCCGTGGGGATCACAAGCGCGGCGGAGTCGGGCGCGGCGGGTCGCCACCATCGGGCAGTGGCGATCGCAAGCGCGGCGGAGCCGCTCCTATGACGCACGTTTATATCCCTGCCACTCTCGGGATGCTGCAGCAGCTTGTTGCCGACGGCTCGTTGTGGCCGGTCAACGGCACCGCGTTCGCGGTAACGCCAACGCTGCGCGAGGCATACGCCGAGGGCGATGACGACGAACTGGCTGAGGTGGCGCTGCGCGAGGCGGCGCTGGCGTCACTGCGACTGCTGGCGGCTGAGGCCTTGGACGTAGGTGAACCCGGCGGCGGGGCTGCTCTGCCGCCCCGGCGCGCGGTGCTGGCCGTCGAGGCCGACGACGTCAAGTACCGTCCCGATCTCGACGACGCCGTCGTCAGACTCGGTGCGCCCGTCGCGATCGACCAAGTGATCGCCGCCTACGTCGACAACGCCGGCGCCGAGCAGGCCGTGGCCAAGGCGATTGAGGTTATCGACGCCGCTGACCTGGGCGACGAGGACGCTGACCTGGTTGTCGGCGACGCTTTAGACCATGACCTGGCCTGGTACGCGAATCAGGAGCTGCCATTCTTGCTCGACCTTCTTTAACCCGGGGACGATACGGGCCGCGCAATCGAGCCTGAGCCCTCAAATGTGATGCTACGAACGTTGACGGTACCGTAGGTTACGGTAGCGTAGCTTTTGTGGGAGCCTTAGTCGGAGGGGCGTGGAAACCGCCCCAACGTAAGCGGAAGCCAAACGCCGCATCATGAGCAGGAGCTTCCTATGAGCAAGAAATTCGCATCCATCACTGCCAATGTCGTCGACACCAAGCGTCCCGTTGTCGCGGGTGCCGACAGGCATCCCGGCTGGCATGTGCTGCGCAATATGGCCTCGCGCATCACGACGCCGCTGTTACCCGACGACTATCTGCGTCTGGCGAATCCCCTATGGTCCGCGCGGGAATTGCGGGGCCGCATCCTTGAGGTCCGGCGGGAGACCGAAGATTCCGCGACCCTGGTGATCAAACCGGGCTGGGGTTTCAGCTTCGACTACCAGCCGGGCCAGTACATCGGGATCGGGCTGCTGGTAGACGGCCGCTGGCGCTGGCGGTCGTATTCGCTCACGTCGAGCCCGGCTACGACCACCCGGTCGGGGTCGCCGCGAACCGTGACCATCAGCGTGAAGGCAATGCCCGAAGGGTTCCTATCCACCCACCTGGTGGCCGGCGTCGAGCCAGGGACCATCGTGCGGCTGGCCGCGCCCCAAGGCAATTTCGTACTGCCCGACCCGGCGCCGCCCGCGATCCTGTTCCTCACCGCCGGGTCTGGGATAACACCAGTGATGTCGATGCTGCGAACGTTGGTGCGCCGTAACCAAATTGCCGACATCACGCACCTACATTCGGCGCCCACCGAAGCTGACATGATGTTTCATGAGGAGTTGGCCGCGCTGGCGGCCGACCGGCCGGGTTATCGCGTGCAGGTGCGGGAGACCCGCAAACAGGGTCGGCTCGACCTTGGTTCGCTCGACCAAGAGGTGCCGGACTGGCGCGAACGTCAGACCTGGGCGTGCGGGCCGGAGGGCATGCTCGCCCAGGCCGAGAGGGAATGGTCATCGGCGGGTATCAGTGACCGGCTGCACCTGGAGCGATTCGCAGTATCCAAGGCCGCACCCGCCGGCGCCGGCGGAACGGTCACGTTCGCCCGGAGCGGGCGCGCCGTTGCCGCTGATGCGGCGACGTCGTTGATGGACGCCGGTGAAGGCGCCGGTGTGCAGATGCCCTTCGGCTGCCGGATGGGCATCTGCCAGTCGTGCGTAGTCAGTTTGGTGGAAGGCCACGTCCGTGATCTGCGGACCGGCCAGGAACACGAACCAGGTACCCGGGTTCAGACCTGTATTTCGGCCGCCTCGGGTGATTGCATGCTCGACATCTAAAGGCTACTCACAGGTAACCTACCTATTCGTAGGTTACGATAGCGTAGGTCTGGATTAGTTTATGAACACAACGACCGCAGGGAGATGACGACGGTGGCGATCACAGAGGTCGAGGTATTTGCCCATCTCACGGACGCCGACATCGAAAGCCTGGCCGTTGAGCTGGACGCCATCCGCCAGGACATCGAAGACTCGCGCGGCGCGCAAGACGCTCGCTACATCCGCCGCACCATCGCCGCGCAGCGCGCGCTGGAGGTAACCGGCCGGCTGCTGCTGGCCGCCAGTTCACGGCGTTCGGCTTGGTGGGCGGGCACCGTGACGCTGGGCGTGGCCAAGATCATCGAGAACATGGAGATCGGCCACAACGTCATGCACGGCCAGTGGGACTGGATGAACGACCCGGAGATTCACTCCTCTACGTGGGAGTGGGACATGAGCGGGTCGTCCAAGCATTGGCGATACACCCACAATTTCGTGCACCACAAGTACACCAACATCCTCGGCATGGACGACGACGTCGGCTACGGCATGCTGCGCGTCACCCGCGACCAGCGCTGGAAGAAATACAACCTCTTCAACCTGTTGTGGAACTCCTTGCTGGCCATCGGTTTTGAATGGGGCGTGGGCCTGCAGCACGTGGAAATCGGCAGGATCCTGAAGCACAAGATGAATCAGGACGAAGCGCGGCAAAGGACCGACGAGTTCTTGGCCAAGGCCGGCCGCCAGGTGCTCAAGGACTATGTCGCATTCCCGGCGCTGACCGCGCTGTCGCCCGGTGCCACCTACACGTCGACGTTGAAGGCCAATGCGGTCGCCAATGTGATCCGCAATGTGTGGGCCAATGCCGTCATCTTCTGCGGGCATTTCCCCGACGGCGCAGAGAAATTCACCAAAACCGACATGATCGGCGAAACGAAGGGCCAGTGGTACCTGCGCCAGATGCTGGGCAGCGCCAACTTCGAAGGCGGATGGCTGCTGCGGTTCATGAGCGGCAACCTGTGCCACCAGATCGAACACCACCTGTACCCCGATCTGCCGAGTAACCGGCTGCACAAGATCTCGGTGCGGGTGCGCCAGATCTGTGACAAGTACGACTTGCCTTACACCACCGGGTCATTCCTGATGCAGTACGGCAAGACGTGGCGCACGCTGGCCAAGTTGTCGCTGCCGAACAAGTACCTGCTCAACGACGTTGACGACGCGCCGGAAACTCGCAGCGAGCGGATGTTCGCTGAATTGGGGCCGGCTTTCGCGGGCGCCGATGCAGCGACCGGGCGCCGGCGCGGGCTGAAGACTGCTATCGCCACCGTGCGGGGTTGGCGGCGCAGCAAGCGGGCCAAGAGGCGAACGAAGCAGTCGATCAGGGGCGCGGACGGCCTGGTGGCCTAGGTGCAGGTGACCTTGGTGGCCAGCGCCGCCAGTTTGGCGTCGAGTTCTTGTGCGGCGCTGAGTAATTCGGGATTATGGTCGATGACCATCAACGACGACGGTTTGACATAGGTCAGGCAGCTGCGCCCCTCGCCCTCGTCAACTAGCAGCATCTCGACCGGGGCGAACAACCCTGCGGTCACGTCATGCCGCAGCATCGTAATGGCGATCAGCGGGTTTCCGAGAACGACGCGCAATACCTTGCGGTCGATGCCGGCCTTGGTGATCCAGGCACCATGGTCGAGCAAGGCGAACAACATGAATCCGCTTGGCCCCACATGAGTTTGAACAAGCTGTTGATACGCCTGCCAGCTGTCGGTGGTCGTCGCCAAATCGTTGATGGGGACCGGCCGTTCGCCGATGTCGGCCAGCAATACTGCAACCAGCTCGTCGTAGCTTTTCGGGCTGTCGTAGCGCACTCGCACGCCGTCGAAACGAATTTCATGGGTATTGAAGGTGGGCATACTCGGCCTCCTTAATCGAGCCACTCGACGATGGTGGCGTTGGCCATGCCGCCGCCCTCGCACATCGTGTGCAACCATAATGACCGCCACGCTGTTCCAGGGCGTCGATCGGCGTGGACATGCTGTGTGGTGGGGCGGATGACGCGATGCGCCGGCGCGGTTCGGCCTACATGTGCTGAGGTTATGGTGCGGAATCGACCTACGCGTCGGGGTCCCGCCCAAGGACGGAACTTTGATGCATCCACTGCGAGGAGAGATAGCCATGGGTGATGACGACGTGCGGGCCGCCCTGTTGCGCCACTGGGCGGCCTCTGACGCCAACGACTTTGCAACGGAGCACGAAATCTACCGAACTGATGCAGTTCTCGATTATCCGCAATCGGGCGAGCGCATCCGAGGTCGAGCCAACATTGAGGCGTCGCGGGCCGCCCAGCCGAACACGAAACGCTTCACCGTGCGACGCATGCTTGGTGGCGGCGATCTTTGGATCAGCGAACTTGTCCTGACGTATGACGGGCAACCGTTTTATACCGTCAGCATCATGGAGTTCGAGAAGGGGGAGGTGGTCCGTGAGACGCAGTACTTCAGCGACCCATTCGAGCCAGGGCCGTCTCGGGCTCAATGGGTCGAACGAATGGAATGAGACGTTTGGCGTCAGCTCGCAGCGCTAGGTAAGTGGCTTCCGGTTAGAGGAATGCGCTTACTAAGTAGGTTTGGGTGAGCAGCGTGCTCCATGCCTGGTCGTTGAAGGGGTCGTGAGGCGGCGTGAAGTCGATGCCGCGCTCGGTGAGGTCGTCGTAGAATCTGGATGTCGCTGTTTGGACGTCGAGGTCGTCTTCGTGCTCGTCGTAGGCACGCGCCTCACGTTCGTCGCGGAAGGTGATTGCCCTCCAAAGCAGTGAGATTCGTACCTGGTCATCAGGCAGTGTTCCGGTGACCGAGCTGCCGTCTGTGATTTCCCAGCCTTCGTTGCTGGGCCGAATTTCGGATTGCACGCTGAGCTTGACCTTGTCTTGGAACTGTTGGGCGTCTCCAATCGCGCCGACTTGATGGAACATGAGGTCGTTGTCGCCGAACAGCGCGACGTTTCCGAACGGTCCACGTTCGGCCTCGGATGGATGGTCGATGCCCTGCGGCCAGTATTCGTACTCCCCATCGGTTCCGTCGTAAAACCAGGTCAGTGCGCCCGCGACTCGAACCGCCCATCGTTCGAAGAGGCCCGATACCCCCATCACCATGGGAAACCAGAGCGGAGTCTTCGGGGAGATGCCTCGATAGGTTGGGAGGTCGACGTGGCGATATCCTGCCGCCATCGGACCCATCACGTTCACAACGAGAGCCTGAGGTCGAACGATTCTCGCTCCGAAGAGTTTTCCAGCTCCTTCGATGAAGAGCGGGTCATCAATTAGTGCCCGGATTGAGTCATCAAGAGGGTTGGCGTCGGCTGCCCAAGTCGTTCGGAACCAAGGCTCCAGTGGCGCGAATTTCATCATCTCGCTGTACCCCGCGCCGGCGATCATCATTGGGTAGGGAGCCTGATCCAGAATCGTGCGCCGAACGGCGTCACGGTCGGCGTAGGCGGGCTCGATATGTAACGGCGGGATGGTCACGGGCCCAATTTTTGCTGTCGCCATTGATGTACCTCCACCGCCCATCATCTTTCTTGGTAGCTGAAGACCACCGGAAACGCTAGCAACCGTCAAGCGTCAGGATTGCTTTTGCGACGGCTTTGGTGCGGAGAAATTCGTTGATGCCTGACCGCCAAAACCCGTCGCGCTCTACATGTCGGCCACCGCGGCTGCGACCGCGGCGTGGGCGGCGAGCCATTTTCGCGACGTGGAGTGCCAGTGCCCCCATCCGTTCAGCGTCTGACACGTTCTGTAAGGAACCAACGACGAGCCGCAGGTCGCCCGCGACAGGTGCTTGCAACGCGAGCAAACACTAAGGCAGCTTGCTCTGCGCGCGTTTGCAGGTGGGCAAGCTCGTCATGGTCAGTAATAACCCGTTCGGCTATGGCCAGGTCCGAGTGCAGCAGCGCCTGTGTCGCACGGTCCATCGCCAATCCGGCGAGGCCGCACATTTTGCTGAGCATTTCGGTAAGCGAGTTGAGTTGTCCATGGAACGCCGCGCGCATGACATCACCCAATAGGGCGTGGACCGAGCGCAATGGCACTAGTGAACTGGTCATGAACAAAATCTTGCCGGACAATTGAAGAACTTGCCTTGGGCGGTCCGGGGAACAAATGTTGATCGCAGGACGATTAGTGCTAGGGGGTAATAGTGCCGCTGTCCGGTTTGTTGACGCGGATCGTGGCCTTCCTGCGAGCGGGCTACCCCGAGGGCGTTCCGGCGAATGACTACATTCCCCTTTTGGCGCTACTCCGCCGCCGCCTGTCCGACGACGAGGTCTTAGCCGTTGCTACCGAATTAATGTCCACCGGACACAGTCGAGGGAACTGACGTGCGAGTTGCGATCACCAAGCTGACCGACGACATGCCCTCGCCTGAAGACACCGAGCGTGTGAAGCGTCGGCTCGTTGCGGCCGGCTGGCCGGTGACAGATGCTCTGGGCTTCCTGGGGTAGACGTTAGTGACAACGACGAACTCGGGTGATAAACCACCGACCGACAGCGCCACTGCTGCCAAGGTCATTCCCCTCACCCGACGTTCTGAGCGGGTCCAGGCCCAACTCTTCGCCAA
>NZ_JBKQOI010000226.1:0-2511 GCF_052145595.1 Mycobacterium sp. | reverse complement strand
CATCGTCGCGCAAACCGCCAAACCCCGACACCAACGCCGTCCAGGCTCCAGCCAACGCCGCCAGGTGCAGGCCGTCGCGGGTGTTGTGGTTGAGGTCGCGAAGATCGAGCAACGCCGCCTCATCGGTGTAGTCGTGGGCCAGCTCGAGGTGACCGACCTCGGCGCACAGCACCGCCTGCGTGGCCGCCGACAGCGACGAATCGCGCGCCGTGCGCCGCTCGTAGTAGTCGACGTTGCGGGCCTTCTGCTCGATGGAAAACGCGTGGCTAAGCCAATGCATCGCCAACACCAGATCGGCCTGCTTCACCACCTGTGACGGGTACAGCCGCACGTAGGGCTCGTGTAGCAGCAGCGGATAGGCCGTGTCTGCGGTGAAGTTGAACTCCGGCAATGTGGTGAACCCCGCACACTGCTCGTGCACACCCAGTTCCTCGTCGTAGGGCACGTACACCGCGTCGGCGGCATCCCGCCACGCCGCAGTCTCCTGGGAGGTTACGCCCATCGCGCCTGCCGCCTCGGGATGCCGCCCGCATGCATCGGCCGCGGTGCGCAGGTTGTGTGCGGCCATCAGGTTGGTGAACAGGTTGTCGCGCACCATTGCCGTGTACTCATCGGGGCCGGTGACCCCGCTGAGATGCCATACCCCGTAGTGGTCGTGATTCCCCAATGCCCGCCACAGTCGGGCGGTCTCGACGAGCACCTCCAGTCCGCACTCGGCTTCCAGCGACTCGTCGCCAGTCACGATGCGGTAGCGCTCGAAGGCCATCGCTATGTCGGCGTTGACGTGCCAGGCCGCCGTGCCGGCCGGCCAGTACCCCGAGCACTCTTGCCCGTCGATGGTGCGCCATGGAAAGCTCGCCCCTGTCAGCCCGAGCTCTGCCGCCCGCTGGCGCGCCATATCCAGAATTGAGGCCCGCCACCGCAGCGCGTCGGCGGCGGCGGCATACGCCGCGGTATAGGTGAGCACGGGAAGCACGTACCCCTCGGTGTCCCAGAATGCGTGCCCGTCATAGCCGTCGCCAGTCAGGCCCTTCGCCGGGATCGCCCGCCGCTCGGCGCGCGCGCTGGCCTGAAGCAAGTGAAACAGTCCGAAGCGCACCGCCTGCTGGCACTGCGGGTCGCCCTCGACCTCGACGTCTGCGCTGTCCCAAAAGTCGTCAAGACAGGCCCGCTGCGCCTGGCACAGCCCCTGCCATCCGGTAAAGCGGGCCTGGGCCACCGCGCCGGCGACATCGTCGACCAGCGCGGTCGACGACCGCAGGCTCGACCAGCCATAGCCCAGATACTTCACGATGCGTAGGTGCTCGCCCGGCTGCAAGTCACAGATCACGAGGGTGCGCGCCCAGTCGGCGCCAACGTCGCTGACCACTTCGACCCGCCCGGGCGCCACCACCTCATGAGACATCGCCGCAACGATGGTCAACCCGCTCGCCCGCGTCCGGTGCACCAGCACTGCGCCCCGCTCGGATTTCTCGTGGCCCACCGGCTCTAGCGGCTTGTCCAACGCCGCCGCGACTCGCGGGTCCGCCGGCGGCGCCGGCTGATCCTCGTTGGCCACCAGCTCGGATTGCACGGTGATAAGCATGGATTCGTCAAGCGCCTCCACGTCGTATTCGATGGCGGCCACGCTGCGCTGCGTCAGCGACACCAGCCGGGTCGATGTCACCCTGACCTGCTTGCCCCTCGGGGAGCGCCACCGCGCCAGCCGGGCAAGCGTGCCCGCGCGCATATCCAAAACCCTTTGGTGCTCGGCCAATTCACCGGTGCGCACGTCAAGCGGTTCGTCATCGACGAGCAATCGGATGATTTTGCCGTTGGTGACGTCGATGAGAGACTGACCGTCTTCGGGATAGCCGTAGCCGGCCTCGGCGTAGGGCAACGGCCGTGTCTCGTAGAAGCCGTTCAAATATGTGCCCGCAAGGCCGAACGGCTCGCCCTCGTCGAGGTTGCCGCGCAACCCAATATGGCCGTTGGATAGCGCGAACAACGACTCCGCCTGAGCCAGCAAGCTCATGTCCAGCTCGGTTTCACGAAGGTGCCACGGCTCGACTGGGAACGTCTCGTCGGTGATCATCTGGTGGGCTGTTTAGGCGACCGCGGACGTCTGGGCGTCGATCCGGCCCACCAGCTCGTTCCAGGCATCGACGAAGGACTTGGCCCCGTCGCGCTGCAGTTGCGTCGCGAGCTCGCCCAGATCGACGCCCGCTTCGGTGAACCGCGCGAGCAGCGCATCGGCGTCGCCGCCGTCGGGCGGCAGCGGGTCCCCTACCTCGCCGTGGTCGAAGAAGGCCTTAAGGGTGGCGTCGGGCATGGTGTTGATGGTGAACGGAGCGGCCAGCCCGTGCACGTATAGGGTGTCGGGGGCGGCCGGGTCCTTGGTGCTGGTGCTGGCCCACAGCAGCCGCTGCATTCGGGCCCCGACGTTCTCCAGCCGCTGGAACCGGTCGGAGTCCATCAGTTGCCGGTAGGCGCGGTAGACGTCGAGGCCCACCGCAAGGGCCAGCTTGCCTT
>NZ_JBKQOI010000225.1:0-4497 GCF_052145595.1 Mycobacterium sp. | reverse complement strand
CAGCCCGGCCGACGTGGGGGGCCAGCACTGTGGGAGCCGGTCGAGCCCGCACCGGAACCCGCCGCACCGGGCCCGCGGCGGTGCGGTCTGGACCGGTTTGGGCTGCCGGGTCGGGCGGTGGCGACGGCCTGGGGCGCGGCCCGGGAGGCGGCCGGGCTGGTGCCTGCGCTCGCCGGCACGCTCGAGCAAGCGCTGTGCCGCCGCGGTGGGCCGCTGTCGCTTGTCGCGCCCCGGACGATGCTCAACGTGCCGATCGACGGGACCCGGTCGTTCACCGGGTGCTCCTGGCCGTTGGAGCGGCTGCGACTGGTCGCCAAGAATAGTGACGCCACCGTCAACGACGTGGTCCTCGCCATGTGCGCCGGGGCGCTGCGCAGCTATCTGACCAGTAAAGGGGCGCTGCCCGTGGCGCCGCTGGTCGCGATGGTGCCGGTCTCGCTGCACGGCACCCGACCCGAGGACGGCCGGGGCGGCACCGGGGATACGGGGAACAAGATCGGGTCGTTGACGTGCAGCCTGGCCACCAACCTGGCCGACGCGGGCGAGCGACTCGCGGCGGTGCGGGCCGGCATGCGCGAAGGAAAGGCCGCGCTGGCCTCGCGCAGTCGACTGCAGGTACTCGCGATGAGCGCGCTGGGGGCCGCACCGCTGGCGCTGGTCATGCTGGTTGGTCACCCTGGGCTGCTGCGCCCGCCGAACGTGATGATCTCCAACGTGTCCGGGTCCCGGGTCCCGCTGTACTGGAACGGCGCCCGCCTCGACGCCCTCTACCCGCTGTCAATCCCGGTTGACGGGCAGGCGCTGAACATCACCTGCACCAGCACTGACGATACGATCGCGTTCGGGCTCACCGGCTGCCGCTACGCCGTCCCCGGCCTGGGCGCGATGACCACGCACCTTGACGACGAACTCCGCCTGCTTGAGGGCGCCGCTGGACTCTGACGACTCGCCGTCGGGAAGCACACCAGGCTTAGCGAGCGCTTGCTCTTGACGCCGTCAAGACCCGAAAACGAAACCGCAGGTAACGAGCGAGACTGAATCGGACCGACCGCGGCGGTGGTCGGCGAGTTGGCCGACCTCGTCGCACGGGGTGAGCTGGAAGTGCCGATCACCGGAGTCTTCGCCCTCGACGATGTGCGGACGCGTTCCGAGAGGTCGAACTGCGACACACCCGCGGCAAGTTGGTGTTGCGACCATGGGCAACGGAGACATCGCAGGGCAGATGCAAACCTCTCAGGGCGCGTTTGCCGCAAGATCAGCCAGCGCTGTCCGCACTAAGCGCGCGGTCTACCAGACCAAACTCACGGCGCCAACCAGGATCATCGCGGCGCCCGCCAACCTTCCACCCACCTCACCGAATGGGATCGTCTTCTCCAGCAGGACGAAGATGGCGATCGCCGCGATCCATAGCAGGTTCATCACGCCGCCGATGAACAGCAGTCCCATCAGGATCCAGCAGCAGCCCACGCAGTACGCGCCGAGCCTCAGTCCCATGCGGAAGGCGCCGAGGTTGCCGGTGCGCCAGTAGCGGGACAGGAAGTGCGCTGGGGCCCGGCAGTTCCTCAGACACGCATTCTTGATCGGGGTGAGCTGGTAGATGCCAGCTGCGATCAGCAGCGCCGCCCCGAACATGGCGCTTCTGGACACCATCATCGGGGACAGCAGCGCGGCCTGATCAAGAGCATGCTGAGCGATGGTGGCCACGAGACCAAAGATCGTCCACATCGCGATGTAACCGGTGACGAATACGAACGTCGGGGCCAGCGGGTTGTGCTGGGCCGCGGCCTTCCGGGCGACTGCCGCGTACGGCAGGGTCATTGGTGCCGCGGTGGGAACCATCATTGCGACCATCATCACGGCCCACATCGCCAGTCTCAGAACGAATTCGGTTGCCGTCCACGGCTGCATCCCGGTCATCGCGTCCATCACCGGCGCCGTCGAATGACCACTCATGCCCGCTGACCCGGCCGCCATTCGGCGCGCTGTCACCACGATGTACACCCACGCTGCGACTGTGATGCCGCTCAGGCCGGTCAATACGGCCAGACGGTCTCGGTGGCGCCAGACCCAAGATGTGGTCAGCGGATCAGTCCGTCCTGGTTCATGTGCAGCACGTTGAACTGACAGTAGCTGTCCTTGAAGTCAAGCTCGATTCCCGCCCGCGCTGTGGTGTTGCCGTTGCCCATCTCGGCATAGAGATAGCGCGGCCCATCCGGGGTACTGAGGCGTATTCTGCTCGGCAAACCTCGGTTCGATGGCTTGGGGAGCGGCGTCCCGCGTGACTCGACTAGCCCTTCAATCCTGAGGCTGGCCATGCGCTGATCGACATCGATCGACAGTTCGATCGGTGCGTACAGCGTGTCCAGCACGGTCGACATCGTGCTGTTGTACATGAAGAAATGCGTCGCTCCGGGGGTAGTCGACTCGCCATGAAGGATCTTGCGCAGTGCTTCTCGCTGAGTCGGATCCGCCCGTTCGTCGATGATGACCTGCTGCGTGCCGTTGCCCTCGACGACCTCACCCGGCCAGGACATGAGCACCGCCCAGTCCAGGCCGTCGAGATTCGTGTCGTTGAAGTTTCCCTCCTCGATGTGGCCGCCCATCAACGCCTCGCAGCGCCCATGGGTTGACTTCGCACCGAACTGGCACGGGCAGCCCCAGGCGCAGGGGCAATTCTCGAACTCCGTGCCGTGCATCACCCATCGATCAGCCACCGGATTCTCCTCGTTACTCGCATGTTCTGAACCGTCACTGGGATTTCACGATCAGCCGAGATTGGCGGATCTTGAGTTCATCGACGCAGCTCCTATCCATCAGATATTAGGTTTGGGCCCATCCCAGTTGTCGTACTCACGCCGGCCGGGGGGTGAAGCCGCGGGAATGAAAGTCCGGGGGATCGGCCAGCCGTCAAGCTAATTCACTTCCCATCGAGAAATCTGGTGACGCCGAACGTGCGACGGCGTGCTCTTTGAAGAAGGTCACCAGACGTTCGATAGCGGCGGCGGATTCGGGCAGCCCAGCGGAGATAAACACCGGCCAGACGTGGACTCCATGTCGCCAGGATTCGAACGTCACGTTGACATCTGCGGTGGCGGCAGCATCTCGGATGCGGATGGCATCGTCGTAAAGGATTTCGTTCTCGCCGACCTGGATGAGAGTCGGGGGAAGGCCGCGCATCTCGGCGAAGATCGCAGAGCACCGGGGATCGCGGGGGTCAACGCCGGCAAGGTACTCGGTTACTGTCGACGCGAGCATCTCACGAGTGACCAAAGGGTCCAAGTGTTTACGTTCCTCCATGGAGGAGCCGCTGAGCGTTAGGTCGGCTAGCGGCGAGATCAGGGCGACGCAGGCTGGAAGCGCCAAGCCCTGAGCCCTGGCCGCGGCGGTCACGGCAACCGCAAGGTTGCCGCCAGCCGAGTCGCCGAGCACGGCCAGCGTTTGCGGGTCACACACCGCTATGCGAAACAAGCCAGTCATAGGCGCACAAGCAGTCGTCAAAGGCGCCCGGAAAGCGGGTTTCCGGTGCGAGCCGATAGTCCACCACATGCACCCGGGCATTGGCAGCCAAAGCCACTGCGGCAGCTAATGGCAGATAGCGATCCGGCGGAGAGCCACTGACATAGCCACCTCCATGAAAGTAAAGGACCGTGCGATCGGGCGGGCCGGCAAGTGGTTCAAGCGTGACGGCTGGGACATCCCCCAGCTCACTCGTAACGCGTGTCACCGCTTCGAGCCGGAACGAGCCGTCATCGCACCCCGCCTGTTCGTGGTCGACTTCGGAGGGGCGTGCGCGAAGGTAGTGGACGAACGCCTCCAGCAGCTGTGATGGGGAATCATTCGTTTCGTGTTGCGGAGTTTTTCCCGGATCAGTGCGCATCGGGTTGCCCATCCGTCGATGAAGTGATGACTGTATAGAGCTCGGAGATAAGGTCATGCCGCACGACGGCCGCGTCGAATCCGCTGGCTACGGGCTCGCCGCCCTCGGGTCCGAGGTTCCAGGCCAAGTATCCGAACCCGTGGGTTTGGTAGACCGGACTGGCTTTGGTGAAAACCAGTCCATGCATTTGCGACTGCAACTCTCTTGCCTTGGCTGCCAACGCTTCACGGCCAACGGTGGTCCCCTCGTCGTCCGTCCAGCGAACATCGGGGGCATAGATGCTCTCAATCGCCGAGGCCCTCCGCTGGGCATCGCGCTCGTTGAATACTCCGAGCAAGTTCGCTTCCATCAAGCTACTGATGGTCTCAGTCATGGCGAATCCTCCGAGCTAGCCTGCATCAGTTCAACGTAGTATACGTGATACATCAAGTATTTATTCCTCACGCTCTCAACGAACCACTCCTGGTTGCGCATCCCCATCGTGGTAGGCAGTGGCCTAGTGTCCTGCGCCGTAAATTACGTTAATAAATGGTAAACTCGGTGGGTGACGCGTAGGGGTCGGCCGGTGGCCGAGTTGGTGTTGAGCGATGACGAGCGTGAAACGTTGCAGCGGTGGGCGC
>NZ_JBKQOI010000224.1:0-24357 GCF_052145595.1 Mycobacterium sp. | reverse complement strand
GCAGGACCTTATCCTGAACGGCTTGCAGGTGCGCCAGATCGGCAAGACGA
The DNA here is from genome assembly GCF_052145595.1 of Mycobacterium sp. Classification (GTDB taxonomy): domain Bacteria; phylum Actinomycetota; class Actinomycetes; order Mycobacteriales; family Mycobacteriaceae; genus Mycobacterium. The sequence goes on along the minus strand of NZ_JBKQOI010000224.1, from coordinate 24,307 downwards.
ACATGTTCTCCGTCACGCTCGAGGGCAGGGATCCCGCGCGGACCAAGAGCCTCCTGGAGAGATCGCTGCGACGACGGCATCGATCGACGAGTGGGAGTTCGTCACTCGGGATGTGAACTTCCCGGGTTCGTGATCGTTCACTTCCGACAGGGCCACCCGCCTGGGCGTACTCGGTGATCGCGCTGCGCTGGGCGGCCAAATACTACGCAGCCGAGCGCGAGTTCGCCCTGGGGCTGATGAAGGACTGCAGCAGGCCTCCAAGGGCGGGTTACGGCAAACCACGCACCACGCATGGCTACTGGCGTGAGGTCGAAAAGCAGGCAGAGGCCAAGCGCGAAGCTGACTAACCATTGCTCGCCGCGTCCCGGGCCGCAATGTAGCCGTATACCAGTCCCTGCGCGATCGTCGCGCCCGCACCCGGGTACGTCGTGCCAAAGGCATTGGCGGCGGCATTCCCGATTGCGTACAGCCCGTCGATCACCACACCGTCTTCGCGGAGCACCCGCGCCCGTTCGTCGGCCTTCAGGCCGCCGCAGGTACCCAGATCGCTCAACACCATTTTCACGGCGTAGAACGGGCCTTTGACCAGCGGACGCAGGTTGGGGTTCGGGCTGATTGTCGGATCGCCGTAGTACCGATCATAGGCGCTACGACCCCGGCCGAAGTCGGGATCCTTTCCGGCGGAGGCGTTTTCGTTGAAGCGGTTCATCGTCTGAGTGAACTCTGACACCGGGACACCAATTTTCGCGCTCAGGTCGGCGAGCTTGTCGGACCGTACCGCAACGCCGGCGTCATACCATGACCGCGGAATCCGCATCCGCGGAAACAGCTCGGCGCCAAAGACATAGCTGTTCCGGTATTGCTGGTCGAAGATGATCCACATCGCTTCGACGGGGCTGCCCGACCGCTCCAGCTCGAGCAGTCGCTGGCCGAACGACATGTAGTCCGCCGACTCGTTGGCGAACCGGCGGCCATTCTGGTTCACGATGAGGCTGCCGGGAAGTGACCGTTCGGCCAGCATCACCGCGGGCGCCTTGCCGGGCAGCGGCGCGACGGCGGGGAACCACCACGCCTGATCCATCAAATCGACGTCTGCGCCCAGTTCCTGCGCCGCGCGGATCCCGTCACCGGTGTTGGATTCGGCGCCCAGGCTCAGGTTGGCACCCAGCGATTCGGACTGGAATTTCCACCGCATATCCATGCTGTGGTCGAACCCGCCCGTGGCCAGCACCACCCCGCGCCGGGCCGTGATCGTCACCTCGCGCCCGTCGTGGTCGACGACCGCGCCGCTGATGCGGTCACCATCGCCCGCGAGGCGCAGCAGCGTGGTGTCGGTCCACACCGGGATGCCGGCGCGCAGCACACCGGCGAAAAGGCCGGCCATGAGGCCCTGACCACCCGCCGCGTAGCGGCGGCCCAGCAGCAGGCCACCGACGCCTTGCGCCAGCCGCTTGCCGAAGGTCGGGATGCCCTTACCCGGCACGCGGGCGACCAGATTCATCCAGCGGTAGTCGGCGCCCGTCGTGGGTATCGGGATGTTGGACTCCATGACGCCGGGCCGCAGCCGAGTGCGGTATTCGCCCAAGATCGAGATGTCCAGCGGGCGACACTCGCAGGTGCGGCCCGCCGCACTGCCACCGGGCACCTCGGGGTGGTAATCGGAATAGTCGCGGGCCCAGAAGAGCCGCAGCGGCGTCGTTCGGCGTAGCAGTTCGACCGTCGGGGACAGGTTGGTCAAGAACGCGGCCGATCGCTGCCGGGGCGCCGAGCCCGCGACCACCGAGTCCAGGTAGGCGGCGGCGCGCTCGGTGGTGTCGTCGGCGCCGGCTTCCCGCAGCACTGGGGAGGCGGGTAGCCACAGCGCGCCGCCGGAGCGTGCGGTCGAGCCGCCCACGTACGACGACTTCTCCACGATCAGCACCGACAGCCCGAGTTCACGGGCGGCCAGTGCCGCGGTCATGCCGGTGCCTGACCCAACCACCAGCAGATCGACGAGTGTGTCGGCCACCGGAAGGCCGGCAGGGATCGTCGTGCTGTGCGGGGTCACGTTGAGAACGGTATGCCCGGGCGATGTGGTGGAGGAAGAGTAAAACAAGTCGCTCCCAGAAACGGGACCGTGGGGGTTGAATGGTGACTATGACTTCGCAGTCTGACGCCGACGAAGTTCGGCTCATTGAAGCGCAGGCCGCGCCGACGCGGTTCGCCCGCGGCTGGCACTGCCTGGGTCTGATCAGAGATTTCGGTGACGGCAAGCCGCACGCGATCAACGCTTTCGGTCAGAAGCTTGTCGTCTTCCGCAGCGCGGACGGCAACATCAACTTGCTCGACGCGTACTGTCGGCACATGGGCGGTGACCTCTCCCAGGGCGAGGTCAAGGGCGACGAGATCGCCTGCCCGTTCCACGACTGGCGCTGGGGCGGCGACGGGCGGTGCAAGCAGGTGCCCTACAGCCGGCGCACACCTAAACTGGCGCGGACGAGAGCGTGGACCACGCTGCAGCAGGACGGGATGTTGTTCGTGTGGAACGATCCCGAGCGCAATCCACCCAACGTTACGATTCCGCGCATCGATGGCGCTACGAGCGACGAGTGGACCGACTGGCACTGGTACACCACCGTCGTGCACAGCAACTGCCGCGAAATCATCGACAACGTCGTGGATATGGCGCACTTCTTCTACATCCACGGCTCGCTGCCCACGTATTTCAAGAACATCTTCGAAGGGCATGTGGCGACGCAGTACATGAACGGGGAGGGTCGACCTGACCTCGCGGGCACCGAAGGTGCCGAAATGCTGGGTACGACGTCGGTCGCGTCCTACTACGGCCCGTCCTTCATGATCGACGACCTGACCTACCACTACAAGCAAGGCGATGCTCAATCGATACTCATCAACTGTCACTATCCGATCGACTCGAATTCCTTTGTGCTGCAATACGGCATCATCGTGAAGAAATCGGATGCGCTGCCTGGCGACCAGGCCATGCAGACCGCGATCACTCTCGGCGACTACATCAAGCTCGGTTTCGAGCAGGACGTCGAGATCTGGAGACACAAGGCGCGCATCGACAATCCGCTCCTGGTCGAGGAGGACGGTCCGGTCTACCAGCTGCGCCGTTGGTACCAGCAGTTCTATCTCGACGCCGCCGACGTACAACCAGATATGGTAGATCGCTTCGAGTTCGAGCTCGATACGACCCGGCCTCACGAGGCGTGGATGAAAGAGGTCGAGGTGAATATGGCCGCCCAGGCCGCCACCGCGGGCTCGGTGTGATGATGCTCAACTCATTCGTCAGAGAAGACAATCGCCTCGACGAGATGCCCATGATGCCCGTAGCGTGCCGGAACTGCGGTGCGGAGGTGCTGGCCCGCAAGAGCAGCTGGAACCAGACCAGCGTCCAGTGGAATGCCGACGCGACGGCCCGGTGCGCCGAGCGCGCCGAAGCACAGATGTCGGCGCACGCCGGCCGAGGCGTATTCCTGGCGTGTTCAGCGCTGAGCGAGTCGATAGCAGACGCGGTACGACGCGGCGACTTGTCCGTCGTGGACAAGATAGCTGACGTGACAAGGTAATCGGGGAGCCTTCGACTCTGCGTCCAGAGTCAGGAATCACCGCGGATTAACGTCGACGGCGCAGGCTGAGCGCCTTGAGCGCAGACTCGAAGCCCCTGCTGCTCGAAGAAAGCCGGCGTCGCGTGTCATAGCCGCAGCGCCGCGGGCATCTCGCCGACCCACTGGTGGCCCCAATAGCTGTCGGCGGTGATCTCCTCTGCGGTGTAATAGGTTTCGTCGACCCGCATGCCGTCGGTGCCGAATTCGATGTCCCAATCACCGGGTGCACGGACGTAGAACGACACCATCTTGTCGTTGGTGTGACGTCCCAGGGTGGACGACAACTGAAAGCCCTCGGCGTTGACGCGGTCCAGCGCCTGACCCACGGCGTCGAGCGTGTCGACCTCGACCATGATGTGGACGAGGCGTGGGTCGCGCTGATGTGCGGCCGGCACAATCGCCAGGCTGTGGTGTCGTTCGTTGATGCCCAGGAAGCGAACCCGCACCGGGCCGAACTCCTTCGGCAACGGTACCCGGAACGCGCCCCGGGAGCGGAAACCCAGTACGTCGGTGTAGAAGTCGAACAGTCCGTTGGGATCGGTGGTCGGCAGGACTACATGGCCCAGGCCTTGATCGCCGGTGACGAATTTCGCACCGAACGGGGTGATCACCGGGCTGTGGTCGAGGACCGGGCCGTGGAACACCTCGAGCGTGGTGCCGGCCGGGTCTTCGAAGGCAATCACCTCTTCCACGCGGCGGGCTTCGGCCTCGTCGACGGACAGTTGTTTGAACGCCACCCCCGCGCCGTCGAGGGTGTCCTTGACCCGCTGCAGCGCCGCGTGGTCGCGTAGCTCCCAGCCGACGGTGAGAACCCGGTCGGTCTCACCGGGCACCACGATGAGCCGGGCCGCGCGCTCATCCATCCGCAGGTACAGCGCCGACGGGTCAGGCCCCTTGCCTTCCGCGAAGCCCAGGATGGCGAACGCGAATTGCCGCCATCGGTCGATGTCGTTGGTCGAAATCGTGATGTAGCCGAGGCTTTTCAGGTCAGTCACTTCTGCGTTCTCCTAGTTCTGGTCAGATCAGCGCCCGCAGCGGGCCCTCGGGCGGATCGATGCCAAGCGAACTCAGCGCGGACGCGTGGTAGGCGGTACCGGGGACATGGATGGCGTGCAAGTGGCCGACGTGCACGTCACGCCAGTACCGTTGCAGCGGCTTGTCCATCCGCGCCGCGTTGCCGCCCGAGCGGGCGAAGATCTCGTCGACCGCCGACACCGCGCGCCACACCGCGCGAACCTGGGTGCGGCGACCGGCCGCGCGGTCTGCGAACGACACCTCCTTGCCTGCGGCGACGATGTCGTAGATGCGATCGGCGTTAGCCAACAGCTCCTGGCGGGCGGCGTTGATGTCGGCTGCGGCCTCGCCGACCGCGTACATGACGTAGGGGTCGTCTTTGATCGCGGTTCCGGTGGCGCCCACACGCTCCCGCTGGTAGTCCAGGTGTGCGGCGAGCGCTCCCTCGGCGATGCCGATGGTCGCGGCGGATATGCCCAGCGGGAACATCGTCGACCAGGGCATCAGATACAGCGGCTCGGTCATGCCGGCCTCACGCTGGGCGGTGCCGTCCATCACCTTCATGGCGTCCATCGTCCGGTAGGCCGGGACGAATGCGTCCTTGACGATGACGTCCTTGGAGCCGGTTCCGCGCAGGCCGACGACGTTCCACGAGTCCTCGACGATCTCGTAGTCCTTGCGGGGCAGGATCATGTGCAGCATCTGGGGCGGCATCACCGGTATGCCCTTGGCGTCGCCGAGCATCGCGCCCAGGATGATCCAGTCGCAATGGTCGGTGCCCGAGCTGAACTGCCAGCGGCCGTTGAAGATGTAGCCGCCGTCGACGGGCTTGGCCACACCCTGCGGTGCGTACGGGGAGGCCATCCACGTGTCGACGTCGTCGGCCCAGACCTCGGCGGGCACTTTCGGGTCTGCATACGCCAACTGGTAGGGGTGCACGCCCACCACGCCGACAATCCAGCCGGCGGCCGGATCCAGTGCCGCCGTCGCCATCACCGTTTCGGCGAACTCGCGGGGGTGGACCTCGAACCCCTGGTAGCTCCTGGGCTGCAGCAGTCGGATGAGACCGGCGCCCTTCATGAGCTTGACCGTGTCGTCGGTGAGCCGGCCGATCCGCTCGGCGTCGGCGGCCTGCTCGCGCAGCTGGTCGGCCATGACTAGGACTCGGTCTAATAGTCGGTCGCTTACCCGCTCGCTCATGTTCGTCCTTAGGTGGTGGGGGCTTACTAATGGTGTACAGCAGTCATTGCCGGACCAGAAGGCGATCCCGGTGAGCGGACGCAAAATGCGATCAAAACCCGCCGGCAGCGACCGGTAACGGGGAAAACAAGCCGTTCGCAACGGCGGACGCACCTATCCTGAGTCCTTGTGAGCAATACCGACGGCCAGCCTCCCGGCGTCCTGCTAGACGTGATCGTGGTCGGAGCGGGGTTCGCCGGTCTGTATGCCCTGCACAAGCTGCGCACGCGGGGGCTCTCGGTGCGGGTGCTCGAGGCCGCGCCCGAGCTGGGCGGCACGTGGTACTACAACCGGTATCCGGGCGCGCGCTGCGACGTCGAGAGCGTCGACTACTGCTACTCCTTCTCTGACGAACTGGAGCAGGAGTGGAACTGGACCGAGAAATACGCGACTCAGGCAGAGATACTGCGCTACCTGAACTGGGTCGCCGACAAGCTCGATCTGCGCCGGGACATCACTTTCAACACCCGGGTCGTCTCGGCGGTGCTCGACGAGACGACCCTGCGCTGGACGGTCACCACCGACGGCGGCGAGGTGCTCACGGCGCGGTTCTGCCTGATGGCGACCGGGCCGCTGTCGGCCGCGCTAACCCCGAGCTTCAGTGGCCTCGACACCTTCGCCGGCGAGATCTACCACACCGCGCACTGGCCCCACCACAACGTCGACTTCACCGGTAAACGGGTGGCGGTCATCGGCACCGGATCCTCCGGCATTCAATCGATTCCGATGATCGCCGAGCAGGCCGCGCACCTGTACGTCTTCCAGCGCACCCCCAACTACAGCATCCCGGCGGGGAACAGACCGTTGTCCGCCGAGGAACTCGACGACATCAAAGCGGGCTACGCGGAGCGTCGCCGGCTGTCGTGGCGCAGCGGCGGCGGATCACCGCACATCACCGCCCCCAAGCCGACCATGGAGTTCACCCCCGAGGAGCGCCGCGCCGCGTTCGAAAAGCGATGGCAGCTGGGCGGTGTGTTGTATTCCAAGACATTCCCGGACCAGACGACCGACATGACGGCCAACGACGAGGCGCGCAAGTTCTACGAGGAAAAGGTCCGGGCCGTCATCGACGATCCGGCGATCGCCGACCTGCTGATCCCCAACGACCACCCCATCGGCACCAAGCGAATCTGCACGGACAGCAACTACTTTCAGACCTTCAACAGGCCCAACGTGTCGCTGGTCAGCGTGCGGGTGACACCGATCGAATCCGTTGACGCCGCGGGAATCAACACCACGGGGATTAACAAAACCAAAGTCCATTACGACCTCGACGCGATCGTGCTGGCAACCGGTTTCGATGCGATGACCGGCGCGCTGGCCAAGGTCGACATCGTCGGCCGCGACGGCACGATGCTGCGCGACTACTGGGCGCACGGCCCGCTTACGTACCTGGGACTGGGTGTCGACGGGTTTCCCAACCTGTTCGTGATTTCGGGTCCGGGAGCACCGGCGGTGCTGGCGAACATGGTGCTGCACGCCGAGGCGCACGTGAACTGGATCGCCGATGCCATCGCCTATCTCGACGACCACGGTTATGCCGCAATGGAGCCGACTCGCGATGCCGTGGACGGCTGGGTCGCCGAATTGGCCCGACGTGCCGATGCGTCGCTGTTCACCAAAGCCAACTCCTGGTACATGGGCGCCAATGTTACTGGAAAGCCTCGGGTTTTCATGCTGTTCATCGGTGGCTTCGCGACGTACAACGATATCTGCGCAGAGGTCGCCGACGCCGGCTACAAGGGATTCAACCTGCTCAAGACGTGCCCATGACGGGAAGCCGTCTCCTCGACGGCAATCCCGGTGCGTTCCGTGTCTAGCGGGACAGAAACGCCAGCACGGTACTTTCGAACGCCTCCCTGGCCTCGATCATTGCCCAGTGCCCGGAGTTGGGGAATATGTGAAGTTCCGCGTTGGGGATGGTGCGCATCGGGATGAGCGCCATGTCGGGCGGGCTGACCCGGTCGTCTCGGCCCCACGTCAGCAGGGTCGGCGCCAGCAGCTTGTGCATGACGGCCCACGGCATCGGCCTGTCGGAGGCCTCCATCGCCGCCGTCATCGCGGCAAACGCCGTCTTTGCGTACATGCGCCGTGCGGCGGCCAGCGTCTCCGGGTCGGTGGCCAACCGCCAGCGTTCCTCGATCAGTTCGTCGGTGACCAGCGCCTGGTCGTACACCATCGATTTGAGCCAGTCGACGAGCCGTTGCCGGGTCGGGTCCTCGACGAACTCCTGCAGCAACCGGATGCCCTCACTGGGACTGGGACTGAAGATGTTGGTGCCGATGCCGCCGATCGTCACCAACCGGCCGATGCGGTCCGGATTGCGGATGGCGAAGTTGATGCCGACGCCGCCCCCCATCGAGTTGCCGACGATGTGCACCTTGTCCACGCCGAGTGCGTCCAGGAACGGCGCGACGGCGCCCTGCGCGGTGACCATCGGGTGGCCGCCGAAGTCGGGGCTGACACCGAAGCCGGGGAATTCCAGGACCAGACACCGGTAGTGCTCGGCAAACGTGGGCAGTACCCCGCGGAAGTTACGCCAGCCGGTGACGCCGGGGCCCGAGCCGTGCAGGAACAGCAGCACCGGGCTGGAATCGGGGCCGCAGTCGTAATAGCGCAAAGCGCCCTTCGGAGTGTCGATTTCACGCAGGTCTTGCTCGACGACGGTCGCTTCAGAAGTGTGTGCCACGCATGTCACCCTGCCATGCCGTCGCAACGAGTGGAAACGGTGTTCCGCCGATCGGTCATCTAGAGTCTTAGGGCATGTCAGACGGGCCGAACAGCGGGCGCTTGCTGATCACCGGCGTCGACGCATCCGGGCGGTCGTGCGCAGCGCGGGATGAGCTCGTCGCACTGCAAGGGGGCCCCGGCCTGGACGGCGTCCTCTATTCGGTGCTCTACGCGGCGCCGTCACTTCCCGCGATTTCGACCGGCGGCGGGCGCGTGGCGGATCTTCTCGACCTGGCCGTTGCGACCGGCGCGGTCCGCTGGACGGTGATCCAGTACGCACCCGGTGCGGCGTTTTCCATGCACCACACGGACACGGTCGATTTCGACGTCGTGCTTTCAGGCTCGGTCGATTTGATCCTCGATGACGGTGCGCACCCGCTCGCGCCCGGTGACAGCGTTGTGGTGACGGGCGTCGACCATGCCTGGCGCGCCGGCCCGCAAGGGTGCCGGCTCAGCGTCTTGACGATCGGGGCTTCGCCGTCGCGCTCCTGACCAGACCGCCGGTCGACCCACCACGAGAAGACTCAGCTGGCCGGTGACTGCCGAGCCATGGTTGAGTGGGGGGACGCCCAGTCGGTCGACACCTTGCGGCGTTTGATCAGCCAGGTGTCACCGTCGGGCACCAGGGTGTCGCGATACCGTCCGAAATGGTCGAGCCCGATGTGGGTGACCACGGTGAAGTAGGACGAGACCTGTGCCTGGTCGGGAGTCAGGCCGGTGAACAGCACGTTTGCCACGTTGTGTCGGACGACGGGCTTGACGTCGACATTGCCAGCGACGTTGCCGGCGACGTTCCCGGTGACACCACTCAGGAACGACACGATCTCGGATCGCCCGCGCAGTGGCTGCATGCCGCGTATCTCGAGGACGCCGTCCGTGCAGAACGTCTCGGCAAGGCCGTCGAGCCGGCCGGCGTCACCCGACCAGTTGTACCGCGCGAGAGTGTCCCGGATCTGCTCACGGGCGACCAGTTCCCAAATCTCCACCGTCGTAACTCCTCAACTATGAGGCGGTGTCGCTGTGCAGGCGCACCATTCGGGTTGTGCTGCTCTCATCGAGGTCGACGAGATCGCTGCGCGACCGGAGGAAGTCGCTGAATGACTTGAACCCCAACGCCTTCTCGCTAAATGATGGGTCCATCCGCTTCATCTGGGCCTTGACCGCGGAGTTGTGGAGCCATTCGGCGTCATCCTTCTCCTGCCCGATGCGTAACGCGCGCTCGAGCAGCCCGGTGGCGGCGTCTTGCGGGTCGGTGGGCGCCGGCTCGTCGTCAGGCGCGGAGGCGTCAGCCCGTCGGTTGCGTTTGCCGGCCTGCGAGGCCTCCGGGACAACACCGGGTATCCCTGGCAGCGCGTCGTACGTGACGAACTCATCGCACGCGGCGGCCAGCGACCGGCTGCTGGCCCCGGCCACGCCGATGCCGACGACATAGCGGCCGAGGCGTTTGCAGCGCTGGGCGAGCGCGATGTAATCGGAGTCGCCCCCGACGATGACCACATGGGTCAGGTCGGGGAGGCGGAACATGTCCTCGACCGCGTCGACGGCTAGCCGGATGTCGGCACCGTTCTTGCCGTACGCGGCAGCAGGAAACAGTTGCACCAGATCGACCGCGCGGCCAACGAGCTGACTGTGGTAAGCAGCGTTGACGTCGTCGGACCAATCGGCGTAGGCGCGGGTGAGGACGAGGGTGCCGAATGACGAAGCGAAGTCGATCACCGCGCCGATGTCGACGGTAGCCAACTTCAGCCGCTCTTTCTCCAGGCCCTTGGCTTTGTCCCGCTGAAACGAGTTGCGCCCGTGCACTTGGTCGTACCGCGAGATGACGATGTTGTCGAAGTCGAGGTAGACCGCCACACGAGTTGGGCCGGATTCGGTCATGTTGGCCGCGTCGCCTGGGTCATGGACAGCTCAACGTCGGAGCTTTACCGAGATCAACCATTCGCTCATCGTGCGCCACCGAACCGGACCCATCAAGGACCAGAGCGCAAACGATTGCCGGGCCGTTACCTGACGATGTAGGGCCGGAACGGGTGCTCAGCCCCAGCCCTGCGAGGCTAAACCGAGGTCGCCAGGGACCGGAGTTCCTCGAGCGCCTTGGCGGATTGGCTGCCGGGCTCGGCGTGATAAATCAGCAGTTGCTGCCCACCCGAGTGGGGAACGTTGAGCGTGTTCCGGTGTAGCTGCAGGTCGCCAACGTGGGGATGACGGAAGTGGAAAATGCCGGTGCGGTAACCGACATCCGCGCGCGCCCACAGCTCACGGAAGCGATCGCTGGCGGCCGACAGCTCGTCGATCAAAGCCCGCAACCGAGGATCACCCATATCGCCACCGGCCGCCTCGCGCAACCCGCTCACCGCTATTTCGGTCGCCTCGTCCCAATTAACGAAGAGCTCGCGGGCAGCCGGTTCCAGGAGGCGCCAGCGCAGGAAGTTTTGTCCGGGTGTGAAACCGGGTGACAGCGCGCGGGCACAGGGATTGGCTGCCAGCACGTCCTGGAACCTGCTGGCCACAATCGCCGGCATGGAAAACTGATTAATCAGTTGGTCTAGTCTGTTCGCCGCCGTCTCTACAGCGGATTGAGGCCTGCGTTTGCTGGTCGTAGTCGCAAGTCGATGCAAATGTTCCGTTGCTTTGACATCGAGCTGCAGAGCTTGTGCAAGGGCGTCCACAACTTGTGCGGATGGATGCGTGTCGCGGCCCTGCTCGAGTCGTAGGTAATAGGCGGCGCTGATGCCGGAAAGGGTCGCCAGCTCTTCGCGGCGCAAGCCCGGCACGCGCCGGCGCGGGCCGGTGACCAACCCGAGATCTTCGGGACGAACCTGTTGGCGCCGCGCGCGCAGGTAATCACCAAGCGAGTTGACCCTCTGTGCCATCACCAGATGTTAAGACTGTCCCTGCCAATACCACGATCGATTGGGTCAGGCTGTTGATCCGCTTGCCGGAATTCGCAACGCGCGCGCTGCGCTCATGGTGGTAGGCGCCGCGCGGATGACCAATTCAACTGATCGGCCGAGCGGCGACAACACACAAAAATCCCTGTCGGAAAGAAGGTTTCACGAAATGTCCACACTCCAGTTTCACGAGACGACAACGTCGACCCCCGAGCAGTTCATCGCCGGGCTCACGGACTTCGGACCGGGCCGGGCGAAGCTCTTTCCGAACAGCGCCGACGGGTGCCTGAAGGTGCATCACCAAGGCCCCCATGAGGCCGACGTAACCGAGGGCTCAGGCGGCGTCTGGGAACGGCTGCACTACGACTGGTCCGATCCAAACCGCGTCGAGCTCACGACCACCGACTCCAACATGTTCGGCGGAGCCTCGGGCTATACCTACACCTTGAGGCGGCAGCTCAACGGAACGACTGCCGTAGATGTCGTCATAGTTCGCGAGGGCAAGAATTTCAAAGGACGGGTTCTTTCGGGCCTGCTGGGAACCGTCGCCAAGAGCTCTTTGCGAAAGGCGTTCGTCCACAGCGTTAAGGCCATCGAAGCCCGCAGCGGCGTGAGCGCGGTGGAAACCCGGTAGCCACAGGAAATCCGCCCCGGTTGCCACCGGGGCGGATTTCGGCTATCCGAAACGAAACCGCCACGGCTGGAACGCATCTCTATGTCAGGTGGATATCGCTGACGTCGATTGACACCATGAGTTCGTCGGCCAGGAGACGGCCGTCGGTATCGCACCGGTACGCCCGGCGCCTGGACGGCAGCTTGATTCCGTCGGCCTCGACCATGTCGTAGACGTATTGGATCGCGGCGAACCCGCCGGCGACGTCGACGCGGTAGTCGTGGCGGCGCAGCAGGAAGTCGCCGTCGAAGTAGAACTCCTGCAGGCTGCTGTGGCTAGCGATGTTGACCGGGAAATGTGCCTGCAGTCCAGACCAGCGCTGACCGCCATCCTCGATCGGATCAATTTCGGTGACGGTGAACCCAGGCAGCGTCATCAGGAAGGGGGTGGTCAGATAAGTCCACAGCGCGTAGCCGTTGAAGTAGGCGCGCTGCAATGGATCCCATGGTGTTGTGAGGTCGTGACCGGTGAAAGATTCTCGCGGATTGCTTCGTTCGGCGACCACGCGGCCGTCAAGCTTTTCGATGGCGATGCGTTGCGGCGCGAAGTCGGTTTTCTGGTCTGCCGCACCAAACGGCTGAACTGATGCCCATTCGCGCTGCAGCGCAACAGTCATTCGGCGCGGCGTGGGATCTTGTGGTTGGCCTTTGATCTGCCAGAGCTTGCCGCCACTGACGATGGTCGCCTCGATGGTGCTGAATCGCCCCCACCGCTCGAGCCCCACGTGCGCCGCTAGCACGGCATCAAGCAGATCGGTCACGATCAATCGCCTCCCACTGGTAACTGGGTGTGCACGCTGAGTAAAACGTGGAGCCGGCGACGCCGATTCTATGGCCGCTCGCCCTCGAAGCCGGCGGAGGGAATGAAACGCCACGCGTGACCGTATAACAACGCATGAAACTCAACGACGCCGCGCGGAACCTCATCGGTAATGGTGCCGACGCCACGCTGGTCACCCTCAATCCCGACGGCAACCCCCAAGTGAGTGTGGTCTGGGTCGCGCTGCGGTCGACGCCGGACGGAGACGAGCTCGTCACCGCCCACCTCGCCGAACACAAGAAGGTGCGCAACGTCCGCAACGATCCCCGGGTGGCCGTCACGATCTTGTCGCTCGACGGGCCGAGCCAGGGGATGCGGCCCTACCTGTCCATCACCGGAACCGCGCGGATCGTCGAGGGCGGCGCCCCCGAGCTGCTGAAGGAGCTCAACCCGATTCTCGGCAACCCGGACATGAAGTTCCCGCCGGACGGCGCACCGCCGGGGTTCCTCACCCGCGTCCGCATCGACAAGGTCGGTGGCGTCGGGCCCTGGGCATCCTGACGGCTGAATTTTGCCCACTTCCGATACCAGCAGTAGCGGAATACAGTGGGTGGGTGGCGACCGGCGACGACGGCAGGCATCTGCGTACCTGTCCACTGTGTGAAGCTATGTGCGGCTTGGAGATTCGTGTCGAGGGCGGCCCCAAAAACGGGAAAGTCACCAGCATCCGCGGCAACCGCGACGACGTGTGGAGCCGCGGACACATCTGCCCGAAGGGCGTATCACTGGCCGCGCTGCACGACGACCCGGACCGCATCCGCCACCCGATGATCAAGGTCGACGGACGTTGGCAGGAGGCCAGCTGGGATGCGGCGTTTCGCCGCTGCACCGAGTTGCTGACGCCGGTGATCCGCAAGTACGGAATCGGTGCGGTCACCGCCTACACCGGCAACCCGCTGGCGCACTCGTTCTCACTGGCCCGCTACGCCGGTGTGTTGCTGGGCATGTCGGGGATGCCGGTCACCTATTCGCCGGGAACGGTCGACCAATGGCCAAAGAACCTGTCGTCGCACCTGATGTACGGCGGCTGGTGGAGCTTCCCGGTGCCCGACATCGAACGCACCGACCTGCTGGTGATCATGGGCGCCAATCCCGCCGCGTCGCAGGGTTCCCTGCTGGCCGCACCCGACGTGATGGGCCTGATCGACGCGATTCGCAAACGCGGCAGGGTGATCGTGATCGACCCGGTGCGCACCGTCACCGCCGCTCACGCCGATGAGTGGTTGCCAATCGTTCCGGGCACCGACGCGGCGCTGCTGCTGGCCGTCGCGCACACGCTCTTCGACGAGGACCTGGTCAATGCCGGACCCCACGTCGACGGTGTCGACACCATGCGCCGGGTCGTCGCGGACTGGCCGCCCAGCCGGGTGAGTGCCGTCACCGGTATCGACGAAGACCGCATCCGCCGGCTCGCCCGCGAGCTTGCCGGCACCGAGAAATCGGTGGTATACGGGCGAATTGGCCTGTGCAATCAGGAGTTTGGCAGCCTGGCCAGCTGGCTGGTCGACGTCATCAACATTTTGACCGGCCATTTCGACACGCCGGGCGGCGCGATGTTTCCCAAGCCGGCGGCCTGGTCGATCACCACCCAGCCGCTGCCGGGCCTGGAGGGGGGTGTCCCCGAATTCGGTCGCTGGCGTACCCGGGTGCGGGGTGCGAAGGAGGTCCTCGGCCAGGCGCCGGTGTCGTGTATGGCCGAAGAGATCGCCACACCCGGCGACGGGCAGCTCAAAGCGCTGATCACGATCGCGGGCAACCCGGTGTTGTCCACGCCCGGTGGTGACAAGCTCGACGAGGCGCTGCCGATGCTGGAAGCGATGATCTCCGTTGACCTTTGGCTCAACGAGACAACCCGGCATGCCGACGTGATCCTACCCGGTCTGTCACCGCTCGAGCAGCCCCACCACGACGACCTGGTCCTGCAGTTCGCGATTCACAGCATCGCGAACTACTCGGCTCCGGTGTTTGACCCCGGCGACCGCCCGCAGGAGTGGGAGATCTTGATCCGGCTGACCGGCCTGTGCACCGGCACACCGGCCGAGGACGTCGACGTCGCAGCGATCGACGACGGTTTCTTCGATTACCTGGCCTTCACCCGCGGAGTCGACGGTGCGGAGATCCGCAAGCTCTACGACCACGGCGGCCCGGAGCGGATGCTGGATCTCACCCTGCGAACGGGCCCATTCGGGGACCGGTACGGCGAGAACCCGGGCGGGCTCACACTGGACATGCTCAAGGCCAATCCGAACGGCATCGACTTCGGACCGATGGTGCCGCAGCTGCCGGAGATCCTCGGCACTCCCGACAAGAAGATCCGGCTCGCCCCGCAATACCTGCTCGACGACCTGCGGCGGCTGGCCGAGCGCGTGGAACGGCCCACCGAGTCGTTGGTCCTGGTGAGCCGCAGACACCTGCGATCGAACAACACCTGGCTGCACAACGTGCCCGCGCTGATGAAGGGCAGGGACCGGTGCACGCTGCTGGTCCACCCGGACGATGCGGCCCGCTGCGGCATCGCCGACAACGACGTCGTGACGGTGAAATCGGCGGCCGGCGAGATCAAGGTGCCCGTCGAGGTCACCGACGCGATCATGCCCGGCGTGGTATCGATGCCGCACGGCTGGGGGCACGGCAAGCCGGGAACTCGCATGTCGGTGGCCAACGGCTCACCGGGCGCCAACACCAACGTGCTGTCCCCGCCGACGTTCCTCGACGAACCATCGGGCAACGGTGCCCTCAACGGTATCCCGGTGACGATCAGCTGAAGCTCGAGCTCGATTTCGGCCAGTGCTTCATCCGCCAGCGAACACCGCTGTGCGAGAGACTGATTCGCCTCGTTAATCTCGTGTCGAGACACGGTTATCCGACATCGCGAAGAAGCAAGAATAAGTCCCTCTCGACCCGGAAGGAATGAACGTGACGACCCCACGATCCAACACCGATCGGCATGTCCCCCAACTCATTCCTCAGCGGTTGGTGCGCGATAGTCAGATCCACCATCCAGCCGTGCTGGCGGAGGCCAAGAGGCGAAGTGAGAGATTTCACCTGCGACTGGCCGATCACATCACCGCATTTGCCGGCTCGATGAACTTCGTCTTCATCCACGTGATCCTTTTCGCCGTGTGGATCGCGCTATTGGAACAGTACCCGTGGCCGATACTGGCTCTGACCGTGTCACTCGAAGCGATATTCCTGTCGACGTTCGTCATGATCGGCCAGAACCGCCAGGCTGCCTTCCAGCAGGCTAAAGCCGACCACGACTATGGCGCTCAGGAGCTGGAGCTCAAAACCAACACCGAGTTGACCCGCCAAATCCAGTCCCTCACACAGGAATTACACCGTCCCTTCATCGTCGGGTCCGCCTAAGGGCATCGACCGCGCCCGCCCGATTCCGTAAACTCTCCCAATGCCTCTCGTCAGAATCGACCTGCCAAACACCATCGAACCCGAGCGGCGCAGCCTCATCGGGGACATCGTTTACCGGGCCATGGCCGACGTCCTCAACGTCCCGGACGGCGACAAGTTTCAGATCATCACCGCTCACAACGCCGACTCCTTGCGCATTGATCCGGCATACCTCGGTATCGACCGGTCCGCCCAGGCTTTCATCATCGACATAACCCTCAACATCGGGCGCACCGTGGAATTGAAGCAGCAGTTCTACGCCACCCTCGTCGAACGGCTCAACACCCAAGCCGGCGTTCGGCCGCAGGATGTGATGATCGTGCTCACCGAGGTGGCAAAGGAGAACTGGTCGTTCGGCAACGGCGTGGCGCAATACGTTTAACGAATCCGTCCTCACAGCGGATCGATAAGTGCGATCCAGCCTGTTGCTAACAACGAGGCGCAAAAATACGGGATGGCAACAAACACCGACTACCCATCCCATCAGATCAGAACGGCCGACGCTCGGCGTCGACAAGTCAGGCTGACAAAGGCGATTCTCGCGGGGGCCGCGGCCGTCGCGATGCTGGTGACCTGACCCCACTGCGTTGGTCCGGACTTATGAGAGTCTTGCGGCCCAAAATTTGGGCAGGAAGGCTCGACACGATCATGGCGATGAGGAAGCGGCACAGCCCGGAGCAGGTTGTGCGGAAGTTGACTACGGCGGACCGGTTGCTCAGTGAGGGAAAGGATCTCGCGGCGGTGTGTCGTCAGTTGGGGGTGTCCGAGCAGACGTATCACCGCTGGCGCAACCAGTTCGGTGGGTTAACGGCCAATGACGCGAAACGGCTTAAGGCCCTGGAGCGGGAGAACTCCACGCTCAAGAGGCTGCTGGCCGATGCTGAACTGGAGAAGGCCGCGCTTAAGGAGATCGCGCGGGGAAACTTCTAAGCCCGGAGCGTCGGCGGGCGGCAGTTGCTCACCTCCAGCGAGTGTTGGGGATCAGTGAGCGGTTCGCCTGTCGGGTGACCGGGCAGCACCGTTCTACCCAGCGACACCGGCCCGTATCGACCACGCCGGCCGACCCTGACGCCGCGTTGCGGACCTGGTTGCGCGAGTACGCGAGGAATCATCCGCGTCGCGGTTTTCGGCCTGCCTATCACGACGCCCGCGGGGAGGGCTGGCAGGTGAACCATAAGAAGGTGCAGCGACTATGGCGTGAGGAGGGGCTGCGGGTTCCGCAGCGGCGACGACGCAAGCGTCACGGCACCTCGACCACCAGTGCTGCTCCGATAGCGGATGCACCCAACCGGGTGTGGGCGGCCGATTTCCAGTTCGACGCCACCACCGATGGGCGGCCGATCAAGATCGTGTCGATCATCGACGAACACACCCGCGAATGCCTCGGCGGCCTGGTCGAGCGTTCCATTACCGGTGAGGACCTCATCGGCGAACTGGATCGCCTCGCGGTTGATCGAGGCAGCTATCCTGCCGTGCTGCGGTGCGACAATGGACCCGAAATGGCCTGTGCTGCTATGGCTGACTGGGCCGCCGAACACGTTGGCCTGCATTTCATCCCACCTGGACAGCCCTGGCGAAACGGGTATGTCGAGTCCTTCAACGCCCGGGTGCGTGACGAATGCCTGAACATTAATACATTTTGGTCCCTGGCCCAGGCCCGAGTGGTGATCAGCGACTGGAAACAGGACTACAACCACCGGCGACGCCACTCCGGCCTGGGCTACCTGCCCCCAGCTAGCTACGCAGCGAGATGTACCCACCGATGACCGACCCTCAGTGATGCGCGGCTACCCACTGTTGCACAAAGCCCTTCAAGCACTGTTGCCACAAAGGCCTTCGGGTCGGCTTCGGCGTCGTCGACGCGTTGTCATGGTCGAGGTTCATCCCCGGGTGAGTCGTGTCGGCGCAGCCAGTACCAGTTGGCTTTGTTTTTGGTGAATGTCCTTCCGAACCGGTGGATCGTGAAGCTCTTGGGCTCGATGCGTTCGATGTCGAATGCCTGTCTGAAGCGGTCGGGGATCTCGTTGTCGGCGATCATCATTCCTTCCCACATCATGAACGGGGCGCCGGGCTTCATGACGGCGGCCACTTCGGGCACGTAGGCGGCCCTGCCCTGCGCTGACAGGGAGTGGTAGCAGCCGTTGTCGATGACGAGGTCGAAGGGCCCGGTGATGCCGGACTCGGCGAGTTTGGTCACGTCAGCCTCGATGAACGTCGCACCCGGGACCCCGGCGGCTTCGCGTTTGGCGATTTCAATTGCTTTGGGAGAGAAGTCGACCCCGGTGGCGTCCCAGCCGTGTTGGGCCAGATATGCCACGTTGGTGCTGGTGCCGCACCCGAGATCCAGCGCGCGCCCCGGTGGCAGTGCTGCAGGGCCCTCAATGACGTCGCGCACTTCTTGCGGGGTGGGGGTATCCCAGATCGGTCGACCGATGCGGTACATCAGGTCCATGATCACTCGCCGAACGGTCATGGCGGTCTCCTCTCACACGTGGTTGGGTCGGGGTGGAACGGGGCGCCGGCCGGGGCAGGACCGGCTGGTCAGGGACTGAGTTCGCCGAACAGGTAGCGCTGCAATGTTCCGCCGAGGTCGACGGTGACAGCCTCGCGGTCGCGGTGGGCCAGGGCGTCGATGCCGACGACGTAGCGCGTCAGCGTGAAGCCCATGATCTGTGACATCACCAGGGCTGCGCGGTAGTCGGCGTCGTCGGTGCCAAGCCGCGCAGCGATGGGGGTGATGACGTTGCGGGTCAAGAAGTCGCGCACCAGCGCGGCGGCTTCGGGTTCTGCGGTCGCGGCGCGAACTATGCCCAACAACGGTCGCCGGCGAACCTCATCGTCGAGAACGCCGAGCACCAACGCGGCCAGTCGCCGGCCCGCGGTGGCCTGATCATCGGCGACGATAACGTCGATAACGACGGCGAGGTTGAACGGCAATTCGACCACGGCCAGAAACAAGTCCCGTTTGGCGCCGAAGTAATGGCTGACCAGCGTCGGGTCCACCCCGGCCTGCAGTGCGACCTGCCGCAGTGAGGTGCGCTCGTAGCCCAGTTCGGCGAACAGTTTGCGCGCGGTGTCCTCGATCAACGCCCGCGTGGTGTTGGGGCCCGGTCGCCGTCCGGTGTGGGTGCGTCGCTGGGTCATCGGTGGCGCCTTCCGCTCTTGACACCGGAATTCTATCCATGCAGAATTCAGCACGTCAAGAATTCCACCCGCCAAGGCAGAAGCGAGGACCCATGTCCGATTGCGACGTCGTCATCGTCGGAGCCGGCCCCACCGGGCTGTCGCTGGCCGCCCAGTGCCTGCGCTACGGGCTGAGTTTCACCATCATCGACCGCAAGGACGGACCCACCGAGTTCTCCAAAGCACTGGTCGTGCACGCCCGCACGATGGAGATCTACGACCAGATCGGGCTGGCGCAGCAAGCGCGCTCCGAGGGGCAACCGCTGACCAAGGTGGCCATCCTCAGCGACGGCAAGCTGGCCGCCAAACCCGACTTCTCCGAAATGGGTCAAAAGTTCACTCCCTTCCCGTACTTCCTGGTCTTGGAGCAAAGCAAAAACGAGCACCTGCTCTATGACTATTCGCGCGCCCACGGCGCCGACGTGCAGTGGCGCACCGAGCTGGTCGACTTCCACCAGGACGACCGCGGCGTCACCGCAGACGTGACATCCGCTGACGGCGCAACCACACAGCTCACGGCGCGCTATCTCGTCGGGTGCGACGGCGCCTCCAGCCCGGTGCGCGAACAGTTGGCGTTGGGGTTTGACGGCTCGACCTACCCCCGGCTGTTCTACGTCGCCGATGTCGAGATGACCCTGGATGTCCCCGACGCCGAGATCAACAACGACGGCTCGACATTGATCGGCGCCTTCGGCAAGAACGCCTACGTGCTGATGGCCCCCTTCAAGGAACCCAACCATTGGCGGTTCACCGGAAACGTGCCCGACTTCGACGCCCGCGGCCAAGGCGAGGGCGTCGGCGAGGACATCGGGTTCGAGGTGATCGCCGAACGCACTCAACGCCTCGTCGCCCGGCCGATGGCGATCACCAAACTCAACTGGTTCTCCAAGTACAAGGTGCACACCCGCCACGTGGAGAAGTTCGGTGTCGGGCGGGTGTTCGTGGCCGGCGACGCCGCCCACGTGCACACCCCCGCCGGCGGGCAAGGCATGAACACCGGCATCCAGGATGCCTACAACCTCGCCTGGAAACTCGCCCTGGTCCTGCGCGCCGGCGCCACGCCCGCACTGCTGGACACCTACAACGAGGAGCGCCTGGCCAACGCCCGCCACCTGGTGCGCTCCACCGACCGCTTCTTCGACGTGATCGCCGGTGACAGTTGGTCGATGCAGCTGTTTCGCCGCTACGCCCTGCCCGGCTTCGCCAAACTGATCACCAGCTTCGAGCCGGTCCGCGAAATCATGTTCCCGTCCATGGCCGAAACCGCCATCTCCTACCGCGACCAGTCACTGAGCCAGAGCCCCCACCACGGCCACTTCACAGTCCAGCCCGGTGACCGGATGCCCTACCTCCTGGTCGACGGATCCAACGTCTTCGACCGGTTCAGCGCGCCGAAGTTCCACCTCGTGCAATTCTCCGACGGGCAACAACCACAAGAGGATCCGACCACCCATCTCGACCCGGACCTGGCAGCGTGGGTCGACAGCGCCGTGGTGCCCCTCTACCCCCGCGTCACCGAGCTATTCGGGACCGATACCCCGTTCACCGTCCTGCTGCGCCCCGACAATTACATCGCCACGATCTGGCCGGGACTCGACATCACCCCCGCCCAGCAATGGCTCGCCAACATCATCACCAGCCCCTCACCCTGAACTAACACCGCACCGAGCCGTCAACGCTTGGCTACTAAGACCCAAAGCCAGTTACGCTGCTACCTGCACCTAGTGGACCGACTCTCAGCCCGGACCAGTTCATGGGGTCCCGTCACTGGTGCTATTCGACAGTGCGCAGACCCATGACGCCAACACCGTTGTCGCAGCGGGCTCGGTGCGACTGGTAGACCGGGCCACCGAGCTACCGAATCTCGTCGGCGCCGGCGGGTTCGCCACCGACGATGACGACGACGAGGCCCAACTGCAGCAACAGTTGTTGAACCAGCAGGAGACCGACGAGGCCGAACAGCAGGCCGAAGAGCAAGAGCAACTGGACAACCAGCAAGCTCAGCAAGACGAGCAACAGGGCCTGCTGACGGAGCAACAAGCCAACCTCGACGTCCCCGGAACTCAATAGTCACGCGCGCCCCAACGCCACTGCCTTATCGCGGAGGCGCGCTCGTGTGCTGATGCCGTATCGTCCGGAGGCCCGCAAACCCAAAAAGCATCCCGGCACTCATCGCCGCGATCAAGCTTATCCACGAAAACCATGTCACGCCTGAATGCGGGGGTGAGACGAAACTGTCCTGCAAGCCAGGCAGGAATGTCGGCAGCAAATGTCCATAGGCGGACGCCAGTGCGGTACCGAAGCCGACGGCGATTGCCACCTGGGCGGCCCAGGCCCGACGCGTCAGCACCATGAACACCGCAATGGCGATCGACAGCGCCTCCGCGCCTCCGCCGATCATGACGACCATCGTCGCCGCGGACATTCCGCGGTGTACGTGGTCCATGGCGTGCGCCCCGAACCCGACCGCCAGAGCAACCGCGGTGCGGCGCAGGAACCCTTGCATCCGAGCCGCTTCGGGACCATCCCGGCCCGTCATGTGAGCCGTGCTTGCTGAGCTGGATCTCGTCATCGCATTCCTTCCGCTCGTCTTGCCGTGTGCGCCGCGCCAACACGCACTGGTTTCCGTGCTGAGCGCCGGACGACTGCGTCCGGCTCGCCGGCGGCGACCTACTCGTCGACGGGACTTATACTCATCGGCATTCCAGCACGGACTGGATTTCGTTGGCGACCCGCTGCGGTTGGTCGAGCGGGATAAACGTTCGCCCGTCGGGTATTTCGACAAGCTGAGCGTTCGGGAATGCTTCACACAAGCGGTGGGCGAGGTCGATCGTGAAAAAGCGATCCGCGCCGCCCCACAACATCACGACAGGGTTGGTAAATCGGCCCAGCCGGGTCGACACGTCAAGCAGCTCGGCGGGGTCGACGCCGCGCAGGAACTTGGCGGTATCGCGTCGTACGGCACGGTCGGCTAGGGCCGGGGCGATCCATCGTCGGGTCAACGCAGCCTCTAGGGGCTTGGACACGTTCTGGCCATGAACGCGGTCCCTGATCCAGGTGGGCCGCATCATTGACATCAGCGCATGAACGCCCGCGGGTCGGCGACCCAGCTTGAAGACCGGCCTTAACGACCGCGGCGGGAACTGATCGAACGCGTCGCCATCAGTCAGCACTAAACGGGCGATCCGAGTGTCGTCAATGTCGATGACGAACTGACACAACGCAGTTCCAGTGTCGTTACCCACCAGAGTGACGTTGGTTAATCCGAGCGTTTCGAGGAACGCGATGATTAGCCGCGCGACCCCGCGTGGAGTCAGGTCTGCATCCGGCCGAAGCGCTAGGGAATGCGATCCCAGCGGGAGGTCGAGCGCATACGAGCGTATTCCGCGCGCGGCGAGGTCGTCAGCCACCTCGGTCCACCGCTCGCAGTTGACCAGCAGCCCGTAGAGCAGCACCACCGGTGGGTGCGCACTGTCACCGGGTCCGGCGAGTCGATACTGAACTCGGCCCTGGGGCAGATCGATGATGGGCATCGCACACTCCTGAGCTACGATCCGGCAACAACCTACATACGGTATGTACGAAGATACATACCGTATGTATGAAAGGCGGGGATTGATGGACGAGAATCGCCGCACGCAAGCCGAGCGCGCCGCGGAAACGCGCGAGGCGCTGATCGGGGCGGCTCGGCCGTTGTTCGCCGAGCACGGCTTCAGCGAGGTGGCTTTGGAGACGATCGTGCGCGCGGCAGGCGTGACTCGCGGTGCCCTCTATCACCACTTCGCCGACAAGACCGAGTTGTTCGCGGCGGTGTTTGAGCGCATTGAGGGGGAAGTGGCGGCCCGCATGGGCGAGGCGATCGCGGCTGCCGGACAAACCGATCCTCTGGAGGTCATGCGGCTGGGTGCCGGGTTTTGGCTCGATGCCTGCTCCGACCCCGAGGTGCAACGGATAGTGCTGGTCGATGCCCCCGCGGTGCTGGGCTCGTCGCGATGGACCGAGATCGGCAACCGCTACAACATCGCCCTGCTCACGAGCGCCATTGAGACCGGCCGCATCCCGCCCCAGCCGGTGGAGGCCACCGCCCTGACGATGTTGGGCGCCATGCGCGAGGCCACGCTCTACATTGCTCGTTCCCAACAGCACGGTCAGGCCCGCCAGGACGCCGGCGCGGTGATGAACCGGCTAATTGATGCCCTGGCCGCTCAATGACGGCGTTGGTACTTCCCGACCCTGAAAGTACCCTGAAAGTGCCTGCGTGCCAACGACTCCCGCAATCACACTCGTTAGCCCCTCCCCAAATTCGATGTATCCCCACTCACAGCAGGCATTTTCCATAGATCGCTTACAGCCCCCGACCAAACCTGAAGGCGTATCTCGCTGAACGCCAAGGTTCAACATCGCGAGTGAATGTGTTTAAGTTCACTTGCCCACGATCCGATGAACCTTTGGCGGGGCAAGGGTCGTCGCCATAGGCATGACCGCAACAACGTTTTCCACATCCGCGAACCGGGCTGCCCTTCATGGCCGCGGCGCCCCGCACATCGCCGGCACCGCGGTGGCGTTCACAGCGCACCGATACAACCAGGACGAGGTGGCACGCGAGCTCACCGACTTCGCCGAGCCGGGTTTCATGCGCTTTGCGCAAACGGCTGGAGTCGACAATCGCAGCCTTGCGCTACCGCTGTCGCGTTATCCGAAACTGAGTGGCTTCACCGAAGCGAACAACGCCTACCTCGAGG
>NZ_JBKQOI010000223.1:0-4135 GCF_052145595.1 Mycobacterium sp. | reverse complement strand
CGCGGACGCGCTGGTGCTGCGGGTGGGCCAGGCGTATGAGTCCGCCACAGACTGGCATCGCAAGGCACCGGCACCGACGAGCGCGGCAAGAACACGCCAAGATGGCGGACCGTGACCATCTGCACGGCTGCCTCGGACAGGAATCCCTATTTCGGCGATCCATTCGATGCCAACAAACTCGGTCTTGTATTCACGACAAAGAACGGGACACCTCTCGAACCGAGGGACGTCAACCGAGCGTTCTGGACGCTGTGCCGACGAGCTGATGTGCGAAGCATTCGGCTGCACGACCTTCGACATTCGTGTGCCACGTTGTTGTTCGCGATGGGTGTCGAGGCAGCAACGGTGCAGCGCATTCTGCGTCATAGCTCGATTTCTGTGACGACGGGATACGTCGATGTGATCGAACAGGTTCGGCGCGCCGCGGTTGCGGGCATGGATTCGCTGCTGAGCCCGGCCCGGTGATGGCGACGCTCACGGGCTAGCGGACGGTCGGGGGCCGTCCGCAGCCGCCTTTCAGTACCCATCGGGGGTATATACGACAACCGATACGACCACTCGCCAGCGAACTCCGGCGTTAGCCCGGCGGCTGCGGAAATGCCGGGCGCCTTCACGCATGCGTGACGCCGAGCCGAGCCATCTGCTTGAGATAGTCAGACGCCGTGAAACGGGGGCGGGGCGTTGGGGTGCTCGGATCAGTAGTTCGCAGTAGGGCGTTGGTAGCGCTGGTCGGGCACCGGTCCCCAAGGGGCCAGACGCGCCTCGACGGCCTGCTGCTGGTCAACGAAATGCCGCGGTGAAGTGCTGCCAGCGGGGCGCGAACATAAGCTCCGCGTCAGTGCGACATCGAGATCTGAGCTGAGGGGGTCCGCTACACATGTCATCTCTTAAGCCAGATCGGCCGGTCCTCTGGTGTCGACTGGCCGCAGAAGAGGCACAAGCCACGAAGGGCAAAACAATCAAGGAGCGAGCCGGCCGACCCCTCCAGCCTGACATTGGCAACATCAACATCTTCTGGTCCGTGACCCACGCAGGACTCACGATCGCGACTGCGAAGGGCCAACACCCTTCATCTTCTGCACAGCACCGCCTACGGAAGCTTGCCTATCACGCTCCCCGTTCGTGACACACGTGGATTCAGGCTAGCCGGGTTCGCTTTCAACGAGGAGGTCCAGGAATGCGAGTGACGGTGCTTGGAGCAACTGCTGTGTGGGTCTGACGTAATGGAGCTGGTAGAGCGCTACAGCGTCGACATGCCAATCGCGCGTGAGGTGGGAGCCGTCATCGATCACGGCCGGACGGTGCACTCTGCCTGTCGAGGCCTCCGGCGAGCTGCGCCGGTGCATGAGGTTTGGGGATGATGTGGTGAGCGACGCGAACCGACTGATGTCGAACGAGGAGGCGTGGGCGGTGGCTGCGCGGTGGGGAGCGGAGCCTCGCATGAGCGAGCTCGACGCGGCCTGAATAACCCGATCCGCAATTGTTGGGACGGACCAGAAATAGTCAAATATGACTGTTTTAATTTGTGGACAGGACCGCTGCCGGTCAATGCTCAGTTCAGCCAATCGGCGAGCACCTCGTCGGTGTGCTGGCCGGGTACGCAAGGTGGGCTGTCCACCACTGCCGGAGTGCGCGAGAAACGCGGGGCCGGGGATGGCTGGGTTATGCCATTGCCGACGAAAAAGGTTTTGCGGGCTGCCAATTGCGGATGGCCCGGCGCATCGGACATGCCGAGTACGGGTGCCACGCAGGCGTCGCTGTCGCTGAATATCGTTGCCCACTCCTGTTGAGGGCGCGCGGCGAAGGCGTCGCTGATCTTGGCTCGCAGCTGCGGCCACGCGTTGCGGTCGAATTGCGCGTTGGGGTCCGGCGGTAGTTTGAGTACTCGCAAGAACTCGGCATAGAACTGCGGTTCAAGCGCCCCGACGGCCATGAACTTTGCGTCCGAGGTCTGATAGACGCCGTAGAATGGCGAACCGCCATCACCGAGGTTGGTGCCGCGTTCATCGGACCAGACTCCCGCCGCATAACAGCTGTAGATCATGGTCATCAGATGAGCGGTGCCATCGACGATCGCCGCGTCGACCACCTGGCCGCGGCCGCTTCGTCGGGCCCCGTCCAGGGCAGCGAGCATGCCCACCAGCAGGTACATGCTTCCACCGGCGAAGTCGCCGACGAGGTTGAGCGGGATCTGCGGGGGACCACCGGCCTGCCCGATCGCGTGCAAGGCGCCGGTGGGTGCGATGTAGGTGATGTCATGGCCGGCGGTATGCGCGATCGGGCCGTCCTGACCCCATCCGGTCATGCGTCCGTAGATCAATTGGGGTCGGCGCGCCAAGCATGGTTCGGGTCCGATGCCAAGACGCTCGGCCACCCCGGGGCGGAATCCCTCGAACAGGATGTCGGCATGCTCGACCAGTGACAGCACCGTCTCCGCCCCGCCGGGTTTGGCGAGATCGACGGCGATCGAGCGTTTTCCGCGGTTGAGCAGGTCGTCGGCCCACGGCACTAGTTGCATGCCGCCGCCACCCGGGCGATCGACACGCACCACATCGGCGCCCAGATCCGCAAGCAGCATTCCGCAGAAGGGCCCCGGTCCGATCCCGGCTATTTCGAGAACCTTCACACCGGACAACGGGCCAGTCGTCATGTCCGTCTCCACTCAGCGCCGCTCAAGCGTGCATAAATAGTCAATCGTGACTAGTATTGAGGCTAGCGCTATTTTCTGTACTGTGTCAATTTGCCGCACAACTTGAGGAGTTCACCTTGACTGCAAGGAGTTCGACCGCTACCCCGCCGATCCGGATCAGTCAGCGCGAGCGTCGTCAGGCCGCGGAACGGAAGCTGCTTGACGCCACGGTTTCGATCCTGATCGAGCGCGGCTACGCGGCAACCACCACGCTCGAGGTGCAAAAGCAAGCCGGTGTCTCTCGCGGGGTCCTGTTGCACTACTTCGGCTCCCGGGGCGAGCTCATCAGCGCGGCGGCACGCCGCTTGTATGCCACGAAGGTCGGCGAGGCGCGGCTGCGTGCCACCGAGACGCTCGACGGGGAGGACTGGGCTTCGCTGCTCTGGCAGGTCGTTTCCGGCCCGTTGGGTGGAGCCTCCCTCGAGTTGCTCATTGCTGCCCGACACGATCCCGACATGCGCGACTACCTCAAACCCCTGGAACGCGAGTTCGCGCGCGCGAACCTCGACCTGTGCAAGGCGCTGCTCGGCGAGAAGCGCGCCGCCCACAAACGATTCCCCGAATTCTGCATGGTGGTGATCAATTCGATGCTGGGAGCTGCGGCCAGCAAACCAGGCCATGGCAGCACGGAGGAGAAGCGCCTGCTCGAAGCGTGGCGGCGGATTCCCGACCTCTACTTCGCCCCGGAGGCAAGCGACGCGTGACCGTGGTTTCGGCTACCGGCCCGCCGTAATCGCCGCCGGACATCGCGGGCCACGAACAGGCGCAGCAATGCGCCAACGGTGCGGCCTCGCCGGTGCGAGTAGGGGTACCACAGCAGTTGGTTCTCCATCCTCGGCACGCGTGGCGTCGTGATGGCCTGCTGACGGCAGTACTTCCGGATACCCTGGGGGCCGCCCAGCCGGGACCCGAGGCCGGAGCTCTTCCAGCCGCCATGTGGCAGGGGGAAGCAGAACAGGTTCGAGTAGGCGTCGTTGATGTTCACCGCGCCGACCTCGAGCCGGTGTGCGATGTCGCGTCCGTGAGCGATGTCCTTGGTCCACACCGTGGCCGACAGCCCGTACTGGGAGTCGTTTGCCAACCGGATCGCCTCTTCTTCGTCGGCGACCCTCATCACAGGGATCGTCGGGCCGAAAGTCTCCTCGCGCATGCAGGCCATCGAATGATCGACGTCGAGAAGAATCGTGGGCTCGAAGAACCCGCCGTTGCCGGTCGTCTTTCCGCCAATCGCGATCGTGGCCCCGCGGGCCACGGCATCCTGGACGTGGCTCCTCACGATCTCGACCTGCTGCTCGGTGACCAAAGTGCCGATATCCGCCGAGTACGAACCGTTGTCGACCCCCTGCCTGATCGACCGCACCCGCTCGGTGAGCAGTGCGACAAACCGGTCATAGGCCGGTGCCTCGACGTACACCCGCTCCACCGAGATGCAGGCCTGACCCGAGT
>NZ_JBKQOI010000222.1:0-13682 GCF_052145595.1 Mycobacterium sp. | reverse complement strand
TGTCGGCGACGCGTGAAAACTGACCCCGTGTCGACGCCTGAATTCTGACCCCCTTCGAACGACTCTCGGTGCATGAGCCGAGAGGAGAAGGGAGTTGTTGTCAGTGGAGGACTGGGCTGAGATCCGCAGGCTGCATCGAGCGGAGGGGTTGCCGATTAAGACGATCGCGCGGACGTTGGGGATCTCGCGCAACACAGTGCGTGCCGCGCTGGCCTCGGCTGGGCCACCGAAGTATGAGCGCAAGCCGGCAGGGTCGGCGGTGGATGCGTTCGAGGACGCGATCCGGGCTCAGCTCAAGGACGTGCCGACGATGCCGGCCACGGTGATCGCCGAGCGGGTCGGCTGGACGCGTGGGATAACGGTATTCAAGGAGCGGGTCCGCGAGTTGCGGCCGGCCTATTTGCCGCCGGACCCGGCGAGCCGGACGACCTATGAGGCCGGGGATATCGCGCAGTGCGACTTGTGGTTTCCCCCGACCACGGTCCCGGTGGGGTTCGGGCAGACCCGAACGCCGATGCAGCTTCCGGTGCTGACGATGGTCACCGGGTATTCGCGGTGGCTCTCAGCGATCTTGATCTCGACCCGGCGTTCTGAGGACTTGTTCGCCGGGTGGTGGCGGTTGATCCACGCCCTGGGTGCGGTCCCGCGCACCCTGGTCTGGGACGGCGAGGGTGCGATCGGGCGGTGGCGGGCGGGGCGGGTTGAGCTCACGGGTGACTGCCAGGCGTTCCGTGGGGTCCTGGGGGCCAAGGTGGTGGTGCTCAAGCCGGCCGAACCTGAGCATAAGGGCATCATCGAACGCGCTCACGATTATTTGGAGCGGTCGTTTCTGCCGGGCCGGACGTTCAGTGGCCCTGGGGATTTCAATCACCAACTGCAGGGCTGGCTGCAGATGGTGAACGGGCGGACCCGCCGGGTGTTGGGCTGCGCACCGGCCGACCGGATCGGTGCGGACCGCCACGCCATGCTCGCGCTGCCGCCGGTGGCACCGGCGGTGGGGTGGCGCTCAGCCACCCGGCTCGCCCGCGACCATTACATCCGGTTGGACTCCAACGACTACTCGGTGCACCCCGGGGTGATCGGCCGGCGCATCGAAGTCCTCGCCGACCTCGACGGTGTCCGGGTGTTCTGTGAAGGCAAGGTCGTCGCCGATCACGAACGGGTATGGGCTTGGCATCAGACCATCACCGATCCCGGGCACCGCGAGGCTGCCAAGGTACTGGCCCGCACCCGCATCGGCGCCTTGCGGCCGGTGCGTGAACCCGAGGCCCAGATCACGGTCGAACAGCGGTCTTTGACCGACTACGACACCGCCCTGGGCATCGACCTCGGCGAAGGCGGGTTCGCGTCATGACCACCAAGCCCGCCCCGGCTGGGGCCGCGACCTTGTCGAGCAACCGGGACCTGGCTGCCGAGATCAGCTTCCTGACCCGCGCTCTGAAGGCGCCCACCTTGCGCGAAGCCGTAGCCAGATTGGCTGAGCGGGCCCGCGCGGAGTCCTGGACCCACGAGGAGTTCCTGGTGGCCTGTCTGCAGCGCGAGGTCTCGGCCCGAGAGTCCCACGGCGGTGAGGGCCGTATCCGCGCGGCTCGTTTCCCGTCCCGGAAATCGTTGGAGGAGTTCGACTTCGACCACGCCCGCGGACTCAAGCGGGACCTGATCGCGCACCTGGGCACCCTGGACTTCGTCGCCGCCAAAGACAACGTGGTCTTCCTCGGGCCACCCGGCACCGGAAAAACCCACCTGGCGATCGGGCTGGCTATCCGGGCCTGCCAAGCCGGCCACCGCGTCCTGTTCGCCACCGCCAGCCAGTGGGTGGCACGGCTGGCCGACGCTCACCACGGTGGACGTCTGCAACAAGAACTCGTCCGGCTGGGCCGCTACCCCCTGCTGGTCACCGACGAGGTCGGCTACATCCCATTCGAACCCGAAGCCGCCAACCTGTTCTTCCAACTCGTGTCCTCCCGCTACGAACGGGCCTCACTGATCGTCACCTCCACAAGCCCTTTGGCCGCTGGGGCGAAGTATTCGGCGACGACGTCGTGGCCGCCGCCATGATCGACCGCCTCGTCCACCACGCCGAAGTCGTCGCCCTCAAAGGAGACTCCTACCGCATCAAAGACCGAGACCTCGGACGAGTCCCGGGATCGTCAACCGAAGAGAAATGAACACCAGGGGGTCAATTTTCAACCGTCGAAAAGGGGTCAAATTTCGACCGCCGTTGACACTCGCGCTTGTAGTGACACCACTCCTGCCTCACGATGTGTGCCAGCGCCTTACCGGCTGAGCACTCCGAAAGCCCAGAAGTTTCGGTGATTCGGGTACTTGGCTGACCGCAGGTGGCCTTCGTGGGCCGTGGCACTCCTGTACCAGGGCGGGGCGCGATCGTTCTATCAGACGCCGCTCATCCGTTCTTAACTGTGTGACTGAACCCACCACAGGAAGGGCCGGCACTTGTGGCTACCGAACTCTTCACGGTCGAACACCAGGGCGACCTTCTACACGGGCTTCGCTACGACCTGCAGAGCGCGCGCCCTCCAGATCGAAAGCTAGCCGAACCTGCTCCAGGTCAACACATCTTGCAGATGTGACCGCTTGGACATCGAACGCGCTAACGCACGGCCCAGCTTGACCAACCCCAGCGCGGACGCCCGGCGCTCCGCACGGACAGCTAGTGAAGTGGACATCAGAATGACTCGCGAAGACATCGAATTCGAAGGGGAGGGTGGTGTCACCCTCCGGGGCTGGTTCTACCCAGCCGAGCACACACCGACACCGGGACCCGCACCAGTGGTCGTCATGGCGCATGGGCTCACATGCGTCAAGGAGATGCACCTTGACGACTTTGCCGCCTACTTCGCCGAGGCTGGCCTCAACGTGCTCGCCTACGACCACCGCAACTTCGGTGACAGCGACGGGCTGCCCCGGCAAGAGGTGGACCCCGTCCTCCAGTACCGCGACTACCGAAACGCGATCTCGTACGCCTCGACCCGTCCTGACGTCAACGCGGCCAAGGTCGGCGTCTGGGGTTCAAGCTTCACCGGCGGCCACGTCCTCACTGTCTCCTCGATCGACAAGAGGGTCAAAGCCGCTGTCTCGCAGGTGCCTTTCATCTCAGGGCCACGCACGCTGAGCCGCGCGATTCGGCCGGACTTCATCCCGCACATCCGTGAGGCACTCAACGCAGACCGACTCCACCGATTCGCCGGCGGAGAGCCCACGACGATGCCGGTCATTGCGGCTGACCCGACGGAACAGGCGTTGATGCCGTCGACCGACACCTACGAGTGGTTCAGCAAGACCGCGGCGTCGCGAGCACCTAACTGGAAGAACGAGGTCACGGTCCGGAGCCTGGAGTTGGTTACCGAGTACGACCCCAGCAGCTACATCGGTCGGATCGCGCCGACACCGCTGTTGATGATTGTGGCCGAGGACGACGTGGTGGCACCGTACATGCTCGCCCTCGAAGCCTACGAGCAGGCCCGCGAACCAAAGCGGCTCCTTGTCGTCCCTGGCGGCCATTTCGACGTGTACACCGGCAAAGGGTTCGAGGTGTGCGCGCTGGCGGCGCGAGAGCACTTCATCAAGCATCTTTACGACTGAGAAGGCGCCCGGCTGCCTGCGTGCGCACCGACGCCGGCAACCGGGCCCTACGCAGGTTCAACCTGACACCAACAAGACCAGGGAATGGCGACACACCAATGGACGCAGTTCAGACACGACCGGCACCGGTTGCCACTGGATGCGGCGCCGTCATGCGACCTGCCCTCGGGCGATCAGAGCTCGCCGAGACCGGAATCGGCAAGTACCTCTCATGGCTTGCCAGTCGGGGTCAACGCTTCGACACGTACCTGGATCTGTGGGCGTGGTCCGTCGACGACATCGACGGGTTCTGGGCTTCGTTATGGGAGTACTTCGGCATCGCAGGTCCGCCCGGTGACTCGGTCGTGCTCGACAAGCGAATGCCAGGAACTCGGTGGTTTCCGACTGCCCGAATGAACTATGCAGAATGCATCCTTGGATCAATCAAAGACCCGAACCGAGTCGCGATCCAGGGACGGTCACAGTCCCGCGACACCGTAGGGCTGACATACCGCGACCTCTTCGAGCAAGTCCGACGGGCCCGCGCAGCATTCCAGAGCCTGGGAATCCGCAAGGGCGACCGCGTCGCGGGCTACCTGCCCAACGTGCCCGAAGCCGTAGTCGCGATGCTGGCCGCCGCATCGCTGGGAGCTATCTGGGCGTGCTGTCCACCAGAGTTCGGCGCCCGCAGTGTCATCGACCGCCTGGCCCAACTCGAACCCAAACTCCTCATCGCGGTCTCTGGGTACACGTACGGGGCCAAAGACGTGGACAGATCCACCGAACTGGCCACCATCCGGGCGGCCTTGCCCACCCTCGAGCACGTCATTGGCGTTGCGTACGGCGATCACGAGGTGACAAACGCCATCGACTGGACCTCTCTGCTGCTGGAGCAGGGCACCGACATTCCACTCGAATTCGAACCGGTGGCCTTTGATCACCCCCTGTGGACCTTGTTCTCCTCGGGTACGACGGGGCTGCCGAAAGCAGTCGTTCACAGCCACGGGGGGATCACCCTCGAACATCTGAAACTGCACGCGCTGCACCTTGATACGCGTGCTGACGATCGAATCATGTGGATCACCACAACCGGCTGGACCGTGTGGAACTGCATGGTCAGTGCGCTCATGCTGGGGGCCACCCTGGTCGTCATAGACGGAAACCCCCTCTATCCCGACCTGGCGCAGCCGTGGCGAGTGGCCGCGGACGCCGGCGTCTCCCTTTTTGGCACCAGCCCCGCCTATGTCATGGCGTGCCGCAAAGAGGGAATGACTCCCGCTGATGGCCTAGACCTCACCGCTTTGAGGACGCTCGGCATCACCGGTTCGGTGTTGCCCGCGGAGGCCTACGACTGGCTGCACACCGCACTGCCCCCAGACATCTTCGTGAACTCGATGAGTGGAGGCACCGACATCTGCTCCAACTTCGTGGTGGGCAACCCCTGGCTGCCCGTCTACCGGGGAGAAATTTCAGGTCCCGCCCTCGGCGCCGACGTCACCGCCTTCGACGACGAGGGACGTGAGGTCCTCGACCAGGTTGGCGAACTCGTCGTCCGTTCCCCTATGCCCTCGATGCCCGTCGAGTTCTGGAACGACCACGACATGGCCCGTTACCTGTCGTCCTACTTCGTCGAATACCCGGGGATCTGGCGGCACGGAGACTGGGTAACCGTCACAAGCCGCCGCAGCTGCATCATCCACGGCCGCTCCGACGCCACGTTGAACCGTGGTGGTGTGCGGCTCGGAACCGCCGAGTTCTACGCCGTCGTCGAGGACCTACCCCACGTTCGCGACAGCCTCGTCGTTCACCTCGAAGACAACGCCGGGGGACCCGGCAAGCTCATGCTCTTCGTCCAGCTCGCCCCCGGCTTTGAGATGAACGACGACACCGTCGCCGCTATCAAAAAAGTCCTCCGCGTGGAACTTTCACCCCGCCACGTGCCCGACTTCGTCGCGGCGGTACCGGCGGTCCCGCGCACGCTCACGGGCAAGAAGCTGGAGACGCCCATCAAGAAGATCCTTGCCGGCAGCAACCCGGACCAAGTCGCATCGAAGGGGGCCATCACGGACTACGAAGCCATCGAGGCCTTCGTGCGCGCCGCATCGCAGGCCACCTAGTCGCTCACCCGGTGGGGCACACCACGCCGGGACAAACTCACACGCTTTGTCAACCAACGAAATTCACCATCAATCAGGAGGAACGCAATGCCTTGCTGGGACATCTTCACCCCCGAGAACGCCTTCAGCGACGACGACAAGGAGCGGCTGTCTGAGGCGATCACCTCGATCTACACGGACTACGTCAACCTGCCCAAGTTCTACGTTGTAATTCTCTTCCACGAGAAGCCCGCCAACAGCATCTACGTCGGCGGAAAGGCGGCCAACAACTTCGTGCGAATCCGCGTCGACCACATCGCCCGGCAGATGGACACCGCCGAGATGCGGGCACTATGCATGTCGGTCATCGAGGAGAAGCTGGCGCCGTTCGTGAAGGAGCGCGGCTTCGACTGGGAGGTCCACATCGACGAGACCCCCATGGACCTGTGGCGCGTCCAGGGGCTCGTTCCGCCTCCGGCCGAGTCCGAGATGGAAAAGCTCTGGGCCAAGGAGAACAGGCCCGTCCCTTACGAGATGGCCCACTGACGGCGATCCGGGGCACAGCCAATGCGCCGTCAGTCACCCGTGGCTGGCCTGGAGGCGCCCCTAGTGGTGCCCCGGAACCTGTCACATCCATCTCTAGCAAGGAACGACCATGTATCAGGCACCGATTGACGACTACGACTTCTTGCGCGCCATGTCATCGACGGCAGCCGGCACCTGGACGTCATCCCCGCCGGTGAAGTCAAGCTCGACGATGTTCGCGAGATCTTGTCCGGCGCAGCGACATATACCCGAAAGTCGCCATGCGTATTTCAAAATGGCGGTTGATGGCGGTTCCGCCACAAAGATTGGAAGTCTACTAGGTCAGCTAAGTAGATCTGGTCGCTGCACTCGCTACGAAGTCAGTCGCGACGGATTAGACCTCATCCAGATCGGGTCGACAGTGGCAAGCGAGCCCGCGATCGAGTCAGCCACCCCATGAAGGCCCAAACAAAGTCGTGGACCAACCAACCGGTGTCAGGGCAGGAGCCCGCATCCGATACTCCGACAACGTGTCCGGTCCGCTTCCCACTTCAACCGTCGTGTTGCCTAACTGCGTGCACAGACCCGTACATCAGGTTGGCATCAGCATGCCTAGGGACGCAACGGACCGGCCCCTTCCGGTATCGCGGTCGTCGTCCGAGAGAAATTCCTGAACAACCGTGCAGGTCTAGGATCCGCCACGAAGATGAGAAAAACGCGTCCGCCATTTCGATGAGAATTCTGCAAACGCCCTGGTAGATACATCGCCATCCGCCACGCGGATTGGGAACCTACATCGCCGCCTGGCGAGCCGCGGGTGCCACTCACCTGTCGGTCAACACCATTAACGCCGATCTCGCGAATGTCGACGACCACCTCGCCGCATTGGAGCAGGTCGCCGCCGACCTGGAGTGGCGCTAAGCGCGGTCGGACGCCGGCCAAAGCGCGTATCCCGCTGCGGTAGAACGACTTTTGCATCATCCTCCCCTGTCGTCCGAGGTTCGGGATTACATCCTGGGCCGGCGTTTTACCTCTTTTGTCATCCGATGTGGGGCCCTATGGCCCTAGGTGCTGGGTCGCGCAAAGCAAATGCTTGAGGCATGCGCGATTGGGGTGATGACGGCAGCCCGAGCTTGACGCCGGGCACCAAGGACGCCGTGTCGTTAGACACCGCGACGTCGATGGGGCTGCTGGCCAGCGTCGACTATGGGCGGCTCGTATTTAATCTCGAATCTCGTCCGGCGATCCGCCCAGTCAATCACGTCGTGGACGACGGCACGGTAATCGTCCGCACCCGGCTGACCTCATCAATTTCCGCTGCGGTGCGATCCGTCGACGGCGTCGAGGTCGCCTATGAAGTCGACAGGATCGACCCCTGGCGTCGCACGGGCTGGAGCGTTGTCGTCGCGGGGCGCGCACGCACGCTTACGGACCCAGAACAGATTTCGCGCTACGAGCAATCGCTTCATCCGTGGGTGGACCACGCCGACACGGTCATCGCCATCGAGCCTGAGGCCGTGACCGGCCTGCGCATCATCGCCCCGCAGGAGTAGGCCGGCGGCCCAAGAAGCTACTGGCCGACGCGGGTTCTTGCCCGCAACTCCCCTCGCGTTCAAGCAATTCCCGGCCTAGTTCTAAAAGACCGCGAACCAGATGGCGATGTATTGGCAGATAGCCGCGAGCGCTGTGAACGCATGGAAGAACTCATGGTAGCCGAACGTCGTCGGCCACGGGTCGGGCCAGCGCAGCCCATAGAACACCGCACCAAGGCTGTACAACAGGCCTCCCACAGCCAGCAGCACCGTCGCGACCATTCCGGCGTTGTGCAGGATCATCCCGGTATACCCGACCGCCACCCAGCCCAGCAGCAGGTAGAGCGTCACGCCCAGCCAGCGCGGGGCCGTTGGCCAGAACAGTGTCAGTGCGATTCCGGCAACCGCGCCGCCCCAGACGATCGCAAGCACGAAGTGCCCGGTCGCACGCGGCATGGCGAGCCTCGCGAACGGCGTATAGGTGCCGGCGATGAGGACGAAGATCATCGAATGGTCGAGCCGCCTCATCCAATTCCTGACGACCGCAGACACCCAGTCGACGCGGTGATATGTGGCGCTCACGGCGAACATCGCCACGACCGCCAGGGTGTATGTCAGCGTTGAGTGCCCGGCCCGCTTCGACGCCTCAGCCCATGACACCGCCACCAGCGGCGTACCCGCAATGACGGCCGCGACGGCGCAGTAGGAGTGGATCCAACCGCGCAACCGTGGCTTGGTCAGAACACCGGCAGCGCCATCAGCAACGGTGATCGGCCCGAAAGGCTTGGGCTGGAAGGCCACATGGGTCTGGTAGCTCAATGTCCCTCCCCGATTCGCACGCGGATCACCGTTAAGCGCTTTCATTCCCGGCGATCTAGAGCCTGGCTACATCTTTACGTCGCGCCTTAAGGAGCCGCTATATCGAACCTATGAATTGCCTGTATCCACCGATGTCGCCAATTCAGGACACGCATCCCGCGGTCGTATATGCGTTTTGTCACCCGTAGGCCCGGCTTTTAGGGATGCGCATTGGGTTGCTGGGACGCGTCGATGCAGTCGGTCATGCCGTTGGAGGCGGCGTCGCGGTCGGTCAGCGGGTCAAGGCCGAAGGTGAATTGACAGAATTTGAGCAGGCTCACGTGAGAATTGAGCCGCGGCGGCCGCCCCACCCGCAGCACCGTCACCCTGACCGAAGAGGTCAACGCCTTACGCCACGGCGACTCGCTGCAGGTGACCGTGCTGCGCGGCAACAGACCGCAGCGATTCACTATCGCGCGTCAAGGCTTTTGATGCGCGGCGAAAAGGCGCTTGCGCCACGCCGCCGCGGCCGAGCACCGTGCGCGATGCGGCGCACACTCATCGGTGCACACGCAAAGCCTGGTAGTAGTGGGGATCAAAGATGCCCTCGACGGTGTAGCCCATCGCCTTCGCCGCGGCATCATGGTCAGAAGCCAACCAGCGCTCGGTGTGCTGGCGCTCAAACTCGACCCAGGACGGCACCGTGAACCTCTCCAGGACGGTGTCCGGCTCTTCGGCACTGCGATAAAGCCCCCAACTATGACCACCCGTTCGTAGGCGTGATCGCCTGACTGCGCTCATCGCCTCGACAAAGTTATCGAGGTTCTCGGCCGACACTCGATAGTGGACGGTCACAAGCACTGGTCCATCGTCGGGGTGTAGTTCAAACCTGACTGTCGGTGAATGCCAGTCAGTGGAAATCTCGCGGCTCAGCTGCCCGGTCAGGGGCAGCAACGGAAGCGTGACCACGCTGAGGGCAGCAACGCCCAGTAACACCGCCGAGCAAATCAGCGCGACGTTAAGCCCCGCCCGCGTTGCGACGACGCCCCACACGTACGAGCCGACCGCCTGAGATCCCGTGAAGACGAGCAGATATATCGCCAATCCGCGGGCCCGAACCCATCGCGGCAACGATAGCTGCGCCAATGCGTTCAACGTCGTCAACGAGATCAGCCAAGCCATCCCCGACAACACCAGGAGGGGCGTCGCCGCAGCGAACGGCAGCCAAGCAGCCCCCAGCGGTGCAAGCCCGTACACGGCGGCGCACGCCGCCAGCGACACGTTGGCTGACACTCTGTCGCGTAACCGTGCGGCAACCAGGACAGCGAGCACCGCGCCAACACCTATGGCCCCCAGCGCCACACCGTAGCCACTGGCTCCGAGATGCCATCTGCGGGCGGCAGCCACCGGCAATAAAGCGAACAGGGCCGAGGCGGGAAACAGGAAAAGGGCTGCGCGCAACAAGATCCTGCGGAAAATCGGACCATTGCGCACGTATAGCAGTCCGGTGATGACGGCATGGCCGAGACGTTCTCGTTCGATCGGCGCGTTTTGCTTCGGTCGTTTCCAGCCCGCCAGCGCAAAGATTATTCCCGTGAACGATACTGCGTTGATCGCGAAGACCGCTGCGGGTCCGGCCAACGCCACGACAACGCCGCCAATCGCCGGTCCAATCGCTCGGGCCGCGTTTGAAGAGACGCTGGACAAAGTCGCGGCAGCCGGTATTTGTCCGCGCGGGACAACCTCGGGCTGAATCGCCTGCCAGGCCGGTGCGGTTAGCGCAGAAGCGCAACCAATAGCCACGGTGAACGTCAACAGTGACGCCGGGCGGAGGCTACCGAGGTATGCGACTATCGCCAGGGCCAGCGCCACCAGCACTGCATACGACTGCAGAAACATCAGCAACCGGCGCCGATCGAACAGGTCAGCAAGCACTCCGGCGAACAATCCCAAAAGCAGTGTCGGCCCGAGGCTCGCCGTCTGGACCAGCGCCACGATGAGGGCGGTGCTGTGCTGTTCTACCAAGAACCATTGTGCCGCCACGCTTTGCATCCACGTCCCGATATTGGAAGCGAACTGCGCGATAAACAAGTTACGGAACACGCGATTGCGCAACGGCGTCCGTGCCGACGGTCGCCCATTGTCATCAGTGTCCCGACTCTGAGTCACTGTTGAACCGGTTGTCGATAGACCGTCTGCTCGGCAGAGCAACGAAGCTGCTTGGCGCCACCCGTTGCCGCGAGGAACAAGTTGATGCGCAACGCCTTTCGCGTTGCAGCGGGATTCAAAACGCGTACACCAAGGATCCTCACGTCGACGATGCCCTTGTCACGCAAGCCAACGGTTTCGATCTTGGCAGCTGATCCGCCATTTCTATACACCTTTATCGAGGCCACGAATCCAACCACCGCTAGACCTCGATTCGCGCACCCATGACCACCGTCCGGTCGCCCGGCAAGCCGAAATACTCGGCCGCGTCTGCCGCGATGTAGGAAGTCGCGACGAACAGGCGCTTGCGCCACGCCGCCATGGTCGGTGCGGAGCCTGCCCTGAGTTCAAGTTTCGAGAGGAAATAGGAGGCATCGTCGATGCCGATTTGGCCTTCGGTTTGCCGCGGGTCGAGCAGGCGCAGCACGCCCGGAATGTTGGGCCGTTCCATATACCCGAATTTCGCGGCGACGTGGATAACCCCGTCTTGGGCATAGCCCAAGGTATCGACTTCTATTCGTTCCGCGTCCGGCACTCGCGGCGCCGGCAGGGTCTCGATCGACATGATCACCACATGTTGATGCAGCACCCGGTTATGTTCGACATTGGCTCGCATTGCCAGCGGCGCGGTCTCTTTGCCGCGGTTGAGGAACACCGCCGTGCCGGGAATTCGCACCAGCGGTGGCCGAAAGTTGGCCAGGTGATCGATAAATTCGCGCAGCGGTCCCTCGGCCCGCGCTCGGGCCTCTGTGACGAGATCGCTGCCCCGCTGCCAGGTGGTCATGACCGTGAAAGCCGTGGCGCCAATGAGAAGCGGCACCCACGCCCCGTGGACCAGCTTGGTCAGGTTCGCTGCCACGAACAGCAGATCGACCGACAACAACCCGCCGGCGCCGATCACGATCAGCCACATCGGTGTGCCCCACCGTGTGCGGGCGATGTAGAAAAAGAGAAATGTTGTGATGGTGATCGTCCCCGTCACCGCCATGCCGAACGCAAAGGCCAGTGCCGCCGAGCTGCGGAACGCAAAGACCAGGATCAGCACCGAGACCATCAGCAGACCGTTGATCCAGGGCACATAGATCTGGCCGATCGTCGACTCGGACGTGTGTACGACCCGCACCCTCGGCAAGTAGCCGAGCTGAGCGGCTTGCGACGCCACCGAGTAGGCGCCCGTGATCACCGCCTGGGAGGCGATGACCGTCGCCGCAGTCGCCAGCAACACCATCAGTAATCGCGCCCACGCCGGCGGGAGCAAGAAGAAGGGGGCATCGACGACACTGTTGTTGCCCGACAGCAACGCGGCCTGGCCGAAATAACTGAGAACGCATGCCGGCATGACGATGAACAACCACGCCCAGGTGATTGCCGGCCGACCGAAGTGGCCCATGTCCGCGTAGAGCGCCTCCGCGCCCGTCACCGCCAGCACAACCGCGGCCAGCGAAAAAACGCCACGTCGAAGTGCTCGGCCATGAACGTCAGCGCGTATACC
This sequence comes from Mycobacterium sp., assembly GCF_052145595.1. GTDB lineage: Bacteria > Actinomycetota > Actinomycetes > Mycobacteriales > Mycobacteriaceae > Mycobacterium. The sequence continues at coordinate 1,449 of NZ_JBKQOI010000222.1, read as the reverse complement.
GGTGACAGCGCTCGAAGGATTTCTGGATGCTTCGCGATCCCCCCGACACCGCACGCGCCAATCGCGATGAACCACAAAACCATCACGGGTCCGAATAAGCGTCCAATCGCGGCGGTGCCGCGGCTCTGAAAGGCGAACAGAAGAACGATGATCACCGCGGTGATCGGCACGACCCAGCCACCCAACCGCGGCTGTATCACTTTAAGGCCCTCCACCGATGACACCACGGAAATCGCCGGAGTGATCATGCTGTCACCGAAAAAAAGCGAAGCGCCGAAAAGGCCGAGCATGGCTAACATCATCGCCGTGCGACGACCCCCTCGGCCGGCGAACCGGCGCACCAGGGTAATGAGCGCCATGATGCCGCCTTCGCCGTCATTGTCGGCACGCATGACCAGGGTGACGTAGGTGAGCGTGACAATGATCATCACCGACCAGAAGATCAATGACACAACCCCGTACAGATTGTCCGTGGTGATCGGTATGGGATGGGGATCGTGGGGGTCGAAGATCGTCTGGATGGTGTAGATCGGACTTGTCCCGAGGTCTCCGAACACGACACCGAGCGCGCCGATCACGAGTGAAGAGCGGGCTCTGTCCGTACCGAAGATGGTGCGAAGCGGCAACGCGGGCTTGACAAGCGTGGGCATGGCGAGGTTCCTCTACCGGGGGCTAGCGGGAGGTGACGCGGCGGGTTGATCGTAAGGCGCAATTTGAGATCGCACCATCCGGCGGGTATCACCCGTAAACGAACTCCAGCCAACGATCAACGGCGGAAGACCACCCACCTCATCGCGCAGTACATGTACACCGCTTCACAGATACCTGCCACGATCCGCGACAGCTGATATTGCACCCCAACGGCCGCCAACACACTGGTCACCCCGAGGATGAAAGCCAGGTAGTTGACGACGACCACGACGACGTACACGGCAATCTGTGGTCCGACCGGCGCGTGGGACTGAAAGTTGAATGTGCGATTGAGCACGTAGCTGAGCGCGAAGGCGCACACATAAGCGGCGGTGACGGCGATCGGCACCGGAACGCCGAACCCGCTGCGCAGGCCGGTGAGGATCGCCAGATCGACGCCGAAGGTCAGGCCGTTGATCAGGCAGAAGCCAAGAAATGTCGGCGCAACGATTGATCGGAGCCCGAACGGAAGCCGGGCAACGACCGCCTCACACCACTGGTGGAATCGGTCGACCTGGCGTGATTGACTCGCCCGCGATCCGGTTTGCACACGGGTACGGTGCCATGGCCAGGTATCCGCCGTGTGATCAGTCGGCCAATTCCCCGCGGAGCACAAAGGCAATTAGTCAACGGTCTCTGCCTCGCCGCCGGCACAGCGCTCTCGGCGCTGGGCTGCACAGCTCCTGGGATGCCTGCAGGGCGCCCGCCCGGGCAAACGTCAGGCTGGCGCCATCAATGCTGCGCGGTTCCGTTGATCGC
>NZ_JBKQOI010000221.1:0-5201 GCF_052145595.1 Mycobacterium sp. | reverse complement strand
GAAGGCTTTGATGCGGTCATCGCTCTCGGCGACGGAGGCCAGTCGTGATCGGCGGCTGTTACGCGCGGAGGGCTTCGATCGTGTCAGCGACGGTTTCGGCCGGATCCCGGTAGGTGATGCCGAGTTCTCGCTCGCTGGGCGAATCGTCGGACGCCGGCATCTGCGTGTAGTACTGCATCCCCGCCGAAGTGAAGGGCGTGTCGAAGGGCAGGAATCGGCCCGCTCGATCCAGTACCGCACCCGCAACCCGCAGCGCGGTGTCGGGGATCGGAACGGCAACCATTGCCGTACCGGCGATTTGGCCGAGCATGCTCGCGAGTTCGGATGCGGGAACGCGATGACCGCCCGCGGTGTAGCGACGTGGCCCACGGCCGGGCTCCAATAGAGCCGCGTGCAAAGCGGCCAAATCGCGGACGTCGACGACCAGCCATGCCGCGCTGCGCCCGGGGATCGCGTGCATCTGCAACGCCCCCTTGACGCCATCGCCGGCCTCACCGAATTGGTCACCGACCGGGGGACCGAGGACCATCCCGGGATAGGTGATGTTCACCGGTGCCCCGGCGTCCTGCAGGCCGCGGGCATAGATTTCGACCTGCGCCTTGGACGTTCCGTATCCGTCCGCTCCACCGACGACCGGCAGGTCCGCCGTCAGCATGTCCAACCGCGGATGAAACAACGCGGTGAAGCTCGAGACGTGGATGATCGGATCCAGGCCGAGTTCGACGGACTGCCCCAGGACGTTTTGGGCGCCCTGCATGTTCGTGGTCAGCATCTCGGCGGTCTGGCGCGGGTCGGTTGCCACCAGCGCGGCGCTGTGCACGACGGCGTCGCAGCCGCGCAACGCGTCGCGTACCGAGAGGCGGTCGGTGATGTCCCCGACGGCGAAGTCCGACACGTCGACGCCCAGTTTGGCGACCGAGGTCTGCAGCCGGGCCGGATTTCGCACCAGAAACCGGATGGAGTGCCCCGCGTCGGCGATGGCCTTGGCGGTCCACCCGCCAACGAATCCGGTGCCTCCCGTGACCAGAACACGCATGCTGCGATTCTGCAACGGCACGGCTCAACGCCTACAGGTGGCTGGCGGCGAAGTCCGCGGCTTGGCCGGTCATGCCGTTCACCGGATAAGAAACATGCGCGACGGGGTCGTTGCCGTTACCGCAAATCGCGTCGCCCGGGGCGCATAACTCAAGGGTCTTGGGCCGATAGAGCGGGCCAATGGCGATGGTGGGCGCGCGATACTTCTCCAAAAACTGATCCGATGGCGTTCCGAACAGCGTGACCGCGGCGACGTGGTTCGCTATCTCCGGCGGCATTGGCGGGGGCACCGCCGCAGCGGGTACGCCCGCCGGTACGGCGGCCGAGGTGACGAAACCCGCGACGGCTGCGCCCTGGGAGTATCCGCCAAGCACCTCTTTGGTCTTGGGGCAGTTCGCCGCCATGGACTCGATATGAGAACCGGCGTCGCGAATGCCGTCGATGACTGTCACCGGGAAATCGCTGTTGGAAAAGTCAGTGCTGGCGGGGTAATTGACCGGATACACCCCGAGTGACCTGGGGCCGATCTGTGAGCGCAACGCGTCGACAAACGACCCTCCGACGCCGCCAACACCAGGCGGCTCGCCGGACCCGCGAGCGAACACCACCTCGACGTCGGGGCATGGGTCGGCGGACGCCGAGGGGACGGGCGCGCTCGGCAGCGCGGAGGTGCCCAATATCGCCGCCACGACGAGTGCCGTGAGTGCCGTCGCGACCCGGCCCACGCGTCTTGCAGACAATCTCATCGCGCCAATCCTGCCCATCGCTGCCCAATTGCTCCGCACCATCGGTGCCCCTTACTCCTGATACTCGATTTCGGCGGGGCCGCCAAGAGACTTATTTCTCTACTTAAACGAGACCAGCGGGCTTGCCGTTCGCACCGACAAACCCGCTGGTCGGGGTGGCACTACTTCTTGAAGGCGTCCTTCACCTTTTCGCCGGCATCTTTCAGGCTGGACTTCGCCTGATCCGCCCGGCCCTCGTTCCTGGTGTCGCTGTCCCCGGTGGCCTTGCCGATGGCTTCCTTGGCCCGGCCGCCCAGGTCCTCGATCTTGTTCTTCACTTTGTCTGCGCTGCTCATCTGCTTGTTCTCCCTGCTGCTCGTTGTGTGGTTTCTTCTCGTGGTTACCCCGTAGTGGCCCACCTCAAAACCCGTGCGATGGCCTTAGACGGCACGGCGCTTCGGGCTGTCATCATGGATTGGTGAGCACTGCGGTCGTGGTGGCAATAGTTGCGGGGCTGATGCTCTTGGGCATCGGCATCGTGACCAATCAGCTTCTTCGGCTGAAGAAGTGGTTGAAGGACTCGCCCCCCGACAACGCGCCCGACGAACGCCCACCCGGGGAGTGAGCCGGTTTACGTCGGTTACCTCCGGAAAGCGTCCCGCACGCGCTCGCGGTGATCTTTCAGGTTGGCCTTGACCTGATCCAGTTGGCCCTCGCGTCGGGTGCGCCTGTTACCGGTGAGCCTGCCGACTGTCTCCTTGGCCCTGCCGCTCCAGTACTGCGCCCTGTTGTTCAGTCTGTTCCTGGTGGTCATGCGCCTTTACTCCTCTTCTTGCGACGACGTTTGGATACCCGACGGCGTGCGATCGTCAAACCGGCTTGTGTTCAGGGCTCTACCTGACTGATAGCTTCATTCACGTGATGGCACCGCGACGGGGAGATGCCGCTGAAGCGCTAGTCGTACCGGGCGCGCGAGGCGTCACGGCACCGTGACACCGTCGACTTTGTTGGTGACGGACGATGGCTTGCCACGCGGGGTCTCCGGTGCCGCCGATCCACATTTCGCAAACGCCATCAAGGTGTTCTCGCAGCTGTTTCCCGGCCGCCGGTTCGGCGGTGGGGCCCTCAGCGTCTACATCGACGGCGTGCCCGTCGTCGACGTGTGGACGGGGTGGTCGGATCGGGCCGGCACGCTGCGCTGGACCGCCGACACCGGCGCCATGGTGTTCTCGGCGACCAAGGGTGTCGCGTCGACGGTGATTCACCGGCTGGCCGATCGGGGCTTGTTGTCCTATGACGATCCGGTGGCCGAGTATTGGCCCGAATTCGCAGCCAACGGCAAGGCCGACATCACGGTTCACGATGTCTTACGGCATCGATCCGGGCTGTCGCATCTGAGGGGTGTCACCAAAACGGAGTTGATGGATCATCGCCTCATGGAGGAGCGCCTGGCCGCCGCGCCGGTCGATCATCTGCGAGGTGTCCAGGCGTACCACGCGCTGACCTACGGGTGGCTGCTGTCCGGTTTGGCCAGGGCGGTGACGGGGAAAGGCATGCGTGAGCTGATCCGCCAGGAGGTCGCGCGTCCGCTCAACACCGACGGCTTGCATCTCGGCCGCCCGCCCGAAGGCGCGCCGACCCAGGTTGCACAGGTCCTGATGCCGCAGGGAAAGTTGCGCACGCCGGTATTCAATTTCGTCGCACCGAAGCTGGCCGGCCTGCCTTTCTCGGGCGCCCTCGGCGCGATGTACTTTCCCGGCGTCGTATCCCTGGTCAAGGGGGACACCCCGTTCCTGGACGGCGAGGTGCCGGCGGCCAATGGCGTGGTCACCGGCCGTGGGTTGGCCAAGATGTACGCCGTGCTGGCCAACGACGGCCGTATCGACGGCAAAAAGTACCTGTCCGAGGACTTGGTGCGTGGCCTGACGGGCCAGTCGCTACGCAAGTTGCCCGACGCAAACATGGTGGTGCCCATGCCTTTTCACCTGGGCTACCACGAATCGCCGGTTCCCGGCTTGCTCAAGGGGTTCGGTCACGTGGGTCTGGGTGGAACCCTCGGATGGGCCGACCCCGAATCCGGCAGTTCCTTTGGGTTTGTGCACAACCGGCTGCTGACGCCGCTGCTGTTCGATATGGGGTCGTTCGCAGGTTTGGCCGGTCCGCTGCGCAATGCCATCGAGTCTGCCCGCCATCACGGTCCGCTCGAGGTGCCGCAACTCGGCGCCACCTACACGAAGCCCGCTCGGCGACGGGTGGCCGTCCCGGAGACGGCGGCGTCGGGCAACGGTTAGCTCGTCACAGGCGTCAGAAGCCGAAGAAGCCCGACTGCCCGGTGCCCGTATGGAAGCCACCCGAACTCAAGTTGCTGGCGATAGCCAGGCCCGAATCAAAGGTGCCGGTGTTAAAGAAGCCCGAGTCGTCGTCGGCGAGACCCGAGAGCAAGACGCCCGCGCTGTCCGAGCTGTCGCCCGAGTCGACGACTCCAAGGCACTGGCCACCGCCTTGGCCTGCGCGGCCGCGTTTTGCGCCTGAGCCGCCGCAGTGCTCAACCACCCCGAATAGGGAGCCGCCGCGGCGACCATGGCCGCCGACGCCGGACCCTGCCAGGCCTGTGCGGCCAATCCTGAGGTCACCGATGAAAACGAGTCGGCCGCCGAACCCAGCTCACTGGCCAGCCCGTCCCAGGCGGTCGCCGCTGCCAACATCGGACTCGACCCCGCACCGCTGAATATCAGCGAGGAATTGATCTCCGGCGGGAAAACCGAAAAGTTCATTGCCGCAGTCCCTTCTGGGCAGGAGGCTGCTGCGTAGGCGCACGCTATGCCTCACAGCGTCCGCCTCCGCAGCGGAATGAGGGAAAAATATGCGGCCGGTCCAGTCGAGAATGGCCGTTTCGGCAAATTCGGCCGAAAGCTTCCACGAACTCGGCGGTTTACGGATCTCCGGCTACAGCCGACCAGCGACGAACGTCGCGGCTTGAGATGTCATCCCGGACTGAACATACGAACCGTGCGCCATGATGTTGCCGCCGCCGGAGCATGCCGGGTCGCCGTCGGCGCACAGGTCAATGGTCTTCGAGCTGTACGGCGGGCCGATCGGCGGAAAAACGGCGCCCGACAAGTTACTTGCGAGTGGGCTCGTCGGATTACCGAAGACGGCGATCGCCGCCACGTGATCAATTGCCTGTGGCGGCAGGGCCGGCGTAGCCAGATCGATGACACCCGCGCCTTGAGAAAATCCACCAAGCACCATTCGGGTGTTGGGGCAGCGGCCCATCATGTCCCCTATGTGAGCGACTACATCGTCGGCGCCGGTTTGGGCACTCGACGCGAAAGCCGCTGTCGCCGGGTAGTTGACAGAGTAGACGTCCATTGAGCGCCCGGAGATCTGTGATCCGAGCGAGTCGATGAACGCTTGGCCCACTTTGCCGACGCCAGAGGG
>NZ_JBKQOI010000220.1:0-23180 GCF_052145595.1 Mycobacterium sp. | reverse complement strand
CGCACGCCGAGCATGTTTCAGCTGCGATCGCAGAACTCATCGACCAGTTCCCCATGCCGGCGATCGTCGTGAGCCGGTATCAAGACGTGCTGGCCGCAAACCCGATCGCGCGCGCGTTGTCACCGGGATTCCAAGTGGGACAGAATCTCTCGCGGTGGCGCTTCCTGGATCCCACGGCCAAGCAGGTGTATGCCGACTGGGAGGAAGCGACCGCACTGGCCGTCGGAGGCCTACGGGAACTTTCCGCCGACGATCCCGACGACTCTCGACTGCGCGAACTCATCAACGAATTATCTACTTGCAGTGAACGATTCAAGCAGCTCTGGGAACGTGCCGACGTGGGATACACCAAAGGGGTCAACCACATGCGCCATCCAGACGTCGGCGATCTATACCTGACCCGCACCAAACTTGACCTTCCCCACTCCGGCGGCCAACACATCCTCACCTTCCATGCGCCACCCGACAGCGCATCCACACGCGCACTCGACCAGCTGCGCGCATCGTTGCCAGGCACTCCGATGTCTGACGGCTGAGTAACGCCACAGCCGGTTGATGTCTCGCCTGCTGATGATTTCGGGGGCTAGTTGTTGTTGCTGAAGCATGCCTGGGCATACCCTTCGACAAGGGTGGGCGACAGTTTGGAGAAGAAAATGTCCCCAACACTTCCCGCAGCGGTAATCGTTGCATGTGCGACCGCGATCGCTTTCGCGGCACCGGCGGATGCCGACCCGCTCGACCCAATACCCGGCAATGGCGTCTTTGTCGTCGGGCCTGACATTACGCCGGGCCTTTACCACACGGGCGGGTCGGGGTCGGCCTTTGGGGTTTGGATAAACAATGTGCCGACCCAAGACTCAATGTGCTCGTGGTTCACGTACAGCACACCTGATGCGAACAAGGACCATGTACTCCAGACGAATACCTCTATCGGTCCGATGTACGCGAATATTAATTCGACGGTTAAGGCCTTCGAGTCGCAGAACTGTCAACCCTGGACGCGGGTCCCATAGGGACGGCGTTCGGCTATCGACGAACGGCTCGATAGATCGAGATGGATCCGCTGACGGTCTCGAAAACGTGAGTCTCCTTGACATCTCGGAATCCCACATCGGTCATCAGGTCGGGCAGCACGCCCAGCGCGTTCGGCTCGGTGTTGTCGAACCCGTCGCCCTTCTGGACCATCCTGAACCGCTTGCGCATCTTGGAAGTGCGCTGCCAGCCATAGTCTGCGACATGCAAACTGCCACCCGGTGAGAGTGTTTCGTGGATCGCCGAAAGCCCTGCGCGCTTCTCCTCCAGCGGCACCTGATGGAACATCAACGACGACAGCACTTTTGTGATGTCACGACCGCGTAGCAGATCGGCACTGTCGCGCGCATAGCCGGCCAGCAGCTCCACCGGCGGGCTCACCCCCGCCAGCTTGGCACGAGCGCGTCGACGAACCGCTTCATCGGGATCGATCCCGATCAGAATGACCGATGGGCATGCGCGTGCCAGCAGACGCAGTTGGGTTCCCGTGCCGCACCCAACATCGGCGATAACGTCATCGTGCGAGGGCGCCAGTTGCGAGAGCAGCGCTGGCCGCCATTGGCGAGCGCGAGTCAGCAGGAAACTCAACAAGTCGTACGTCCAAAGCTGTGGCGCCGCCGGAACGAAATCGTCGGCAGGTTGCTTGCCCATTCACCGACCATACTGCGTGCGTTGGCAGGGGGTCGTTCGCTAATTTTGCGCGTTGCGGTGATCCGCTTTGATCAGCATGTCGCGCAGACGGTAGATGTCGACCTTGCCGGTGGCGCCACGCGGAACGTCGTCGTCGGATCTCAGCAGTAGCCACGCCGTAGGAACTTTGAAGGCGCTCAACAGCTTGCGCGCGGAGGTGTGGAGGTGCTCGGCGGTGAGCGCATCGTCGCTGCACACCACCGCCGCGCCAACCCGGTCCCCCGAAGCGCCAGAGATGTTGGTGACGAACGCACCATCGACGCCGTCGATAGTGCGCAGCGCCCGCTCGACCTCGCTGGGGTAGACGGTGGCGCCACTGACCTTGAACATGTCGTCGGACCGGCCGTGGTAGAACAGGAACCCGTCTTTGTCGAGGTGGCCGAGGTCGCCGGTGGGGTAGAAGCCGTCGGAAGTAAACAGCTCTTCTCGGCTGCGACCACAGATGCCCCTGAGTGTGTGCGGCCCCCGGATCTGGATCATGCCAACGGTTCCCGACGAAACCGGTCCACCACTGTCGGCGTCGACGATGCGGACCTCCATGCCGGGGAACGGCTTTCCGCAGCTTCCCCACGCGGCCCGCGGCATGTCGGTGTCCGCGGGGTAGCCGCAGTACGGTCCGAACGCCTCGGTCATACCGAACAATGTGGCCCGCGCGCCGGGTTGGGCTCGCTGTTTGGGGGGCAGCAGGGATTCCAGACTGCCCGGCCGCAACGCCGAGAGATCGGCACCGACCGTGTCCGCGTGCCTGGCCAGTGCCTCGGCCTGATCCGGCCAACCCCGAAACAGCGTGACGCGTTCGGTTTCCAGCAATCGCAGGGTGGTTTCAGGCCGCGGCATTTCCTCGGTCACCAGGGTGGCTCCGGCGAGTAGCGCGGACAGTATTCCGCTGCCGAACCCGCCCACCCAGAAGGACGGCATCGGCAGATACAGGCGGGTGTCGGTGGTGATGCAGCGCGCAGCAAGGCCCGACTGCACGGCGCCCAACGCGTTGCCATGGGAATGGATGACTCCCTTGGGTGTTCCGCTGCTGCCCGAGGTGAACATGATCACCAGCGGGTCGGCGGTGGTGACCGCCTCCGCGATCGCGTCGATGATCTGGCGGGCTCGATCGCTCGCGGTAGCGTCGTCGAGCTGTCCGGTCGTCCAAACCTGCCGCAACGCAGGAAGATCGGACTGCCGCACCGCTTGGAGGTCGTCGATATAGCGGTGGCCGCGGAATTCCTCGACGCTCACCAGGAACTGTACGGCCGCGACGCGCAGCTGCGCGATGAGTTCACCGGCCTGCAGCAACGTACTCAGCGGTACCAGGACGGCGCCGATGCGCGTGAGTGCGATGGCGATCTGCACCCAGCGGGCGCTGTTGGGCATGATCAGCCCGACCCGGGTGCCCTTGCCGACGCCGGCTTCGACGAAGGTCGCGGCCAAAACGCCTGTGCTGGATTCGAGTTCGCGATAACTGATCCGAGACGCCGGGTCGATCACCATCGGCTTGCCGCCGTGCTGGCTGGCCCGCAACCTCACCAGGTGGTCGATGGTGTCATGCATCGAACAGCTTCCTCAGTTGCTGCAAGTCGACCTTCCCGCTGGACAGCAGCGGTATCTCGTTGCGGGACAGGGCGATGAACCGCCTGGGGATCTTGTACGCCGACAGTTCCACCTTGAGCCGCTCGCGCAATGCCGCCCCGTCGAAGGAGTTGCAGTGGTCGGGCTGGACGATGACCGCGGCCACCAACTGCCCGCGCTCGGCATCTGGGATGTCCACGACGTACGCTTGCATTCCGAGCTTGGCGATTGCCTTCTCGACTTCGGCGGCCGAAACGTTGGCACCCGCCGTCTTGATCATCGTGCTCAGCCGGCCAAGGAAATAGAAGAATCCGTCGGCATCGGTCCGCACCAGATCGCCGGTGTGGAACCAGCCGTCGGCATCGAAGCACTCCTCGCGGCTGCGTTTGTAGTACCGCTGCATCACGTACGGGCCGCGGATGCACAGTTCGCCGACTTGGCCGATCCCGACGGCCTCTGCGGTGTCGGGGTCGATGATCATGGTCTGGAATCCGGGCGCAGGTTTGCCGAAAGATCCGCGGCGGCTTTCGGGTTGGTCGGTTTCGTCACCACTGATCAGCACGACGCTGCCGCCCTCGGTCATCCCCAGCATGTTGTGTCGCAGTTCCGGGTCGGCCGGTCGGGCGCCGGGCGGCATGATCGGGTACAGGTTGCCCCGCCGCATCGATGACAGGTCGCGCCCGGAGAAGTTCGGATGGTCGGCCAGATGAGCGATCCCGGCGGCGAAACCGTTGGTCATGGTGGGCTTTTCGGCTTCCAGCAAGTCGAGTGTCTGACCGGCTCCGCTGGTGTTGGAGCCGGCGTTGGAGCACACCAGCGTGGACCCGGCGACCAACGTGGCAAGCAGGCCGAATGCGAACCCGCCGATCCAGAAAAACGGCGAATTGCAGAACAGCTTGTCCGTTTTCGTCAAACCACGGATCTCGTTGAGGTTTTGCTGGTGTCCGAGCAGGCCGGCGTGCGTGTGCACCGCCCCCCTGGGGGTGCTGGTGGAGCCCGACGTGTACACGATGGCCAGCGGGTCGCAGCCGTCGACATCGTCTTGCGTCGCCGTCAGCAGGGCGGGCTCGACGGTACCGGCCAGCTCGCGAAACCGTTCGATGTCGCGGAGGCGCCGCACCGCGTCCGGACGGTAGCTGATCCCGACATGGCGCAATTGCGGTGTGGCGGGGGCGAACAACCGGTCGTCAGAATCAAAGCCTGCGTCCGACACGACCTCGGCCAGTCGCTGTACGTAATCGTGGGAGCGAAACGACGCGGCGGCCAACAGGATTTCGACATCGCTGTCGATGAGCTGCTTGCGCAGCTCGCGAGCGGTTCCGAAGGTGGAGAACGGGATCACCACCGCGCCGATTCGCCCCGCCGCGAGCATCCCCACGACGAACTCGGTGCCGTTGGGGTAGAGCAGCCCCACGTGAGTGCCCTTGCCTGCACCGACGGCGATCAGCCCGCGGGCAAGCTCGGCCGAGCGGCGCTCGGCCTCGGCGTAGCTGATGCGGTCGCCGTCGCAAACCAGAAGCGGGTGGTCTCCCCGGAGCCGGGCTTGGTGTCGCAGGATTCCGGCGACCGTGGGGGAGTCACCGGGCATGGTCGCTACGGGCGGCGGATTCACTGAAGGAACGCTGGATTGCGCCGAGATCGGCCTTACCCGACGGGGTTCGCGGGATCGCGTCGACGATCGCGATTTCGGCGGGGATTTCGTAGCGAGCCAGTCGCGTCCGCAGGTACTCGACCAGCGTGTCGGCATCGGTGGATGCGGACCGGCGCAGTTCCACCATCGCGACCGGCGTCTCCCCGAGACGCTCGTCGGATCGTCCCACCACCGCCGCACCCGCCACGGCGGGATGGCTCTCCAGCGCGATGCGTACGTCGTCGGGCATCACCTTGAAACCGCCGCGGATGATCGCCTGGTCGGCCCGCCCGACGATCCAGACAAAGCCGTCGGCGTCGATGCGTGCCATATCGGTGGTCCGCATCCACGTCGCCGATGGCCCAAGCTGCCCCGGCTTGACCTCTAGCAGGCCGACCCGGTCGGGTCCGAGCGTCGTGCCATCGTGGTCAACCACGCGCAGCTGCGCGCCCGGATTGGCCCGGCCGACGCTGCCGCGTTTGGCTCGCCAATACTCTTGGTGGTCGGCCAGCGTCCAGCCGGCCACGCCGCCACCGAACTCGGTTGCGGCGTAAGAGGTCAGGACGGGAACGCCGTACTTTTCGGTGAAGGCGTCGGCATCGTCGGCCGACAGCGGGGCGGTGCCGCAGGTGACGGCGCGGACGCTCTCCAGGTCCGCTCGCGTGAGGTCGGAGTGCAGCACGGTCCGCAATGCGGCCGGTACCAGCGATACGGCGCGGGGCCGGTGCTTGCGCACCGCCTCGGCCCATGCGTTGAGCTCGAATCGTTCCAGCAGCACAAAGGGTCTCGCCTCGGCAATGCAGTGCAACACCCGGAACACACCGCCGATGTGCACCAGCGGCGAGTTGACGATCGCCACGCCACGTCGGAGCTGCGTCGGCGCCGGTGCGCCGTCAGGGTCGGGGCCCATCACACTGCGCGCGAGCATGTCGTAGCTGAGGTCGATCCGTTTGGGGGGACCGGTCGTCCCGCTGGTCAGCATCCGCACCGCGACGCCGGGCTTCGCTTCGGGCCCGGCGGTGTGTGGCGCTGCCCCACCAGCGTCATCCAAGAGACCCGAAATCGCGAGTGTCGGGGTCCCCGGGGCGACGAGCCTCGTCAGGTCGTCGGGTTCGCCGATGATCAGCGGCAGTTGGAGCGTGGCGATATCGGCCCTGGTTCGTTCGTCGCCGCGGGCGGGGTTGATGACGACGACGGTTCCGCCACCCAGCAGCACGCCGAGGAAGGCCGCCACCTGACCGGGCCGATTGCGCAGCAGCATCCCGATCCCCGCGCGATGGTCGGCGGCCAGAGTAGCGACGCGCCGAGCCATGTCGCCGACCTGGCGCCACGAGCTCCATTGGCCCTCATACTCGATGGCGTGCGAGTCTGGTTGTAGGTCCAGTACATCAGCGATGCGCCGACTGAGCGGGTGACCAGGCATCAGCGGGTCTTCGGTTGGCGTGTGACAACCTCGCTGTGCTGGGCGGTAAGTTCGGCCGTGCCAATCGGGTTGCCCAGCCGGGTATAGATGAGCCCCTGCTCCATGGCGGCGCGGTAGGGCTTGTCGAGCGACTCCCAGATCGCTTTCACGGTGCCCTGGGTCGCCGAGGGTGGTTTGGCGGCGATCGTCGCCGCGATCTCATGGGCACGGTTCCACAGCTGGTCGGCGGGGACCACTTCCGACACCAATCCAATCCGCAGCGCGGTGTCGGCGCTGACCCGCTCGTCGTTGCCCATCAGTGCAATCCGCAATGTCTCACCCAGACCGATGCGACGCATCAGGCCGATAGGCTCCAACGCACAAACCAGGCCGGCCGATACGTGTGAGTCGAAAAACGTTGCGTCTTCGGCGCAGATGACCACGTCGGATTCGTTGACGAAGTAAAAGGCGCCCGCGGTGCACATGCCCTGCACGGCGCACACCACGGGCTTCCACATCTTCTGCCACTTGGGGCTGAGCGCCTCGCCGGGATCCTCGTGGTTCCAAACGTTTTCCGGCTGCTCATAGGGCGTCTTGATGTCCAGGCCGGCGCTGAACGCCCGGCCGCCGGCCGCCCGCAGCACGACCGCATGCACCGACTCGTCGAGTTTGACCGTGCGCCAGGCCTGCGCCATCTCCTCGCACATGGTCCGGTTGAACGCGTTGAGCTGCTCCGGCCGATTCAGCGTGATGGTGGCTACGTGGTCGGCCGTGTCCACGTCGAGCAGGATGGTTTCGAAGGCGGGGCCAGTCACCGGCATTTCCAATCCGGTGGCCGTTTCTCGACGAAGGCCTTGGGTCCCTCCAGCGCGTCCTCGGTCCGCAGGACGCGCTCGCGGAATGTTTCGGCGAGCATCTCGGCTTCGTGCAGCGGCAGGTCCAGGCCCTTGAGTATGGCCAGCCGGGTCCCGCGGACCGCCAGCGGCGCGTTCGAGTTGACGATGCCGGCGATCTCGTGGGCGCGTTCGAGAAGCCGGTCGTGTTCGACGATTTCGCTGATCAGCCCGAGGTCGAAGGCGCGCTCGACGCTCATCCGCTCGTGCCTGCCCATCAACGCCATCCGCAGGGCGACCGATCGGGGGAGTACCCGCGCCAGCCGCACCAGTTCGCGTGCGGCCACCAGGCCGATGCTGACGTGCGGATCGAAGAACGTCGCGCGGTCGGATGCGATCACGATGTCTGACGTGGTCACCCAATCGAGGCCCGCGCCACAGCACAAACCGTTGACGGCGGTCAATACCGGCTTGGCCATCTGGCGGAACGGGGGGGTGCCTTCCTGAGGCGCCTCCCACTGTTCGTACGTCGACAGGTACGGCCGTTCGTAGATCACCTTGCCGTCGCCCGGAATGGCGTTGACGTCCGCCCCTGTGCAGAAGGCGCGGCCGGTGCCGGTGACGACGAGCAGCCATACGTTGTCGTCGCCCTCGGCTTCCTCGTAGGCGGCCCGGAGCTCGGTGATCATGTGCGGGCTGAGCGCGTTGAGGGCCTCCGGACGGTTCAGCGTGATGGTGGCGGTATGCCCGTCGACCTCATACTTGATGGTGTCGAACGAGTCAGTGGGCATCCCTGCTCCCTCATCGGCCATGGAACTTTGGAGCGCGTCGCTGCCGAAACGCTTCCAGCCCTTCTTTGAAATCACCCGTGCGACAGGATAGTTCCAGATTGAAGAGCTCCTGCATCATGGATTGGCTCAATGTTGCGTGCTGAGCGAAGCCAAGGGCCTGCTTGGTCAGCCCGATCGCTACCGTGGGTCCGCAGGCCAGCCGGTCCAGCAGCCCCTGGGCGGTGTCGTCGAGATCGGGCGGGCTTACCGCTTGGTGGATCAGTCCCCAGTCCGCCGCATCCGTTGCGCTCACTTTCTCACCGAGCAGCAGCATCCGTCTGGCCCGCGCCAGGCCGACCAGCCGGGGCAGCAGCCAGGTGGAACCCGAATCGGGGCTGAAGCCGCGGTCCAGGAACGGTTCCCAGAACACCGCATCGGTGGCGGCCACGGTGAAGTCGGCGGCCAGCGCGAGGTTGCAGCCAAACCCCACAGCCCACCCCCGCACGCTGCAGACCACTGGCAGCTGAATGCTTCCCACCAGCTCGATCACGCGGTGGGCGGCATGGGGAATCCGCCGCACCAGATCACCGGTGCGCGGACGTTTGCCGGCGCCGCTGTTCGTTGCCACCCAGTCGGCGCCGGCGCAGAAGTCTTCTCCGGCGCTTCGGATGTGAATCGCGCGCAACGAGTCGTCGTCGGCGGCCTCGGTTAGCGAGTCGACCAACGTGTCGATCATCAAGTGGGTCAACGAGTTACGCCGCGAGGGCCGATCGAGCGTGATGCGCAGGACCGCGCCGTCCCGGCACGTTGTCACCGAGCCCTCGGCGTCGGCCGCGTCGGCCTCGTGACTCACCGTCGCATCCGGCCTTTCTCCGCCGATACGGTTACCCATACAGTAGGCAATACGATTGTTACGCTGTATAAGTTAGCAAGGAAACGCTGACGACGGAAATAGCTGGGTGAAACCCGGCAAAAAGGGAGAAGCATGGCCTTCGAGGAGGGGCAAGCCACGCCCGCTTCGACGAGCACACCCGGTGACGCCAAATTCGGCGAGGCGCCCCTTGCCCAGACCGCGGCGGCCGCCGGCGCCATACGGCGCCTCAGCTCATTGTTGCTATCGCTCGAGCACCCTCACCCCACGGTGGATGGCATGCTGGCGAGGTTCGCCGAGTGGGAGAATGAGCTAGCGGCCGCGGCTCCGGCCGACAACGCGCCCCGAATCGGTGTGGTTCCCGACGACCCTCGGCGGGTCTATCTCAACCACGCCACCGACATCGGTGCCTACAACCCGTGTTTTCCCGAGTACCGTTTCGACCACCATGATGCCGAGAAGGCCGCCGGCGCGGTTTGCTTCCCGCTGGTCTACGAGGGACCGCCGGGACTGGTGCACGGCGGTTTTCTGGGCGTCTTCTTCGATTGCGTCATTCAGCACCACAATTGCGTCACGGGCCTTTCCGGCAAGACGCGATCATTGCTGGTGACCTTTCGGCGGCCGACGCCGGTGCTGACCGAGTTGCGCTTCGAGATCGTTCGGTCGCAGCTGGAACGGGGCATCGCGTCGACGGCGCGGCTGCTGCTCGACGACGAGGTGCTCTGTACGGGCGAGGTCAACACACTGGCGTCGCCGCCGGACAAATTGGCCGGATTCAAGTTCGGCAGGCGGCGAAAGGAGTCCGATAGATGACCGCCTCGGACGTTTCGGACGATCGAGTGCTCTTCGAGGTCGACCCCGACCGGCGAATCGCGACGATCACGCTGAACAATCCCAAGCAGCGCAACTCCTATGACGCCGCCATGCGCGAGGCCGTCGCCCGCTGTCTGGATCGCGTGGCCGACGACGACGACCTGACCGTGGTGCTGTTGCGCGGAGCCGGCGGAGTCTTTTCCACCGGGGCAGACATGAACAACGCGTATGGCTGGTATGGCGCGTCCGGCGCCCAGGGCCAAGCCGGTGGCGACGATCCGGCGGCCAAACGCCGCCCCAGTCAGCGTCGGCGACTCACCGTGGACCGCAAGTCTTTTGGCTTCTACCACAACTTCATGGGCTTCCCGAAGGTGACGGTGGGAGAGATCGCCGGCTACGCACTCGGCGGCGGCTTCGAGATGGCGCTGATGACCGACATCTCCGTCATTGCGCGAGACACGAAGATCGGCATGCCGGCCACCCGCTTCCTGGGTCCCGCCCTTGGCAGTCTGCACATGTTCTTTCACCGCCTGGGACCCGTGCTGGCCCGGCGTCTGCTGCTGACCGGTGACATCATCGAAGCGGGTGAGATCGAACATCTCGGAATCTTCACCGACACATGCGATCCCGGCTCCGTCACGGCACGCGCGAGGTACTGGGCCGAGAAGGCGGCGAAGATGCCCGCCGATGGAGTCGTCATCGCCAAGGAAGCGTTCCGTCTCGTCGAGCAGACGCAGGCGTACCAAGGTGAGGAAGTCGCAAGCTATCTGTTCCACGCCTTCGGCACCAACCTGCAATTCGGGCCGGGTGAGTTCAACTTCGTCAAAACCCGGGCAGAACACGGCGCCAAGGAGGCGTTCCGGCTACGTGACGAGCATTTCCACGTGCCGGAACCCGAAGCCTAGCAATCCGTTCGGGATCACTAAGGGGCTTCAACGCGCTACGGCCGCCTTGGTTCGTCCTCGCTGAACGGGAGACTTGGCCGCCTTGCGTTGCCCAGACGGCTCCGACTTGGAGGCTTTCGATCCCTTGCCCTCCTCGATCAACCGGCTGGCGTGATCGAGGATGCAGTTGAGGCCGTATTCGAAATTGGTCTCGTCGGGGGCGCCGATCCGGTGACCAATCCGCGTCACTTGGGCCAGCAGCGGAGTGGTTCCCGGATCGATCGCCACGGCGTCCTCGATGGCGCGTGGTCCGCTGTCCGACGACTGGTTCTTTTCGTAGAGCCTCTGCAGCACCACCGATCCGCGGACGTGCACCGAAACCGCCGAGTAGGTGTCGAAGGCATCCTCGGGGGACAGGCCGGCCTCCACCAGATTGGCAATCGCCCGCTCCATCTCCTGAGCGCCCAGCCGCGCCGCTTTAGGACTGAGGGCGGCTCGAATCAAAATCAGGTCGCACAGAATTGGGTTGCCCATGAACGTCTTACGCATCAAGCGCGCATGGTTGCGCAATGTCTCGCGCCAGTCGCTGGCTTCGACGTAGGGGGTGGCGAAGACGTACTTACCCAAGGCGCGATCGGTCATCGCGTTGAGCAGATCGTCCTTCTTGCGGAAGTACCAGTAGATGCTGGTGACGCCGACGCCGAGGTGTTTGCCGAGCAGCGGCATGCTCAGATTATCGATCGATACTTGCTCCGCGAGTTCGAATGCGCCGCTGATGATGTCATCGGGATTGATGGACCCACGTTCGCGTCGTTGACGCTTATCGGCGGTTGCCTGCTTCGCCACTACGGGCACCTCCATCAAGATCTGTCCGGTGCGTGCGGTCTGAGAACCGTGTCACTGGTCTGGTTGAATCTACCCGCAGTTCCGCTCTGACCTGCGTATACGCGTGCGTGTCGCCGTTCGGCGACGACCGTCAACCTGGATCTCGTGCACTTTTCCATCTGCTACTGTAATACCTATCGTAGGCTTTTTGGTATATGACGCTGGACGGGCGAACATGACCGGTCGCAAGTCATTGGGTGACGCACCGCATGAGCCACGGACACGGCCATGGATCTAGGGCTGGCGAATGCCACAGCGGTAGTCGTCGGTGGTAGCCGCGGGATGGGTTTGGCAACGGCCCGGTGCCTCGCCGAGGAAGGTGCCCGGGTTGCGGTGGTCGGCCGCACCCGTGACGTTCTCGACTCCGCGGTGGCGGATTTGGCGGGTCGTGGTAGCCCGGATGCCCTCGGGCTCGTTGCCGACATCGGCGACGCCGGCGCCGTCGACAAGGTGTTCGCGGATCTCGCCGAGCGGTGGGACGGCGTACTCAACGTGCTCATCAATACGGTCGGGCCCGGGGCGGCGGGCAGTTTCGAGGATTTGACCGACGAACAGTGGCGCCAGGCAGTCGAGGACGGCGTGCTGGGCATGGTGCGCTGCGTCCGTTCGGCACTCCCGCTGCTGCGCAAGGCGCAGTGGGCGCGGATCGTCAACTTCTCGGCGCACTCGACTCAGCGGCAAAGTGTCATGCTGCCCGCCTACACGGCGGCCAAGTCGATGCTGACGAGTGTGTCGAAAAACCTGTCCTTGCTGTTGGCCAAGGATGAAATCTTGGTCAACGTGGTGTCGCCGGGCAGCATCGCGTCCGAGTCGCTGGTCGGCTGGGCGAAGTCGGTCGGTGTCGACGGCAACGACCCCTACGCCCTGATGGACGCCATTGCCAAGCATTTCGGTCATCCGGCGCACATGCCCAGAGCCGGCCTTCCGGAAGAAATCGGGCCCGTGGCCACGTTCCTCGCGTCGCGGCGCAACTCGTACATGACCGGAGCCAACATCAACGTCGACGGTGGTTCGGACTTCACCTAACCGCCGGGTCGAAGAAATCGTTTGACTGACAGAAGGAGTCGACTGTGGCGACAGCGAGTGAGGCGCGGGTTTGGGCGCACGGTGCATTGCGGGGGATCGGTGACTCCCTCTACACCCCATTTTGTGGCGACGACGGTGATGACATTGACTGGGACGCCTACCGGACGCTGGTGCACTACTGCGTCGGCGATCTCGGACACCCGATGTTGTGGTGCACCAGCGGTATCGCCGAGTTCTGGTCGCTGACCCTGGACGAGCGCAAGCGCCTACTAGAGGTGGCGATCGAGGAAGCGCGCAGCCTGAACCCTGACGTTGTCGTGCAGGCCTGTACAGCGGCCATGTCGGCAAAGGACTGCGTGGATTTGACCCTGCACGCCCAGCAGGCGGGCGCCGACATCGCCTACATCCAAACGCCGATGATGGAGGCGCATGGCGGCGAAGGCGTGCTGCGCTTTTTCAAATATGTTGCAGCGCGTACGGATATCGCCTTGGGCATGTTCAACTCCCCCTCCTCGGGTTACGTGCTGAGTCCGGTCGAGAGCGCGCGGATCTACGACGAGGTGCCTGCGGTGTGCGCCACCAAGGAGGGCGCCTTCCGCCCGGAGGCGAGCCGGCGGCTGCACGAATTGGCGCCCGGGCTGGCGGTGTGGGAATGCGACAGGACGGTGTACCGCGCCGGGTGGTTGCGCGCCGGGATCGTCTGCCCTGCGCAATTGGGCACCGCCGGCTATCTTTTCGAGACGCCACAGCGGCGGCAGTTCTCCGAGTACTGGGACCTGGTGCTCAACGACAAGCTGCTCGAGGCGATGGACTACGGGCGTGAGTCCGGTATGGACCAATTCGACCTGGATATCGGATCATGGTGGACCTGCTACCCGGGACGATCGGATTACTTCACCCACTGGGGCGGAGCGTTCAAGTACGCCGCCTCGGTGCTCGGCCTGCCGATAGGTGCATATCCGCATTCCCGGCCGCCGCAGGCGGAGTTGCCGGCCGAGGCCAAGGTCCAGATCGAGAATGCCTACCGGCGGCTCGGGCTCATCGATGCCTAACGTGCCGCGAAAAATTTTGCGGCGCAGTAGATTACCTTAATCTGAAGCATAAAGGACCCGGCCACCGACGGTGACCGGGCCCTTTATGGACGCTAGCCGCCTACTGTTCGGCCTTTTGACGTGCCTCCTGAGCCTTGGCCTTGGCGCGCGCCTTTTCGGCCTCGGCTTCCTTCCGTGCCGCATCGCGCTGCGCTTTCGCCTTGTCCTGTTGAGCTTTGCCCTCACGAACCAAGTCACTGCGACCGGTGAACGTGCCGATGACTTCCTTGGCCTTGCCTTTGACGTCTTCCAAGACGCCCATGACTGCTTCGGCCAAGCCGCGGTTGATGTCGATCATTGCATCTTCCTCCCGTTGATGGATGGCTTAGTCGACGTCTTCCCTGCCGCCCGATCGACGCAAACACGGTGGCGACGTGGCGCTCGCCACAGTTACGTTGGTAGCTACTCGCTTCGGCTTCGCTGCGCAGAACGGGACGAGGACCCATAGCGGCTGTTGCTATCGGAAGGATCGGTAATGCTTACCCTGGGTGTCATCGGCTGGATAATCATCGGCGGCCTGGCTGGCTGGGTCGGCAGCAAGATCATGGGGACCGATGCTCGGATGGGTCTCGTTCTCAATATCGTGGTCGGCATCGTCGGGGGCCTGGTGGGAGGATTCCTGCTGCGCGGCTTGGGTGTGAACGTGGCCGGCGGCGGGCTGCTGTTTTCGTTTCTGACGTGTCTGCTGGGGGCGGTCATCTTGCTGGCGATCGTCAAGCTCATTTCCCGGGGCCGGGTGTCACGTTAGAGGCTCGGGCAGGTCGATTCGCAGGCGGTCATGGTAGCGGTTCAGCGGCCCGAAATTCGCTGTTCGACCGGGGTTCGCGAGCGCGTGGCGGCGGTTGTGGAATGCGGTACCGATAGGTATACAGTATGGGTACAAAGCCAACCGGAATCCGGTAGTCACGCATGAGGAGGTGCCGCGGGAAATGTCCGGCAGCGACGGTGCTTCCGATACCGACGATGCTGTGCTCTACGAGGCCACGGACAGCGGCGTCGCAATCCTGACCTTCAACCGCCCGGACCGCCTCAACGCGTGGGGCCCCGACATTGCCGCCGGGTTCTATGCCGCCATCGACCGTGCCGAACAGGACCCGGCTATCCGGGCCATTGTGCTGACCGGTCGGGGCAGAGGATTCTGTGCCGGTGCCTATCTCGGCCCGCCGAGGTCGGCGGCCAAGGTCGGCGAGACGATGGAGAACGCGGGGAAGACCAATCTGAACGAGTTGGTCGGCGAACGGCCGCCGCATTTCGTGACCATGCTGCGCAAGCCCGTCATTGCGGCCATCAACGGTTCGTGTGTCGGCATCGGTCTCACCCAGGCGCTGATGTGTGACGTTCGGTTCGCCGCGGCCGGTGCCAAGTTCGCTGCCGTGTTCGCCCGCCGCGGACTGATTGCCGAGTTCGGCATCTCCTGGATACTTCCGCGCCTGACCAACTGGGGCGTCGCCCTCGACTTGTTGTTGAGCGCCCGTACCTTTCTCGCCGAGGAGGCGGCCGAGTTGGGTCTCGTCAAGGAAGTCGTCGCGCCCGAAAATTTGATGAAGCGCGCCCTCGACTACGCCGAAGACATTGCCGCCAACTGCTCGCCGGCTTCGATGGCGGTGATCAAACGGCAGGTCTACGGTGACGCCACTCGCGATGTCGCAGAAGCCACCTCGCGTGCCGAGGTCCTGTTGCGCGAGGCGATGCCGCGGCCCGATGTCATCGAAGGGATCACGAGTTTCCTCGAGAAGCGGCCGCCGCAGTTTCCTTCGCTCAGCGCTACCGACGTTTAGCAAGACGCGAAGTACCCGGAAAGGAAGATCATGGGTGACTTGAGCTACCAGGCAATCGATGTCGACAACCACTACTACGAGCCGCTGGACGCCTTCACCCGCCACCTCGACAAGACGTTCAAAAACCGCGGCGTGCAGATGGTCACCCAAGGCAAGCGCACCTGGGCCGTGATCGGGGACCGCGTCAACCACTTCGTGCCTAACCCCACCTTCGACCCGATCATCGTGCCCGGCTGCCTGGACCTGTTGTTCCGCGGTGAGATTCCCGAAGGCGTCGATCCCGCGTCGCTGATGAAGGTCGAACGGATGGCCGAACATCCCGAGTACCAGAATCGCGATGCCCGCATCACGGTGATGGACACCCAGGACATCGAGACTGCTTTCATGCTGCCGACATTCGCCTGTGGGGTCGAGGAGGGGCTCAAGCACGACATCGAGGCGACGATGGCGTCGGTGCACGCCTTCAACCTCTGGCTCGATGAGGACTGGGGCTTCGACCGGCCCGACCACCGGATCATCGGCGCGCCGATCATCTCGCTGGCCGATCCCGCCGGCGCGCTCGAAGAGGTGGAGTTCGTGTTGGCGCGGGGCGCCAAGCTGGTGTTGGTGCGCCCGGCGCCCGTGCCCGGCTTGGTCAAGCCGCGGTCGCTGGGCGACCGCAGCCACGACCCGGTCTGGGCCCGACTGGCCGAGGCGGGGGTGCCGGTAGGGTTCCACCTCAGCGACAGCGGCTATCTACTCATCTCGGCGGCGTGGGGCGGCAAGGCGACGTTCGAGGGCTTCGGCGCCAAGGATCCGTTGGATACCGTTCTCCTCGACGACCGCGCCATTCACGACACCATGGCCTCGATGATCGTGCACGGTGTCTTCACCCGTCATCCGAAGCTCAAGGCGGTCAGCATCGAAAACGGCTCATACTTCGTCCACCGGTTGGTCAAGCGCCTGAAGAAGGTCGCCAACATGCAGCCCCATGATTTCCCCGAGGACCCGGTGGAGCAGTTGCGCAACCACGTGTGGATCGCCCCCTACTACGAGGACGATTTGCCGGAGCTGGCCGAGGTCATCGGCGTCGACAAGATCCTGTTCGGCTCCGACTGGCCGCACGGCGAAGGCCTTGAGACGCCGGTATCGTTTACTGAGGAGCTCACGGAATTCAGCGAATCAGATATTCGGAAGATCATGCGCGACAACGCTTTGGATCTCCTCGGTATCAAATCCACAGTGGCAGCCTAGGCGGCCCGATCGTGAGTGAATGGACCGTCGGGGCGGTCCTTGACGCCATCGCCGACGTGGTTCCCGACCGCTTGATGACAGTGTGCGGAGACCGCCGCAGCACGTTTGCTGAGTCGGCGCGTCGAACCAGCAGGCTGGCAAATTACCTCAGTGCCAAGGGATTCGGTGCCCACGCTGAACGTGAGACGCTGCAGCGCTGGGAATGTGGCCAGGACCGCATCGCGCTCATCATGTACAACGACCTGTACCCCGACATGGTGATCGGATGCCTCAAGGCGCGCACCGTTCCGGTCAACGTGAACCACCACTACTCGCCGCGCGAGATCCGCGACCTGCTCGACTACATCGAGCCCCGCGGCATCATCTACCACCGCTCACTGGGCGCCCGGTTCGCGGAAGTGTTGCCGCTTACAGGTGCCGAGCTGTTGATATCCATCGACGACGGCAGCGCGGCTCCGCAACTACCGGGTGCCGTCACTCTGGATGACGCCCTGGCGACCGGCAAACCGGACCGTGAGCCGGGCGGGTCGCCCGACGACCTGATCATGATGTGTACCGGCGGAACGACGGGACGTCCCAAAGGAGTCCTGTGGCGTCAGAGCGACATGTACGTGTCGTCGATGGTGGGAGCCGATCACGAGAGCGTCACCGAGATCCATGACAAGGTGCGCGGCGGCGGCCCACCCTGGTTCGCTGTTTCGCCGCTGATGCACGCGGCCGGAATGTGGACGGCGTTCGCGGCGCTCTGCGCCGGTCTGCCGGTCGTGCTCTACGACGACCGCAACAAGCTCGACGTACGGTCGGTGTGGGCAACCGCGGAGCGCGAAAAGGTCGGCATGATGACGATGGTCGGCGACGCCTACGCCGGGCCGCTGATCGCCGAACTGCGCGCCCATCCGTACGACTTGTCCTCGCTGAATGCCATCGGCACGGGTGGAGCTGCCACCAATGCGAAATACAAACGGGCGCTGATGGAATGCCTGCCACACATCACCATCATCGAGGGCTATGGGTCTTCCGAGAGCGGCAATATGGCGTTCGGGCACAGCCGCAACGGGAACGCAAGCGAAACCTTTGAGCCCAGGGTCGGCGCCACCGTCGTCTCCGCCGACCGCAGCCGTTTCCTGCAGCCCGGCGAGCAGGAGATCGGCTGGTCTGCAAGGACGGGCCGGATTCCGCTCGGCTACTTCAACGATGCCGAGGCCACCCAACGGACCTTCCCGGAGATCGACGGGCAGCGTGTGGTGATACCGGGTGACCGGGCATCCATTGAAAAGGACGGCACCATTCGCCTTTTCGGCCGCGATTCGCTGGTGGTGAACACCGGCGGGGAGAAGGTGTTCGTCGAAGAGGTCGAAGAAATACTGCGCGCACACCCGTGCATCGCCGACGCCCTGGTGGTAGGGCGGCCGAGCGAGCGGTGGGGCCAGGAAGTCGTCGCGCTCATCGCGCCGCACCCGGGGGCCGAACTCGCCGGAGACGAGCGTGCCCTCTACACCTTCTGCACCTCGCAGCTGGCGCATTTCAAGGCGCCCAAAGCCTTCATCTTCGTAGAGCAGATTCAGCGACTCGGCAATGGCAAGCCCAACTACCGATGGGCCAAAGAACAGGCTACGCAGCAGGTCCCGGCCCCGGCGCTGGTTTCCTCCGATCCCGAAGGAAGTCATGAACACCAAAGCGATTGACTGCCTGATCAACGTGCACTTCGGCGAAACCGAATCCCAGCCCACGTGGATGCTCAAGGTCAGGGACGACTACTTCAAGGGCCCGGAGTCGATGTTCGCGCCGGTCGATCTGTCCGAGCTGCTCGAGGAGATGGACGAGCAGGGCGTGCAGAAGGCGATCCTGATGGACAATCTCGCCAACCCGTCCACCACCGCGCGCAAGTTCGTCGATGCCAAGCCGGACCGGTTCGCACTGGCCATGGGCGGGGTCAACCTGCTGCGTCCGGTGCAGTCGTTGCGCGAATTGACCGGTATCGTGGGCGACCTGCCCGTCGCCTACGCCGTAGTGGGACCGAGCTTTTGGGGTGACGGGCAGTATCCTCCCAGCGACGCCGTTTACTACCCGCTGTATGCCAAGTGTGCGGAATTGGACCTCCCGCTGTGCATCAACACCGGCATCCCCGGGCCGCCGATCCCGGGAGAGGTGCAGCATCCCATGCATCTGGACCGGGTGTGCGTGCGGTTTCCCGAGCTACGGCTCTGCATGATCCATGGGGCCGATCCGTGGTGGGACGTCGCGATCCGGTTGCTGCTCAAGTACGCCAACCTGCGCCTGATGACGTCGGCCTGGTCCCCCAAGCGACTGCCGGAAAGCCTGCTGCACTATATGCGAACGCGTGGTCCGAACAAGGTGATCTACGCGTCGGACTGGCCGGTCCTGCGCATACGCCGGGTGATACCCGAAGCTCGCGCGCTGGATCTGCCCGCCGAAGTGCTGGACAACTACCTTTACAACAACGCGCAGGAGTTTTTCTTCGGTAAGGAGCAATGACGATGGACCGCTTCGAACTGCGCAGACTGGACTACAGTCTGTCAGAGCACCACGTGGACCTGCAGAATGCGTACAGGCAATTCTTCAAAACCCACTGCTCGATCGAAACAGTGCGCGCCGCAGAACCGTCCGGCTTCGACAAGAACCTCTGGGAGCGGTTGTGCGCGATGGGCGCGACCACGATGGCGCTACCGGAGTCCTCCGGCGGCGACGGGGCGACGCTCGTCGATCTCACCCTGGTGGCCGAAGAAATCGGCCGGTCGCTGGCGCCGGTTCCGTGGATCGACCACGTCTGCGCCGTCCGGCTGCTCGGGCGCCTGGGTGCGTTGGACGCCGATACCGCCGGCTCCGGGGCGCTGGCCAACGGCGAACAGCTCGCCGCACTCGACGCACGGATCGACAGTCCGCCGGGTATCCGGCTGATCCCCACGGGTTCGATCGCCGACCACATCATCGTCCGTGACGGTGATGAGGTGGTGCGTCTGACCTTCGGCACCCGACCGGCGAAGGTCGACAACATTGGCCGGTTGCCGATGGCCTGGGTGGACCCGGCCGCCGCCGACACTCGTACGGTCGTGGCTCGGGGTCCGGACGCTCTGGCGAATTATGAACGGGCGCTGGATGAATGGCGCCTGTTGACCGCGGCGGCCCTCGTTGGTCTGGTCGAGGAGACGATGACCATCGCGGCGGAATTCGCGAAGAGCCGCTACACGTTGGGGGTACCCATCTCAACGCTGCAGGCCATCTCGCACCCTCTTGCAAACATGGCCATCACCGTTCAGGGCGGACGTAACCTGGCCCGGCGCGCCGCCTGGTTCCTGGACAACGAACCAGACGAGCGCCCCGAATTGGCGCCCTCCGCCTTCGTGTTCATGGCCGAGGAGGCCGCCAAGGCGGCGACGATGGCGGTCCACATCCAAGGCGGCCTCGGCGTTTCGGCCGAAGCCGCGGCAACGGCGTATCTGGTGCGCGCCAGGGGATGGCCACTGGCCGGCGGCGATCCGGGGACCACCGCACAGCGGATCGCCGAGGTCGTGGCCGCCCGTGAGACCGCCCCACAATAGGACAGGAGCGAAAAGGATGGATTTCTCCCGGGTCGGGCTGTCCGACGAAGACAAGGCGTTCCTCGAAGAGGCACAAAGCTTTCTGGGTACCCACATGACCGAAGAAATCAGGCGTCGCGACCGCGAAACGGGCGACAACTTCGACGAGGGTCTGCATCTGAAGTTGGGCGCCGCAGGCTATTTGGCCAAGGAGTGGAAGCCCGAATCCGAAGGCGGGTTCAGCCGGGTCCGGCGCCGTATCTGGGAGCAGGAGAAGCGACGGGCACACGTGCCCTGGGTGACATGGGGGACCACCGCCATGGTGGCGCGTTCGGTGGCGAAGTTCGGGTCACCGGAGCTGTGCGACGACGTGCTGCCAAAGGTGTTCAGCGGCGAGGTTCGGCTGTGCCTTGGTTACACCGAGCCCGAAGGCGGCTCCGATGTCGCAACTTGCAGGACCCGCGCGGTGCGCGACGGTGATGCATGGATTGTCAACGGCTCCAAGATGTTCACCACCGGGGCGCACAACTGCCAGTACGTGTTCCTGATCACCAACACCGCCCCGGATGCGCCCAAACACAAGAGCTTGACCATGTTCCTGGTTCCCTTGGATTCGCCGGGCATCGAAATCCAGGGCATCCGCACCGTGGATGGCGACCGGACCAACATCGTCTACTACAGCGACGTCCGAGTTGACGACAGGTATCGACTGGGCGAGGTAAACGCGGGCTGGACGGTGCTGCGCGAGCCGCTCAACGTCGAACACGGCGCGGTTGCGGCTGCACCGGACGGGTTGCAGGACACCTCAATCATGATGCACCAGGCCGGGTTCATGAGCGAGGCGGTGGACAAGGCCGCGGCGCGCGTGACACGGCCCGACCCCAATGGGCGCCGGCTCATCGATGACAAGTCGGTCGTGTTTCGGCTGGGCCGCAGCGTCGCCCGATTGGAGGTCGCGCTTTCGGCCCCAAGCATTTTCGGCCGGGTCGCCATCGCACAGACGATGCGGGACATCTCCCCGGATTTGATGGACATCCTCGGGGCCGCATCAACGCTGCCGTTCGGGACCGACGGGGCAGCCGACGACGGCAGCGCCGAATACGTTTACCGCTTCGCTCCGTTGGTGGGAATCTATGGCGGCACGCTTGAGGTGTTCCGCAACATGATCGCCCAGTACATGCTGGGGCTGGGCAAGCCCAACTACTCACCGCCGCTGAAGAAATCGTCCTGACGGCGCCCAACATGCGGTCAGGTCGTCAGAATCGTGGCGGCGGCGGTGCCGGGCGCCCCGTAGAGCTGGGAGAAGCCGACGTTCGGTTCGCCGGGCACCTGACGGTCGCCGGCCTCACCGCGCAGCTGACGAACCAGCTCGTGGATCTGCCGAATGCCCGAGGCGCCTATCGGCTCGCCGTTGGCCAGCAGGCCCCCATCGGTATTGATGGGCAGTGCGCCACCAATCTCAGTGGTGCCGTCGGCAATTAGCTTCTCCTGCTCGCCGTCGGCGCAGAACCCACATTCGGCCATGTGGATAATCTCCGCGCCTGCGTCAGTGTCCTGTAACTGGATCACGTCAACGTCGTCAGGTGCCACCCCTGACTTTTCAAAGGCCGCCTGGGCCGCGTACACCGTCGGGGCAACGGCCTCATGCACGGGAGCAAATGTCGTGTTCACTTCGTAGGCACCGTATTTGCGCGTTCGCACCTCGATCGCGCGCACATATACCGGCTTGGAGGTGTACCGTCGCGCGATGTCGGCCCGACACATCACTACCGCTGCCGCACCTTCGTCGGGCGCACAGAACATGTATTGGGTCAAGGGGTAGTTCAGCATGGGCGCATTCAGGATCGTCTCTTCCGGCATGGGCTTGCGCCGGAACGCGTTCGGGTTCAGGGCACCGTTGCGCAGGTTCTTATTGACGACCCTGGCCAGCGTCTCGTGAGAGATGTTGTGGTCGTGCAGGTAGCGGTTCGCTTTCATTCCAAAAAACTGCGTGGTCAGATACTGGCCATTTTCGGCGTACCAACGTGGCATCCCAACCAGCGCCGGGTCTTCGGTGAAGGCGCCGCGTGGGTGCTTGTCCATACCGACGGCGATACCGATGTCGTAGTCGCCCAGCCGGATTCCGTCGGCGCATGCCTTTGCTGCGCTGGCAGCGGTGGCGCAGGCGTTGAACACGTTGGTGAACGGAATGCCGGTGAGTCCGACCATGCCGACGATCGCGTCGGGATTGGCCACCGTCCAGCTGCCACCGACGGCGAACTGGATATCCTTCCAGTCGACACCCGCGTCGGCGAGCGCAAGCTGGATGGCGTCGGCGCCCATCTGCATCGCGGACTTACCCTCGAAGCGGCCGAATGGGTGCAAGCCCACCCCGATCACGGCAACGTCATTCATGCGATAGCTCCCGACTCCTTGAGTTCGGCGATGCGGTCCCAGTCCATGCCAAGCTCCATCAGAACCAGTTCCGTGTGCTCGCTCGCCTGCGGCGCCCTCGTGGTCACCAGGGGCTCGTGGTTGAACTGGACAGGTCCGCGCACTACGCGGAACGGCTTTCCGCCGCTGGCGAGCTCGACTTCGGCGATCATGTCGTTGGCGATGGCCTGCTCGTCCCCGGCGAGGTCGAGCAGGCTCTGGAACGGCGCCCACTGACCTTTCATCGTCTTCAGGTGCTGCCGCCAGTAGTCAAAAGGCTTGGCGGCGAAGGCCTTAGCGATGAGTTCGGCGGCCGCGTCGGCGTTTTGGATCAAGGGGAGTACGTCGGCGAAGCGCGGATCGTCAGCGGCCTCGGGGATGCCCAGGTGCTCGAAGGTGTCGCGGATCAAGCCGGTGGGGCTGATGATGCACAGGTTGATCGTGCCGCCGTCGGAGGTCAGGTAGTTGCCCATGAAGGGGTTCACCGACATCGCGGTGGCCGAGCCCGGCATGGGCGTGCGCATGACTTCTCCGGTCTCCATGCCCTGCGTCATGCTCGCGCCCGCCGCCCACCATGCCGTGCTCAGCAGCGACACGTCGAGCTCGAGGGCTTCGCCGGTGCGCTCGCGGTGCAGCAACGCGGCCGAGATGCCCCCGGCGATGTACATGCCGCCGATGGAATCGCCGAACGCGGGAATGCCCTGTCCCAGTGCGCCGCCCAACTCCTC
>NZ_JBKQOI010000219.1:0-11865 GCF_052145595.1 Mycobacterium sp. | reverse complement strand
CCGCGGTCGGCCTCGGGTGCTCCATCGCATTGTTGTCCGATCTGCTGGTGATGGGCGAAAGCAGCTATCTCGCCGATCCCCATGTGCCGGTGGGGCTGGTCGCCGGCGACGGCGGAGCCGCCATGCTGCCGCTGCTTATTGGGATGATGAAGGCCAAGGAGTACGTGCTGCTCGGCGACAAGATCACCGCCGATATCGCCAAGCAGCTCAACCTGGTGACCCGGGTTGCCAGTGACGACAAGGTGCTCGACGAGGCCGTGGCGCTGGGGGAGCGGTTGGCTGCCCTGCCGGCGCAGGCGGTGCGAGAGACCAAGAAAGCGATGAACATGCATCTCTCGCGCGCCGCGCTCGGCGTTCTCGAGTACGCGCTCGCGGCGGAGTACACCTCGTTCACCACAACGGAATTCAAGGACCGCGTCACCGCGTTCCGCTCCCGGTCAAAGAAGTGAACGCAGGTCAGAGGTACGTGGTCATTCGAAAAGGTCAAGGACCGTGGACACTTTGGAGCCCTCGAACAGGAACTCCTCCGCCTTGCGCAGGTGGCGGCTCCACAACTCGCCCGCTTTGTCGGCTTCCCCGGCCTTGATCATGTCGAGCACCATCCGATGAGTCTTGGCAGACCGGCGGACCGCCTGCTCGGCCTTCACGCCCTGGGTGGGCTGCAGCGACCGATTGGCCTTCTCGATGATGTGATGCAGCATCTCGCTGACCATCTGAAGCGTCTTGTTACCGGACAGCTGCGCGATCGCGGCGTGGAAGTCGGTCAACTGGTCGACGGCTGAGCTCCCCGGCGTCAGTTGCCCTTCCGCCTCGACGATCTGCTCGAGTTGGGCGATGACGGCGGGATTGCGGTCCTTCGCCAGCTGAACCACCATAGGCGTCTCCAGGGCCACCCGCGCATCGTAGACGTCCTTGAGCGTCACGCCGTCGTACTCGAGCATGAGGCCCGCGTAGCGGGCCAGCGTCTCACGCCTGGGCCTGGTCACCTGGGCGCCCCCACGCACACCGCGGTGCACTTGGATCAGCGACTCGGATTCCAGCACACGAAACGCTTCGCGCAAGGTAGGCCGCGACACGCCGAACCGTTCCATCAGTTCGGATTCGGGCGGAAGCATGGTGCCCTCGGGGATCTCGCCGCGAACGAACATCCTGCGTAGCACGGTGGCCACCCGATCGGCCATCTTCGGCTCTCGAAGGCTATTGACCTCCATGTGTTCCTCCGCAGACTACTGGTACGAAATCGCTAACTATTTCAAGATTAATGGACTTCCCTGGTCGGGCGCGGATCTGCGGCCCCGGATATGCGGTATGTCATAACGGGACGGCCGGACCTAGAACCCCATCGCCCGGCCCATCAAATCCTTCATGATCTCGGTGGTGCCACCGTAGAGCCGCTGCACCCGCGCGTCCCGCCACAATCGGGCGACCTCGTATTCGTTGATGTAGCCGTAGCCCCCGTAGATCTGCAAGCAGCGGTCCATGATCTCCCATTGGATCTCGGAGGTCCACCACTTCAGCCCGGCCGCGTCCTGGCCGGAGAGCTGGCCCTCGTTGAGCGCTAGGACACACTGATCCAGATACGTCTGCGCCGCATCGAGTTTGGTCTGCATCTCGGCGATGAAGTGCCGGTTGACCTGGAACTTGCCGATCGGCTGTCCGAACGCGGTGCGTTCGGACGCGTAGGTCATCGTGAGCTCGAGGGCACGACGTGCCGCGGGTAACGCGTAACACGCAATGCCGACCCGCTCACTGGGCAGATGTGAAACCAGGTGGTAGAAGCCCCTGTTGAGCTCGCCGACCAAGTTCTCCTTAGGGACCCGGACATTGTCGAAGAACAACTCGGCGGTGTCGGCCGAATACTGACCGATCTTGTCCAGTTTGCGGCCGCGGGTGAAGCCGTCCATGCCGTCCTCGATCATCAGCAGGCTGATTCCCTTGTGCCGCGCCGACGGATCGGTCTTGACGGCGGTGAGGACCAGCTTGGACAGCAGGCCGTTACTGATGAATGTTTTCTGGCCGTTGACAATCCACGCGTCACCGTCGTCGCGGGCGGTGGTCTTGATGCCCGCGAGATCCGACCCGGCGACCGGCTCGCTCATCGCGATCGAGCCGATGTATTCCCCGGAGATGAATTTGGGCAGCCAGCGCTCTTTCTGCTCCGCGGTGGTCAGGTCGTTCAGATACGGCATTAGGATGTCGTTCTGAACCCCCAGCCCGATGCCCACCGATCCGGTACTGAACATCTCCTCGGACACGATCTGGTTGAACCGGAAGTCGTCGATCCCCATGCCGCCGTATTTCTCCGGGAGGGCCCAGCCGATCAGCCCGTGCTCGCCGGCGGAACGCCAAGCTTCCCTGCTGACCTTGCCATCGCGTTCCCACTTTTCGGTGTTGGGGGCGCAGTCGCGTTCGAAGAAGGCGCGCGCGGTGGCGCGGAACTCGTCATGAACCCCCTCGAAGATGTTGCGGCGCATGGTTCCTTCTTTCCGTTCTGATCGGCGCTCAGTCCCAGGCGGTGACCGCTGGTAGGGCGCGGCCGGGGGAGTAAATCTCGAAGAGACGCTCAGCGAGTTGCGCCTCGAGTTGACGATAGGAACCGCACAGTGAATCGATCTGGAACCCTCGGGTGACGTAGCGATGCAGTTCGTGTTCGGAGGTCAATCCGATGGCGCCGCACACCTGCAATGCAGCGTCGGTGACCGTGCGGTGCACGCGGCCCGCGGCGGCCTTGGCGCTCAGCGCGGAGAGCCGTCCGCCGTATCGCCACGACTCGTCGAGCAGCGCCCGAGCACCCTCGAGGTGGGCCCACGCATCGGCCAGCGCATGCCTCGGTGACTGGAAGGCTCCGATCGGCGACCCGTACTGGACGCGGACGCTGATGTGTTCGACCGCGATCCGCAGGGCCCGCTCCGCAAGCGTGATGAGTTCGGTGGCAAGCGCCCGGTGCGCCGCGGCGATGGCCCGATTCCACTCGGTGGACGCATCACTCAGTGGCCCGCCCAGCGGACCCGATACCGACGTCCAATACACCGACGGGTCAAAGGTGTTCAGACGCCGACCGGTCAGCTCGCCGGCGTCGACCACGCCGATTGACACCGTCCCCATCGGGCCGGACACCGGGACGACCAGCCGGCCGCGTCCGTCGAGTGGCCCGAGCACAATGCCGGTGACCCGGTCGCCATCCGAGCCGGGGGCATAACCATGGGCCAGGTTGGGCAGGACGATCCCGTCGACTGGATCGTCGAGCAGATCGGATAGCTCGGCGACCATCGCGCGATCGAGGCAGTCGGTCTGCGCCAGCGACTGACCCTGTGCGCGGAACAGCAGCTCGCACGATTCGATCGGGTAGTCGGCCTCGATATCCGCCCAGCCCAGCTCTACCAACCGTGGACCGATCGCGATGTGGTCACCGGGGTTCTTGGCGGCGAGTTCGGCGAAGAGCCGGTACACCGCATCTTCGATCATCGGCCACGATTCGTCGGTCATCGTCGTCACCGTTTCTCCTTCGGTAGTCCGAGAAGGTGATCGGCGATGATGCCCCGTTGCACTTCGGCGGCGCCGCCCATCACCGTCGCGGCCCGCGAGTACCACCACTCCGCGCGCAGGGTGTCCAGTTCGGCGGGGTTGTCCGGTCCGACACCGGCGATCATCCACTCCCGGCGGAGGTCGAGCGCAAGGTCGTTAACCGCCTTCTCCGCGGTGCCGAACAGGAGCTTGTCGATGCTGCTCTCCGGTCCGACGGCCGTGCCGTTCGCCAGCTTGCGGACAGTGGTGGCGGTCCGCGCCTGCGCGCATGCGACGTCGATGTAGGCCTGTGCAAACCGCTCCCGGCTCGCGGCGGACGAGCCGCGTTGCACCATGTCGGCACGGAGCTTTCCCAGCTCGGTCAAAACCTTGTTCAGTACGGCGTATCCATACATGCCGCGCTCGTACTGCATGAGGTACATCGCCACGGCCCAGCCGCCGCCAACCTCACCGACGACCCGGTCGGCGGGCACCCGCACATCGTCGAAGAACACCTCGGCGAGCTCTCGGCGGCCGCTGGCCAGTGCGATGGGGCGGACGGTCACGCCCGGGCTGTCGGCGTCGATCATCAACATCGTCAAGCCGCGGTGCCGGCTTTCTGGTGTGCCCGTGCGGACAAGGGTGACGAGTCGCTTCGCGGTGGGGCCCTGGCTGGTCCAGATCTTCTGCCCGTTGACCACGAATCCGCCTGCGCCGTCGTCGACGGCCCGCGTGCGCAAGCTGGCCAAATCGCTACCCGATTCGGGTTCGGAGAAGGACTGCCCCCACCATTCGGAACCCTCGAGGTAGCGCGGCAAGTACTGGGCGGCAAGTGCGGGAGCGAACCTGATCAAGGCGGGGCCCAGCGTCTCGAGGGTCCATTGCTGGGCGGGGATGGGCAGCATCGCGTAGCCGAGCTCTTCGTAATAGACGGCACGGTGGATTTCGTCCCCACCGAGGCCCCCGGCTTCCTCGGGCCAGCCGTAGCGGTTCCAGCCGGCCCCGTACAGGCGCGTCAGCACGGTGGCGTCGAAGGACAAGCCGTCCTCGGCGCTGGTGAAGGCCGCGCGGCGCCATTCGTCTGCCCATCCCAGGTCCCGTAGATAACGGCGGAACTGCTGGCGGTACAGCGCTACATCCGTGACGAGTTCGTGCACGCTGCGGTCTGTACCGGCGGGGACCGACACCTGCACCCCTTTCGTCCGGCTCGAGGCACGTTCAGGTTGAGCCCTGAATCAGCTAAACAGTTAGCTATTAAAGAGGTAGGATAGCGCACATTGCCCGCTAAGCGAGAGGTAGTGCCAATGACGGCTTTCCCGGTCGCGCTCAGCAGTGTTGCGTTTAACCCGGAAACCCGGTTGTACATCGACGGTCAGTTGCGGATGTCGTCGACGGGTCAGACCGTCGACAATCTCAATCCCGCCACCGAGGAGGTCCTCGGAGTGTGCACTGATGCCGGCGCGCAGGACATGGCGGAAGCCATCGCGGCGGGCAGGCGTGCGTTCGACACCACCGACTGGTCGACGAACCGTGAATTCCGGAAACACTGCCTGCAGCAGCTACATGACGCGCTGCAGGAGGATAAAGAGCAGATGCGTGCCGAACTGGTGACCGAAGTCGGTTGCCCGGTGTCGACGACCTATATTGCGCAGCTGGATTGGCCGTTGGCCGACGGGATCGCCTACCCCGCACGACTCATCTCGGAATTCGCCTGGCAGCGAGTGCTTCCCGATGGTGCCCTGATGGGCGCCCCGTATCACCGCAGCGTCGTCAAGGAGCCGATCGGTGTCGTGGGTGCGATCACCCCGTGGAACTTCCCGGTGGAGATCATCACGAACAAGGTGGGCCAGATTCTCGCGACAGGCAACACGATGGTGCTCAAACCCGCGATCGAGACGCCGTGGAGCGCATTGCGGTGGGGGCGCCTGATCGCTGAAAAGACTGATATCCCTGCCGGAGTCGTGAACATCGTCCCGGCGTCGGACAACGACGTCGCGCAACTGCTGGTCACCGACCCACGGATCGATATGGTGTCGTTCACCGGATCGACCGCGGTCGGCAGGCTGATCGCGCGGCTGTCAGGGGAGACCATGAAGCGCAACCTGCTGGAGCTGGGCGGTAAGTCGGCCTACGTGGTACTCGACGACGCGGACATGGGCGTCGCGCTGCCCGGCTGTATCGCCGCGTTGATTCACTCGGGGCAGGGGTGTGCGTTGACTACCAGGATGCTGGTGCCGCGGCAGTTCTACGACCAGGCGGTCGACGTCGTCACCTCGATATTCGCCGGGATCGCCGTGGGTGATCCCAACGATGCCAGCAATTTCTGCGGGCCGCTGGTGTCGGCCAAGCAGCGCGACCGCGTCCTGGGCTACATCGACGGCGCGCGTGAGCAGGGGGCGCGCGTGACCGTCGGCGGCGCGGCGCCTGACGGTCTGGAACGCGGATACTTTGTCGCGCCAACGGTTCTGGAGGTAACCGCGCAGATGCGGGTTTTCCAGGAGGAGATCTTCGGACCAGTCATCACCATTACCCCTTACGACGGCGGAGACGACGGCGCGGTCGCGCTGGCCAACGATTCGTCCTACGGCCTTGCCGGCACAGTGGTGGGCTCCACGGAGCGGGCAATGTCGGTGGCCGGCCGTATCAGGGCCGGCTCGTTGATGGTCAACGGGGCAATGTACTACGGCGCTGACGCGCCATTCGGTGGGTACAAGATGAGCGGTCTGGGCCGCCAGAACGGCATCGAGGGATTCGAACAGCACCTGCAGACCAAGACCATCGCATACCCGGTCGTCTGAAAGCCGTACTCCAGCAGAGGAACTCATGACAGACATTCTCAGTGGCATTCGCGTCGTCGAACTCGCGGCGTGGACGTTCGTCCCCGCGGCCGGCGCAGTACTGGCCGACTGGGGTGCTGATGTGATCAAGATCGAACATCCCGAGACCGGTGATCCCCAACGAGGCTTGATCAGCTCGGGCATCGTCGCCGGCGCCAGTGGCGTCAACCACTTCATCGAACAGCCCAATCGGGGTAAGCGCAGCGTCGGTCTGGACACGCGCAGCCCCGAGGGTCTCGAACTGCTGATGAAGTTGTTGGAGAGCGCCGATGTGTTCCTGACCAATCTGCTACCGGATTCGCGACAGCGGATGGGCATCGACGTCGAGCAGGTCCGCGCCCGTAACCCGAAGATCATCTACGCGCGTGGACACGGCTATGGGACCAAGGGCGAACTTGCCGACCAGGGTGGATTCGATCTCGCGGCCTACTGGGCGCGCGGGGGGATCGGTGAGGGTTACGCCACGGACGATGCCTACCCGCCGATCCAGCGGCCTGCGTTCGGCGACGTCTACGGCGGCCTGTCGATCGCGGCGGGGATCGCCGGGGCGCTGTTCAAGAGGGAGCGCACCGGAGAGCCGTCGGTTGTCGACGTTTCGCTGCTCGGTGCCGCGATCTGGCAACTCGGGCCCGACATCGTCGGTGCCGGCGTCACTGGCGCCGACATTCCGAAGTTCCACCTCGAGGAGATGCCCAACCCGGCCGCCAGCATCTACGAGACCGGAGATGGTCGCCATATCGTGTTTGTACTGTTACAGTCCGACCGGTTCTGGGCCGACTTCTGCACCCGGTTGGGCCGCCCAGATCTCGTCGACGACGAGCGTTACGCCAACGCGATGGTGCGCTTCGCCAACCGGACGGACTGTATCGCCGAACTTCGCAAGACCATCGCTTCCCATGATCTGACCCACTGGGAGAAGGCATTCGCCGGATTCGACGGCGTGTGGGATGTCATGCGTACCGCCCACGAGGTCCACTCCGATCCACAGGCCATCGCCAACGGGTACCTGCCCCGCGTCACTGACGCCGCCGACAACGAATTCGCGCTGGCCGCGAGCCCGGTGCAGTTCGACGAAACTCCGCTGACGCTGACCCGCGCACCCGGACACGGGGAGCACACCGATGAAGTGTTGGCCGAACTCGGCTACGACGACGAGGAGATCATTGACTTCAAGATCAAGTCCGTGGTGCTGTGAGTGCGCTCCGATCCGACGATCTGGCCCGGCGCTTCCTGCACGTCAACCTGAACTGCGCCTCGCTGGACGCATCCGAGGCCTTCTATGCGGACGGACTCGGTCTGAGTGCACGGATGCGAACCGATCCGGCGGTGCCCACCAACGGCAGCATTCTCGGCTTGGAGGGTGAAACATACTGCGCAACTTCGTTTCTCTACGATGCCCGGGGCGGCCGTGCCGGCTGCGCGCTGGAGATCATCGATTACCGGACTCCGGCGCTGAGGCGCGATGCCAGCGCCGATCCCCTCCGTCGAGGCATCCGGTCGGCGCTGATGACGGTGCCCGACCTGCACGAGGCTGTGGCGGGGTTACGCGCGGCGGGCGCGACGGTCGGTGACCCGGTGGACGGGCTGATCTCGGAGTCGAAGGCGGTATTGGCGGTCGACCCGGACGGGGTGGTGGTCGAGCTGGCCCAGAGCACCCACGCCGGCGACACCGCAGCTGGCGCGCTGTTCTCC
Source organism: Mycobacterium sp. (assembly GCF_052145595.1). Lineage (GTDB taxonomy): Bacteria > Actinomycetota > Actinomycetes > Mycobacteriales > Mycobacteriaceae > Mycobacterium. The sequence continues at coordinate 3,832 of NZ_JBKQOI010000219.1, read as the reverse complement.
GGCATCAGGGTCGCCGCCGGCGACCCTGGGGCGATTGGCGAATTCCTCACCGCGATCGGCTTTCTCGAAGCGCAGCCGCCGACGTTGATGACGGTGTCCGGTGAACAGTTGGCGCCCGACGGGTCCGCCGAGCGCGCGGAATGCACCGTGGCCCGCTACGCACTCGCCGAGGATGGACATCGGTTCGTCATGACGGTGGTCGCGCACCCCGAGACGGCCGCGTCCGACCCGGTGCCGTGGGGCGGCAACCACCAGGGCCTCTACCGATGTGCACTGCGCGTCGAGAGTGTCGAGAAGGCACTCGATCAGGTGCCCAATTCGGTTGAGCGGATGGGCGATCCGGTGTGGTGCCCGCTTCCCGGCACCAAGATCGACGGCCTGTTCATCGCGTTCCTGCGTTCACCCGACGGCGTGGTGTTCGAGTTCGTCGAACGGCCGCTGAAATACTTCAGCCGCTAGCCGTCGTCTGGTCGGTGCTGTTCGCCGCAACTCGTGCGGGGTAGAAGCCCCGCGCCCATGAACGCAGCTGGGTGAAGCCGGCGTGTTCTGAGGGTGCCAACGCCGGCGGGTCCAAACTCCATGCGATCTGGAACCATCCGGGCTGCATGCTGGGTAGTTCGCTCATGGTCGGCGTTAGCTCGCTTTCTCACTTGATCGGGAGGGGCCCGGCCAGTCCGCGCGGGGCAGTGCCGAATAGCCAGCTGACAGCGTGGCCTATCTCTGAGAAGCTCAGCGAAATACCGTCTTTGGCGTGATAGCGCCCGGGCGTCTCGGTGAACCCCTCGATGCGGCTGAGCTTGTGCCCATCGATGCGCAGGATCTGGCCGGTCAGCCACGACGAGTCAGGTGACTGCAGCCAGGCCACCACCGCTGAGCTGCGCGCCGGATCGAGCGCGGGATCAGAAACCTTGTCGCCGCTGAAGAATCCCTCGCTGATTCGGGTCACCGCCAACGGCGAGATCGCGTTGGCCGACACACCGTAGCGGCGCCCCTCCATCGCGGTGACCATTGTCAGGTTCGCGATCGCCGCCTTGGCGGCACCGTATGCGCTCTGGCCGACGTTGCCCCATAGCCCGGCACCCGACACCGTGTTGACGATGTGCGCATCAATCTGATTGCCGGCCTTGGACTGTGCCCGCCAGTAGGCGCAGGCGTGCTTGGTGACGGCGAACGTGCCTTTGAGGTGTACGGCCACCACCGCGTCCCAGTCCGCCTCGGTGGCGTTGGCCACCATCGCATCGCGGACGATGCCAGCGTTGTTCACCACACCAGTGAGGGTCCCGAACTCCGCGACCGCCATGTCGATCATGTCGGCGACACCATCCCACGAAGCCACCGAACCAGTGTGTGCGAGCGCCTTTCCGCCCATTGCCGCGATCTCGGCCACCACGTCGGTGGCCGGCCCTGCTCCATCGGCGGCGGTGCCGTCGCGGCTCACTCCTGGGTCGTTGACGACGACTGCTGCACCTTGTTCGGCAAGCGCCAGACAATGGGCGCGACCGATACCCCGGCCGCCGCCGGTGACAAGAACCACGCGTCCGCTCAGGGGTGCGGTCATGGAGCTCCTTTACTCGAACAGTTCGGTGATGAGATGCCTGCGTCGTGTCCAGTCGGTGCCGCGCAGATCGGCGTGGCCGGATTCGGTGATGATCAGGTCGATGTCGTAGGCGGGTGTCGACACAGGCCGGCTGAGTTGGGACACCAACGGCGAGCGGCCGTTCGTGTGTGACGGGACCGCGATGATCGATAGCCCGCCGCGAATTTTCGCCGCGGCGGCGCAGTAGTCGGGGTGTCCGCCGATACCACCGACCACTTTGTCACCCACACCTTCGACGTTGACCTGACCGAACGCGTCGATCTCGATCGCAGTGTTCACGGCGACGAACGGGCCACCGCGCGACAACCGAGCCGCGTCGTGCGTGTACTCGGTACTGTGCAGGATCTGCTTTCCATCGGCCCAGTCGTAGAGCGTGTCGGTACCCAATAGGTATGTTGCCGAGGGCATGCCGATCAGCATGCCGCGCTGGTCGAGGTCGACCACAGCGTCAGTGAGTAGTCCGGTGTCAATGCGCAAAGGCACCGTCGTCCGGTTCAGCAGCGCCGTGCCGAGTGGACCCGGACCATATTGCAGCTGTGCACCTTCCGACACGAAACGCAGGACGTTATCGGCGAGTGCTTCGTGGACTGGGTCGGGCCTCTTCTGCGGTATCTGCAACGGGCCGTCATCGCTGTACCCCACGACGTCCACCATCGCGGGATCCAATGGTGGGCCCGCGTCGGCTGCCGGGGAGTTGGTGTCCACCACCGCCAGTACGCGGACGTCGGCGTCGATCAGCCCGCGCTGCCAGGACACCTCTGTGCCGAACTGCAGGGCCCCGTTCCGTTCGACCATGCGGGTGATCAGCACATCGGGGCGCAGCACGTCGGACAGGACCGCGACGACGGCGGTCAACCGGGTGGGCACGAAACGCGCTGTGGCGCATTGCAGAAGACTGCGTGAACCCCAACCTGGCATAAGAGTGACGACTTCACTGAACGCGCCGGGATCGATGCCGTCGAGCGGTGCGGGTAACCAGCCGAGCGCGAGGCGGATGTTGCCGACCTGCCGCGCCAACCTAGACAGCACCGCCCCGACCGCGTCACCGTTCTGTAGTGTGCGGGGCTGACCGACACCGTCCCCGAGGGCGACCGTGCTCCCGGGCCTCAGCACCGAACGCACCGCCGCCTCGAACCTGGGCACCTCGGAACGTGTCATCGCTGTACTCGGCTCTTCGCGCGAGCGCTCAACGCGGTTCTTTGGGCAGGCCGAGCACCCGCTCGCCGAGGATGTTGCGCTGAATCTCACTGGTGCCACCGAGGATGGTTTGCGCCCGGCCCACCAGCATGTGATGTACCAGTTCGTTATCCGCCGGGTCGGTGCACGCATCGGTGCCGAGCACATCGGTGGCCAGATCGCCCAAATCGCGGTCGGTTTCCGACGTCATTAGCTTGAGCACCGAGAAGGCAGGCGAGGTGAGATCACCAGACTCGATGGCCCGCTGCCAGGTGAACCGCAGCAGCCACATCCTTGCCCACAGCTTGGTCATTGACCGGGACAGCACCGGATCCAGCAGATTGCGGTCGCGCGCCGCCGCGACCATCCGCTCATGCAGCCGGAACATCGACACGGCTTGGGAACCAAGCGTCAGCCGCTCGCGACCAAGGGTGACGATCGCGATGCTCCAGCCCTGCCCGACATCACCGATCAGGGCGTCGTCGGCAAGCTCGGCACCGTCGAAGAAGACCTCGTTGAACTTGCTCTCGGCGTCCATCTGCATCAGTGGCCTCACGGTGACACCGGGCGTCTGCATCGGAACGACGAACATCGACAGCCCGCGATGTTTGTCCGGGCCGGTACGGGCTAGCAGTAAGCCGTAATTGGCCGACGCCGCGGCCGAACTCCACACCTTCTGGCCGTCGACACGCCAGCCGTTCGCGGTCCGCTCCGCGCGGGTGCGCACACCGGCTAAGTCCGATCCCGCGCCGGGTTCTGAGAAAAGCTGGCACCAGATGTCGTCGCCGAGCCGAATCGGCTCGAGGAAGCGGGCCTTCTGCTGGTCTGTCCCGAACTTGATGATTACCGGGCCGACTAGGTCGGCGCCGGTGATGTTCAGCTGACGGGGCACCCCGGCGCGCGCGCATTCCTCGGCGAAGACGGCTTGAAACGCCACCGTGGCGTCGGCGCCGCCGAACTCACGCGGCCAGTGCAGGCAGGTGTAGCCATGGGTCGCCAGATAGCGGTGCCATTGCTGCCCGGGCTCAACATCGGCCGCAGTCGGCGTGGCCCCATAGT
>NZ_JBKQOI010000218.1:0-3731 GCF_052145595.1 Mycobacterium sp. | reverse complement strand
TTTGCCGAAATTTCGCGCGATGACGGCTTGCCTGACGGGATGACAGTCATCGGGCAGCCCGAGCGGTTGGCCGAGTTGTGCCGCGCCCAGCTCGCACGCCGCCGCGACACCCACGTCTACATCCGGACATGGCTGGTTGCCGCCCTTGCATTGGCCGGTTCCGGTGGGGAGGCGATGGATTCCGCGGATGGCCTCATCGAGGCTGCGGAGGCAACAAGCAACCCGGCGATGCTCACGTGGGCGCTCTGGGCCTACGGTTTGGCTTTCCGTGACGCGGATCCCGTCGGCGCGCTTCACGCCCTGGGCCGGGGTCTGGTGATCGCGCAAGACAGCGGCAACCGCATCATCGCGTCAGTCCTGGCGCACTATCTGGGAGGACTTGCAGCCGAACACGGCGACACTCTGGCCGCGTTCGATCACCTCACGCTGGCAATCCGCAACTTCCACAATGCGGGCGACCCCACCACGATCCGCGTCCCGCTGGCCCTCCTCGCCGCCCTTTTCGACCGGCTCGAACGCTACGAACCCGCGGCCACCCTCGCCGGCTTCGCCCTCCATCCCATCGCCACAGCGCTGGCCCCCGAGATCACCACCGCGACCACCCACCTACGCGGTGTCCTCGGCGACCCGACCTACGAATCGCTCGCCCACAAGGGCGAGACGATGACCACCGCAGAGATCGCGACCTACGCCTACGACCAAATCGACCAAGCCCGAACCGAACTGAACGCGCTCTCGAAATAGACGAGATATGAGGCTCTCAAAACGCTGCGTCGGAATCACCGCGAATGCCGACGGCTCCGTCGCGAAGGTATCGGAGCGCTTCCGCCGGGGCGTTGTCGGCCTTGCTTGACTCGCATTCAGGCCGTGGTCAAATACCGAGTTCCTGGTCGATCTGCGGCCAGTACTGGAAACCGTCGGGAGTGAGCAGAACCCAGTCGTGAATTTCGCCGTTGGCCAGCACGAAGCTGATCGGGGCCCCTTGGGTCGCGGCTTCTTGCTGGAGGACGAGCACGTCGGGTGCGAGTGAATCCAGGGAGCCCGAGTAGACATACGTCCGCGGGAGTCCGCTAAGGGACCCATCGAGCGGACTCACCAGATAGTTGTTCTCGGGAAGATTGCCTGCCCACTCCTTGCCGATCTGTTGCCCAGGCCCAATAGGAAGCAGGGGATCGTGGACGAACGCAATGTTTGGATTGGTCAGCGATACGTCTAGCCACGGAGACAGCAGAACCATTGACGCCGGTACGGCGTCACCCTGGTTCACCATGTATTCGACGGCCGCGAGTGCGAGGGTGCCGCCCGCGGAGTCACCGATCACGCTGACGTTGGGGGCCCCGTGTTGAGCGATTTCCATGGAGATGAGGCCGGCCATTGCGGGTACGACTGTGCCGGCGGTACCTCCTTGCTGCACCAGCGGGTAAATCGGCACTTCAATGGTCGCGCCGGTCTGGTAGGCCATCACTGTGTAATCGAGCCAGTGGAAGATTGAGGGCGGAAAGATAAAGGCGCCACCATGAATGGCAACCACGTAGTCGCCGGATGCGTGGGCCGGGGTGATCTGCACGACGCTCATCCCGTCAAATGTGGTGTGCTGAAAAGTTTCTCCCAACAGCAACGTCAAGAACTTCGGCGGGGAGTTGCCGATAAACAGCGATATTGGCGGGATGTTGCTGGCAAACAGCGATAAAAGTGGGGTGCTGGAAGCAAGTTGACTTTCGATTCCTGAGTTCCCCAGGACATCTTTTACCCCCCACAGGCCAGCGATTTCAAATCTGGTTGCCAGCGACGGTGTGCCGGTGAAGATCCCTGGCTGCGTTGCCGGGATGGGTGGACCAGCCGGCGACCCGAAGATATCGGCGACGAGCGTGTCGGCCACCCGGGTGAATCCCGTGGCCAGTGTCGTGGGGGTCTGCTGAATTTCCTGCTGAACGAGGGCGAAACCGTTCCCGATAGCTCTGGCGAATTCGCCTGGCAGTTCAGGCAGATTTTCCAGCGCTTGCCCCCATGGCCCCAATTGCGCGACGGTTGCCGACGCACTGATGTGATACCCGCTGATCGCGGCGACATCCTGAGCCCACATCTGCTCGTATTCGGCCTCGGCGGCCGCGATTGCCGGGGCGTTTTGGCCGAACAGGTTGGACATCACCAGCGACACCAGCTGGCCGCGATTGGCCGTGATCAGTCCAGGGTCCACGATTGTTGCCAGCGCCGCCTCGAATGCGGTGGCGGCCGCCCGGGCTTGGGTTGCCGACAGTTCGGCTTGAGTGGCCGCCCCTCCCAGCCAGTCCACGTACCGGGCGGCCGCGTTCGTCATGGACGCCGACGCCGGGCCCTGCCAGGCCTGGCCAGTCAGGTCTGAGGTTACCGAGTTGAATGCGTTCGCCGCTGAGCTCAACTCACTGCCGATCCCGTCCCAGGCCGCCGCCGCCTCCAACATCGGCCCCGGACCCGGTCCATCAAGCAGCAGCACCGAATTGACCTCAGGCGGCCAGACCGAAAAGTTCATCGCTGCTCCTTCTCGATAGCCCTTCAGCAGCCTATTCCCGCAACGTGCATCCTCTAATCCGCCCATGCCCAGGAGGGCGCGGGTGCGGGTTTTTTGCAGGCCTTGACGGCGCGGGATGGCGGTGGGACAACTGGCGGTGTGACTCGCATCGTTGACTCGGACCAGCACCTCTACGAGAGCCGTTCGCTGTGGGCCGACCACATCGACCCGGGTGCACGCGACGACGCGCTGACCCTGGTCGATGACGAACTCGGCTACACCTGGCTCAGCTGGCGCGGCACTCACCTCGGCCTAGCCGACGTCCACCTTCCCGGCAACACCGCGTCGTGCGGGGAGCACCGCAACCGTCAACGGGCCGGCGAGCCCGCCTCCTATCGGTACGACGAGGCGTTACCCGCCGCCTACTGGCAGCCCGCGTCCCGCCTTCGCTGGCTCGACGAGGCGGGACTCGATGAGGCAGTCCTGTTCCCCAATTTCGGCCTGCTCTGGGAGCGCCGCCTGGCGCCGTCGCTTCCGGCGCTGACCGCCAACATGACGGCATGGAACCGATGGTGCGCGGTCGTGCGAGCCGAAGGCGGCGGGCGACTGCATCCGGTCGCACATCTGACGTTGCGCGACCCGGAGTGGCTCGAGGCCGAGCTGAACACGCTGGCGGGCGCCGGCATCACGCTGGCCATGATCGGCGCCGGGCCGGTGGACGGCCGGGAACTGTCGCACCCTGAGCACGACCGGATCTGGTCCGCATTCGTCGATCACGCCGTCACGCCGGTGTTCCACGTCGCCGATCAGGTCCGGGTCTTCGACGATTGCTGGTATCAGGACGACCCGGCGCAGGACCTGGTGCCCGCCACCGAGGCGATATTTCTGTGGGTGCCGCCGGCACTGGCGTTGTCCGACCTGATCCTGCATGGCGTCTTCGACCGTCATCCACGTCTGCGCTTCGGCGTGGTCGAGCTCAGCTCCGCCTGGGTGCCGCAATTTCTGATGATGTTGGACGGTGCGTCCGCCTTCACCACCCAGCTCAACGGCAAGCCGGTGGCGAAACTGTCCCGGCGACCGAGCGAGTACTTTCTCGACCACGTCCGGGTGTCCTCCTTTTCTTACGAGAACCCCAAGCAGCTGGCCAAGATGACCGGCGACGTGTTCATGTTCTGCAGCGACTATCCCCACTCCGAGGGGACCGCGACGCCGCTGGACGACTATCGGCGGATGGGCTGCGAGG
>NZ_JBKQOI010000217.1:0-23628 GCF_052145595.1 Mycobacterium sp. | reverse complement strand
TGATCGTCATCGGCATCATCGATGTCATCGACGCGTTCCAGGTTCGCCACCGGGCGAAACACGTGGCTGAAAAGCTCGGGGCCGCTTAAGGCAGTCGCCGCTCGACCTCGAACGCCAGACACAGCTCCGCGAGGTCTTTTGGCCGCGAGAGTGATCGGCCGGTCAACTCCTCGATGCGGTGCAGCCGATGCCGCACGGTGTTGGGGTGACAATAGATCTTCGCCGCGGTTTCGTTGGCAGAGCCACCCGCTTCTACCCAGGCCTGAAAGGTGTCCAGCAACACCGTGCGCTCCTCGGCCGGCAGCGCGTTCAGTTTCCCGAGTACTGACGACCTGATCTTTGCCATGACCTCCGGGGCGCTGACCGCCGCGACTGCTAGCGTGCTGTCGTCGAAGACCGAAACAAGCGAGTCGGGCGACGGTTTTCCGGTGATCCCCAGCCGGGCGAAGCGCAGCGCGTCGCTGGTCTCGGCCAGCTCGTGAAACGGCGGACTGATGCCGACTCGCGTGGTCGCGGCCTGCTGGAGCACCTCGACGACCATGACCAACGTTTTTGCCGTCACGGGGCCCCTCAAATGGACGATGCCGACCTGCAAGTCCGGTAGCAACCGCCACGCCGACCGGATGTCACGAATGGACAGCTTGTTTTCGATTGTCGGTAACCCCAGCTTTCCGATCGCCGGGAGCTCCGCTGCCACGACGACGTATGGTCCCGAAGTGGGTAGCCGCAGCAAATCCGCTGCCTCCCAAAGGCTTTGGTTGTCGTTGATCCGGTGAACCAGCAGCGCTTCCACCAACGCCGATCGCTCTTCCTCGCGCTCTAGAATCTGCGCGGTCAGCTGCTGGCGGTAGGCGCTGGCCATCGCCTGAGTGAAGGTGTCTTGCGCGAGGAACACGCGTGCGGTGGCATCAAGGATCGAGTCCGTCGGTATGGCCGCGGCGCGCGCGGTGGCGAGGGTCTCCTCCCACATGAATCGGAAGCCGATCCGGTATGCGGTCATCACCGCTGGCAGTGGCACACCGGCCAGTGCGCGCGCGGTGCCCGTGTGCTCCGCCGGCGCAACGTCGACCTCGGCGTGCCCGGCGAGCGAGTCGAAGATGAAGGTCACGTTCGCCACACAGCTTTCGGCCACTTGCTCCTTCGTGACGACGCTGCCGTCCCGGTAGGCGTCGATCTCGCGACAGAGCAGGTCCGCCATCGCCTTTCCCACTCTCGGCGCGCGGGCGCGCATGAGCTTGCCGAGCTCGACGATGTGCGGATCAGGGGCGGCGCCACGCCGGACGCCCGCGGGGTGTGTTGCCGCGCTCATACCCCCAAACCATAGGCTCGCTCCCTGGCGAATGTGAGCGGTCAACCGAAGCGGCTCCCTCTTGGCCACGCCGCGTGGGCCGTTCCGGGCCCACAGCAGCAATGCGGCCGTTGTGATCAGGCACACTGGGTTGCCCCCGATCGTGTAACCGTCCACATAGACGGCAGCACGGTTCCCGGCGATGGTGGTGATGGCGCCTCGTCGGCGCATCGTGTTGACGATGCAACGCATGAAGGGGCGAGCTTTGGCAGTTGACCAAACTGGCCTATGACTACGACTTGGCTCGTTCGCCAGGCCTGACACCAATACCGATAATCCCTAGGGGCGAGCCGTGGACGAACTTCTAAACGCCGGCGAACTTGCGGCCGGGCAATTCGATTGGTCAGTGGACAACGCCCAGCTATACGCGGAGTATCGCCGGCTCGCCGCAGAGCAGGCGGCCCTGCGCCGACTGGCTGCGCTGGTGGCCCGAGGGGTCGAACCGTCGGAGGTGTTCGACGCGGTGGTTAAAGAAATGCGCCGATGCTTGCAGACGGAGAGGGCCGGATTGTGGCATTACGAGACAAGCGGCGAAATGACGCTACTAGCTGTCGATCACCGTTCTCCGGCACCGGTGAAGTGGGCCGTGGGCACTCGAAGCCCGATCGACGGCAACACCCTCGCAGCGATGGTGCAATGCACGGGGCGGCCCGCGCGGATGGACAGCTATGACAACAGCGCTGGGTCGCTTGCCGCACGAGTCCGAAAGGTGGGCGTGCGCGCGGCGGTGGGCGTGCCGGTCATCGTTCGATGGACGCGTGTGGGGCCTGGCGGCCGTGGGTTCGGTTGAACCCGGGCCCATGCCGGCCGACACCGATGCCCGCATCAGCGGCTTCGCCGAACTGATCGGCACTGCCGTGGTGGCCGGATATCGCGACGAGCAGAAACGGCAAATGCTCGATGACACGTCGCGGCGCTCGTTCTTGATCGACTCGCTACTCGAGGGCCGAGTCTTCGATGACTGCAGCTTGAGCGAGGTCGCCGGCAACCTTCGGCTCCCAAAGGATGGTCCCTTTGTGGTCATTGCCGCCGAGGTTCGCTCCGGGGGCGGCGAGCCGCTGCCGGTCATTGAATCGAAGTTGCGCAGCCTCGACTTGTATTCGGCATGGCGGCTCCTGCCCGATTGGCAGGTCGGGATTGTGCACGTTGTATCCGAGCAGCGATTCGACCAGGTTGTCGCTTTGGTGTCTCGGACGGCGGTCGACCGCGTCGGGGTGAGCGCGCGATTCAACGATCTACGCGAGACGCCGCGGGCTCTGCACTTCGCCAAGGTGACGCTGCGCGGTCGGCCCGACCACGCCTCCCCGGTCGCGGTGTTCGACGGCAGCATCTTGGCTACCGCCGCACTCGCAGCCCCAGATGTGATGGTCAAATCGGCCGGTACTGCTTTGGCCTGTTTTGGCGACCTTCCCGACGACGAGCGCGAGATCTTGTTCGAAACGTTTCGGGTGTGGCAGGAAACCGACGCGGCGGTGGGTGCCGCCGCTGAACGACTTTGTTGTCACCCGAATACAGTGCGCTACCGATTGCGCCGAATCGAAAAACGGACCGGACGATCTCTCTCGCGCCCAAGGGATGTCGCAGAACTATGTTTGGCATTCGAGGTCCAGCGCCGGCTCATCTAATCGATTTGCCCGAGGTGTCCAACGAGCCTGAGCCACACTCTGATGATAGAAAATGGCTAAGCGACAAGAGAATCAAGAGGATCCGAGCGCTGATGCGCTATGAGGCACCTGTCCGATTCCGTTGTTAACCAGTGGATTTGGTGGGTCAAGGCGATTGGACATGGCGAGCAGGATCTCCGGCAGTGCCGGGGGCGGCAAGATGCCGTTACCGATCGTTCCGGTGATCACCGAACCGTCCGGATCATCGTTGGCACCGGGCAGGGTCGACCGTGATCGGTAGCCAAACGGGCGCTGCCACGACGGTTGCACCTTGCCACGATCGCTCCCGACAAACAACAATGACGGCCATCTTCGTCTCGCGCGAACAAATGCTGGGGGCCGGTCGGCACCTAATGTCCCTTTTCATGAAGAGCGACATAGTGTTGGAACAGGTCGCTGACGCGCACGCAGCAGACGTTGCAGAGGCTGTGTACCGGCGAACCGATGAAGTGTCGATCATGCTTGCCCGCGCAATAACCCGCTAGGTGCGGCTCTACGGGGCGACGGCGTCGGTGCCGTTCGACGTGGTGGCCGAGGGCTGTAGGGCTAACATGCGAGCGATCTTTGGGGCAATCGCCACCGGTGGCGATTTCAACGTGACCGTGGCCGCCCGGACGGGGGTCGAGCGGGCGCGTGACGGGGTGCCGTTGTCGTCCGTGATGGAGGCTTACCGGGTCGGATTCCGACGGGTGTGGGAGGCCGTGGCCGACGAGGCGGCGACCCGCCCCGACATGAATGGCGATGCGTTGCGTGCGTTGACCGCAAAGTTACTGACGGCTCAGGACCTGTTCATCGACGCGATGACCGCCGGGTACCGACAGGAGCAGAACAGCCAGGTCGAGGGCCACGAAACGCAGCGATCGGTGCTTATCGACGCGCTGATCCATGGCCGGTTGTTCGAGCGGTGCAGCCTGTGGGAGGCCGCCGACTATCTTCGGATGCCGAGTACCGGTCCGTTCGTGGTGATCGCCGCTGATGCCGCCTGGTCCAGCGTGGACGCCCTGCCCGATATCGAGGCGAAGCTCCGCAGCCTCGATGTGTCCTCCGCGTGGCGAGGGCTGGGCGACGAGCAAGTCGGGATCGTGCACGTCAAGACCGAACGCCACCTGGCCGCGTTGCTGGCGCTGGTGTCGCGGTTGGCCAGCGGCCGGGTGGGTGTCAGCGCCCGTTTCGGCGATCTGCGCGAGACCGCGCGGGCGCTACGTCAGACCCGGGTGACCCTGCGGGGCCGGGCAGACCGGGGCTCCCTGGTGTCGGTGTTCGACGGCTCGATCCTGGCCACCGCCGCGATCAGCGCGCCAGAAGTGATGGTCGAACTCGCGAGCCCCGTGATTGAGTGTTTCGCAGATCTTGCCGACGAAGAGCGGGACGTCCTGTTTGAGACGTTTCGGGCGTGGCTGGACCACGACGGGTCGATGCGCACCGTTGGGGAGATGCTGTTCTGTCACCCCAATACCGTCCGCTATCGGCTTCACCGCATCGAGCAGCGCACCGGCCGTTCCCTGACTCGGCCGCGTGATATAGCCGAGTTGTGTCTGGCCTTCGAAGTGCGTCGCCGATTGATGTAGGGATCGTATTCACCCCGACGGATGACCCGGACGGATCACAATGAGCGCCGGGCAGTCTGATACGACGACCAGACCACCCTGCAGACCTGCAGACCGGTCGAAAGGCGGCCAGTCGATCCCGAGTTGAGTGCACGGTTCGTACGTGACGTCGTTCCCCTGCGTATGTCCCTCTACCGCAGTGCGTTTCGGATGAGCCAGAATGACGCGGGCGCGCAGGACCTACTCCAATAAACCATGACGAACCATCATCGACACCGCCAGCCATGTCGGGCCTAACCAGCCCTCGAAGCGATGATTACCGCCTCTCATGTAGCCGACGCAGAATCGCAACGGGCGGATGCTGATTCACCGACGGGCAGCGTCCGCACCCGCGACCTTGGTCACGGAAGCAAGGTAATCGAGTTAACCGCGCCGTCGTTCCGGGGTACTCGCGAAAGGCCGGCGACGTTGTGCGCATCGACATCGACAAAGGGCGGCGGCTTCCCGCAGACTCGAATTGGCCATGGAGAGCGGAAGCGGAGCGGGTGGAGCGCATGAGCGGCTTGAGGGTTGCATACATGATCGGCAATCTGTCGACCGAACCAATCATTCGCGGGCTGGGCGCACCGTGCGAGGCAACGACATGAACGGCCCCGTGCGGTCCTACGACTGGCCATCCCTGATGGTGGACGAATGGACGGCCACCCGCGACACCTTGCATATGTGGACCCAGATCGTCGGCAAGATCCGCATGGTTCACATGCCGCTGATAAACCACTGGTGGCAAGTGACGTTGTATGTGAGTCCGCGGGGATTGACCACCGGTGCAGTCCCAAGCCGGGGTGCGGTCTTCGACATGGAATTCGACTTCGTCAGCCATATGCTGGTGATCCGGCTTAGTGACGGGGGTCAGAAGACGGTGCCGTTGGCGGCCAAACCGGTCGCCGAATTTTACGGAGAGACGCTGTCGGCGCTCGACAGTCTGGGCATCGATTCACACATCATCGGCAAGCCCAACGAGGTAGAACCCGCTATTCCGTTCGCCGAGGACTACCAGCACGCTGAATACGATCCGGATGCGGCGCGCGCGTTCTGGCAGCAGCTGCTGGTGCAGGCGCACCGGGTCATGACCAACTTCCGCGCGGCATTCGTCGGAAAGGCCAGCCCGGTCCAATTCTTCTGGGGTGCTTTGGATTTAGCCACTACACGATTTTCAGGGCGCCCCGCACCCTTGCATCCGGGAGGAGCCCCTAACTGCCCGGACTGGGTGATGGCTGAGGGGTACTCACGCGAACTCAGCAGCTGTGGCTTTTGGCCCGGAGGCGGCAAAGAAGGCGCGTTCTACTCCTACGCATATCCGCAGCCGGAAGGTTTTTCCGCCCAGCGCGTTGAACCGGACGCCGGCTACTTCAGCGAGGAACACCAAGAATTCCTGCTGCCCTACGAAGCCGTGCGCACTGCCGATGACCCTGACCGCGCGGTCGCCCGGTTCTTGCAGACGACGTACGAGGCGGCCGCCGAACTCGGCGGCTGGGATCGCAGCGCACTTGAGGATGATCCGAACCGCCTGCCGCCGCTGTCCATGCGCCGCAGCTAGCGCGCGCGTACATGGCGTCGGACGTGCGCCGACAGCGACGGGGTCATCGACAACCACAAAGACACCAGCCCGACGGCGGTGCCGGTGAACGTGAGGACGCTTTCGGGTGCACTCGGCGACGCCCTCTCCTTGATCCTCGGTGCCACAGGCCGTCGTCGACACGAGGCGCCCGCGATTTCATCGGACTCACACTCTGTCGCCGGCAGCGCGGCTGGGCGAGGCCAGCGAGCTGAGTAAGACCGTTGAGCGCGGTCCCACATCCAAATGCCCCCCGGCCGTGCCTGTGTGGGCCGGGTCGAAGGTGTCGCACACGATGTCCCAGCGCCGCGCCGAGACGTCCGCCGGTAGCTGGAAGGTCAGCGGCTCCCACCAAGCATTGACGAAGATGAGGAAGTCGTCATCGACCAGCGGCGTGCCGTCTGGCGCCACGTCTGGATCGGTTGAGCCGTCGATCAAAACCGCGACGGCGCGCGCCTCGGGGTCGGTCCAATTCTGCTCGTTCATCTCGGCGCCGGCCGGGGTGAACCAACGTAGATCCGCGGAGGCGGGGCCGGTCAGGAAGCGGCGCCTGCGGAACACCGGGTGACGACGGCGCAGCGCGACGAGGTCCTTTGTGAATTCGAGGAGTTCGTGGTCGACCGTTGACCAGTCGAACCAGGTGATCTCGTTGTCTTGACAGTAGGCGTTGTTGTTGCCCCGCTGGGTGCGGCCCAGCTCATCGCCGCCCAGCAGCAGCGGGACGCCCGCCGACTGCAGCAGTGTCAGCAGCAGAGCACGTTTCTGCCGGGCCCGCAGCGCCAACACGTCGGGGCCGGCGGTTGGACCCTCCACCCCACAGTTCCAGGATCGGTTGTCGTCGGTGCCGTCACGGTTGTCCTCCGTGTTCGCCTCGTTGTGCTTGCCGTTATAGGACACGAGATCGGTGAGGGTGAATCCGTCGTGCACCGTGATGAAGTTGACCGACGCGCTCGGCCTGCGCCCAGCGGCGGGGTCGCCGTAGATGTCCGCGGAAGCACACAGACGCGACGCGAAGTCTCCAAGCAGCCCGTCGTGGCTGCGCCACCAGTCGCGTACGGTGTCGCGGAAGCGCCCGTTCCATTCGCTCCACTGCGGCGGGAACCGGCCCACGTCGTAGCTGTCGAACCGGCCGACATCCCACGGCTCGGCGATCAACTTCACCTGCGAGATGACCGGATCCTGGCCGACGAGATCGAAAAACGCCGAGAAGGGGTCGAAGCCGCCCTCTTGGCGGCCGAGGGTGGGCGCTAGGTCGAAGCGGAAGCCATCGACACCCATTTCGGTGACCCAGTAGCGCAGCGCGTCCATGATCATGCGTAGCGCAACCGGGTGGCCCGTGTTGACGGAATTGCCGCAGCCTGTGGTGTCGAGGTAGCGCGCCGGGTCGGCCGGGTCGAGGCGGTAGTAGGCCGGGTTGTCTAGCCCCCGGTGGCACAGCGTCGGCCCGTCGGCTCCTGCTTCGGCGGTGTGGTTGAACACCACGTCGAGGAGCACATCCAGCCGCGCGGCGTGGAGGGTGTCAACCATACTGCGGAACTCTTCGACCTGGCCGCCGGGTTGACCGGCGCGCACGGCCGCGGAGTATTCGGCATGGGGGGCGAAGAAGCCGATGGTGTTGTAGCCCCAATAGTTGGTCAGGCCGCGCTGCACCAAGAACGACTCGGGCACGTTGTGGTGCACCGGCAGCAGCTCCACCGCGGTCACCCCCAGGTCGATCAGATGTTGCAGCGCGGCTGGGTGCGCCAGCCCGGCATAGGTGCCGCGCAAATCCGCCGGTACGTCGGGATGGGTGGCGGTGAAACCCCGCACGTGCAGCTCGTAGATGATCGTGTCGGCCAGCGCGTGCCCCGGCCCGGGCACGGCCGGTGGCGGCGCGGCGATCACCAAGCTGCGCGGCACGTGAGCGGCCGAGTCGAGCGGGCTGGGGGCACCGGGGTCGTCGGGTGCGTGACCCAGGACTTCGGGCCCGAACCGGACCCGGCCGTGGATCGCGCGGGCGTAGGGGTCGAGCAGCAGCTTGGTCGGGTTGCAGCGCAGGCCGCGCGCGGGATCGTAGGGTCCGCTGACCCGGAAACCGTAGGCCTGCCCGGATGTCACGCCGGGCACAAAGCCGTGCCGGGTGTCGCCGTCACGTTCGGGTAGCACCAGCCGTGTCTCGACACCATCGGGGTCGAACAGGCACAGGGTGACCTCGTCGCCGGCCGATGCCACGGCGAAGTTCGTGCCATCGGCGGTGGGTGTGGCGCCCAGCGGGTCGGCGCGGCCGGGCAGGATTTTGGGGCTCATCGTGTCCCCTCGCCCGGCACTAGCCGCTGGATGACCTCCGATACCGCGGGGTAGGCCCGATGGCGGCGGCGGATCACGTCGCCCACCAGCCCCGTCCACCCGGTTTGATGGGATGCGCCGAGGCCCGCGGCGTTGTCGCCGTGGAAGTACTCGAAAAATAGCAGGTTGTTCCGCCAGCGGGGGTCGGTCTGAAACGGGCCCACCCCACCGAAGCAGGGCCGGGACCCATCGCTGCCGACAAGGAATATCGACACCATGCGTTCCCAAAGATCGGAGGCAACCGCGTCGAGGGTTACGCTGGTGCCCGAACCGGTCGGGTATTCGATCGTCAGCTCGGCGCCGAAGAATTCGTGGTAGCGCTCCAGTGCCGTGGCGGCGAGGTAGTTGAGCGGAAACCACACCGGGCCCCGCCAGTTGGAGTTGCCGCCGAACATCGCGATGGTCGACTCGGCCGGCTCGTAGTCGATGGCCGCGCGCACGCCCTCGATGTCCAAAACGTATTGATGCTCCCTGTGGTAGGCCGACAGGGAACGCAGCCCGTGCGGCGAGAGGAACTCGGCGGGGTCGAATAGGGTTTGGCAGAGCCGACGGACCCGTTCGAGGCTGGTTACCCCGACCAGTAGCCGCCGCTGGCCGGGCGCGCCACGCAGGATCCCCGCGGCGGCCATGTCCTCGGTGCCACCCAGCCCACGGCGTCGCAGGTAGTCGGCGAACCCCTTGTCCGTCACCAACGATTGGTCGATGGCCTGCTCGTTGACCACCGCCGCAGCGAGCAGCGGGATCATCGCGACCATCGAGCGAACGCGAACCGGGACCGCTTCGCCATCGGGCAGCACGATGCGGTCATAGAACATGCCGTCGCGCTGGTCCCAGACACCCACCGTCTGCAGTGCGTCCGCGATGCCGGCGAAGTGCTCAAGGAACTTCTGCACCAAATCGAGCGTGGGTCGGTGTCCCGACCCGTAAAGGATCGCCGCAATCGTGGCCATCGACAGCGCGTACCCCGCCATCCACCCGGTGGCGTCGGACTGTTCCAGAACACCCCGGACGGGAAGGTGGGATCGGTCCAGAGGGCCGATGTTGTCCAGCCCCATGAACCCGCCCTCGAACAGGTTGGAGCCTTTGGCGTCCTGCCGGTTCACCCACCAGGTGAAGTTCACCAACAGCTTGTCGAAAATCCGGCTGAGAAAGTCGAAGTCGCGGCCCCCGTCGATACCAAACACCTCCAGCGCCGCCCAGGCCTGCACCGGCGGATTGACATCGGAGAAATCCCACTCGTAGGCGGGCAGCGCCCCGTTGGGGTGTTGAAACCACTCGCGGCACAGCAGCGACAGCTGGTACTTCGCGAACGCCGGATCGACGTGCACCAGCGCGACGCAGTGAAACGCCAAGTCCCACGCCGCAAACCACGGGTACTCCCAGGTGTCGGGCATCGACATCACGTCGAACGCCTGGAAGTTGCGCCAGCGGGTATTTCGGCCAGACTTCCGCTGCGCCGGGGGTGGCGGCTGGGTCGGGTCACCGTCAAGCCAGCGGGCCACCTCGTAGTAATAGAACTGCTTGCTCCACAGCAACCCGGCGAACGCCTGACGCATCACCGCGGCCTCGTCGGCTGACGCCGCGGCCGGGGTGAGCTCGGCGTAAAACTCGTCCGCCTCGGCGCGCCGCTGGTCCACCACCCGGGTGAAGTCCGCACCCAGCGCGGTGGCCGAGTCCGGTCCGGTGCGGGCCCGACGCAGCCGCAGCCGCAGCTCGGCGGTCGCGCCGGGGTCCACCGTGAGCCGGTACCACGCTGCGCATTTGCTGCCCCGCCGGTGCGGGCTGACCGTGTCGGCTCCGGACACGACATGGTCGTTGATGCCGTCCTTGGGCCACCGCGAGCCGCCCGTGACCCCGTACAGCCGAGCAACATTCGTCTCGTTGTCGCAGAACAGCAGCTCCGGGCCGCCGCCCTGGGGGGCCGGCCCGGGCAGCAGTTCGAGGTCACCAAGGTAGGGGTGCTCGACGGCCACCGTGCCGGCGGCGGTGGCAGCGAGCGCCGGCGCGGCCGTCCCGACGTCCCATGACCAGGTGTTGCGGTACCAGAGAGTCGGCAGCACGTGCAGCTGTTCGCAATCGGGCCCCGCGTTGGTCACGCCGATCGTCATCAGTACGTCGGTAGGGTCAGCCTTCGTGTATGACACATCGACGATCCAGTAGCGGTCGTCGTCGAAGACGCCGGTGTCGAGCAGCTCGTACTCGAAATCGAACTTGCCGCGCCGGCGGTTCTCATCCAGCAGCTGCTGGTAGGGAAACGCCCGCTGCGGGTAGTGGTAGCGCCAGCTGTTCCAGGCGTGGCTGGGCAGCGCGTCGAGGTACCACCAGTACTCCTTGACGTCCTCGCCGTGGTTGCCCTCCGCCCCGGTCAAGCCGAAGGCCCGCTCCTTCAGAATGGGATCGCGCCCGTTCCACAACGCCAGCGCCAGGCACAGCCGCTGCTCGATGTCGCAGAAGCCGGCCAGCCCGTCCTCGCCCCAGCGGTAGGCGCGCGAGCGCGCGTGATCGTGCGGCAGGTAGGTCCACGCGTCGCCGTCGGCGCTGTAGTCCTCGCGGACCGTGCCCCACTGGCGTTCGCTCAGATACGGTCCCCAGAAGTACCAGTCACTGGCCTGCCGCAAGCCCAGATCGAGCCGGCCGAAGCCGTCGACCCGGCGGCGCTCCGCACCCGCTGCGGTCGGCGTCATGTTGAACCTCCAAATCGTGCCGCATCTCGTGTTGGGGCGTGTGCCACGTGCGCATAACGCTATCCTCGCGCGGTAACGTGTCGGCCAATCCCGCGGACCAGGAAGGCCAAAGCGATCTCGCCGATCCCGTGAACCATCGTCCCCGCGGTGGTCCATGTCAGTAGCGTCATGAGCGGCGCCTTCAACGAACCCGCGACCGACAACCCGATCGCGAGCTCGGTGAGGCTGGCAATCAGCAGCACCCACCACCCTCGTTCTCGGTTGGCAGCGAGGGCGGCGAGGACACCGATGGCTCCCCAGAAGACAAAAAGGACGCTCATCACCGCGCCCAACCCGACGATTGTGGCGTGTATGCCAAGGAATGCCACGACGCCGGCGACGACGAACAGCACCGCCAGCGAGCCGCGGGCTACGCGACCACCTCGGGATGACATCATCGCGCCCGCCATTACCTCATTGGCCGCTGCCACCAAACAGAACACACCGGCGAGTATGGCGAGAGTCGCTATGGTGGCATAGGCCAAGCGCGGGATCGCGAATCCGATCACGATCCAGGTCACGCCGGCGATAAGAAGCAGCCACCAATACCGAGTCTTCGAGGCAAAACTGTTGGTCAAATGCTCGACGAGATCGTGCGCTCGCCTCGACGACTTCATCGCGGCCTGACTGGTCTTACCCATTGCGACTGCAGCGCAATCGATTTGTCAGTGGTTGTGGTGATATCCGTAAGCGGCGCGACTGGCCAGTCGTGACTCATCACGGCGTCGCGGCTGCCAGGGTGCCGGTCATTTTTTCGACCTTCTTCACGTCGCTACGCATACCGAACCCGGAGATGACCTCCATGCCGCCGAGGATGGTTAGCCAGGCTCCGACCACAAGAGCCAACGTCTCGATCGAATCGAACGGGTATGCAAGCACCACGAAACCGGCGATGATGCTGATGAATCCGAAGAAGATCGCCCACCCTCGACCGGGAAACTGTGGAACACCGACGGCCGATGCCGTGACAAACACACCGCGGATGATGAATCCGATCGCAACCCAGATAGCGAGCAAGAGAATTGCGTACCCCTCACCGAAGTGACGAAACGCCAAGATCCCAAGGGCGACTGACGCTACGCCGCTGATCACGTTCAAGAATCGGCTACCGCCTGAGGCGGGCAGGCTGAACGCGAGGAGCACCAGCCCGACACCGGACACCACCAGGTACACACCGAACAACACGGCGGCCACAACGACTGACGGTCGTGGCCACGCCAGGATCACAACGCCGAGCACCACGGCCAAGAGGCCGGACAAGATCGCCGATGTCGAGATGCCTCGCATTAGATTTGAAATATGAAGGGAGTTGTCGGTCATTGCATTTCCTTACTAGATGTGATCGATTTTGGCTTTGCGAGATCCGACTCTGGCCGCGTAGGGATCCTTATCCGTTGTGCGCAGAGACCACGTGGCCGCGGCGATGGTGTGCTCGCGCACAATGTGATCCGTTCGAGCTTATCGGGAAATCCTCTGCCGGGAGCGGAATTCGGTTCGTGCACCAACGGGAACATCCCGCCGCTCAGCCGAAACCTCTCTCTGGAAGCGGCGATTCGGCCGAGGCAACCCAGACGACCCAATACCAACTCGCTAGCCGCTCCGGGATCCAGTACGGTACGAGTCCGCGGTAGCGCGTGCAGACATCGCATCGAGCGATGCGTACTCGGCTTCGTCGACAGCGGCCTGCGCGAAATCGATGGCATCAAGTGCATAAGACAGGGCTATATTCGCGTCCGCGTCCGCCGTGTCGGCGTCCAATTGTTCCTTCTTCTCGTTGACGCTTGTCCGCACCTTCGCGACATGGGCCTGCCACTTGCCGCGGATGTCCAGCCAATGCGACGACGCCTTGTCGCGGGCACTATCTGCCTTGTCCTTGAACTGATTGGCGGCTGCAGTTGCCCTATCCCGTGCGCCGGCGGCGTCGGCAGCAAGCTGATCCCTGGTGGACTGACTGGCCGCACGGAGATGCTGCGTGGCCGCTTTTGCTTTGTCGGAAATTTTGTCGAACTCTGTGCTCAGATCGGTGTTTGCCACCAGAAACTCCTTCATCACCTGAGGCCGGCTCGTCGCCAACCGTTGTTACCCTGAGGCCGACTGGAAGTCGCCTAATGTGATCCTCGATGCTCGGTGGCGACGAGTCATTGTTCGCCGAGACATAATCGTCGTGCGGAGATTAGTGGCGACGACAAGCAGCAACAGGTGCATTTGCGCGTATTGATCCCCGCGGCCGTCCGCGCAGCGCCCGTGTCGACGGAATTCTGTTGGGGCACAGTGTCGGGCGGTTCACGCGGGGCGCTCGGAGAGGACTTCTTCGATCGCGGCGCGGATAGACCTGGTGTCGTCTCGGACGATCAGATGTCCTTGCGGGCGACGATGAAGAAGTAGCCGTCCTCGTCGACCCGGCCGATGTCGCCAGTCGAAAACCAGCCGTCGACAAAGTCGTCCGCGGTGACCTCCGGTGAGTTCCAGTAGCCCTTCATCACGTTGGGACCACGGACTTGAATCTCGCCGGGTGTCCCGGTCGGAACCTCGGTGGCGTGTTCGTCGACCACCCGCATCTGTACGCCGTCGATGGGTGTGCCGATCGAACCGACCTTGCGCAGCGCGGCGGGACGATCGAAGCACGCCGGCCCGGACGTTTCCGGCAGCCCGTAGCCCTCGAGCACCGTGCAGTCGAACTTGCCCTCGAACCGGCGCAGCATCTCCACCGGCATCGCCGCACCCGGGGAGATGCAGACCCGTAACGAGCCGAAGTTGGGGTCGTGGCCGGCGGTGGCCCCGAGCATCGCCGCGTACATGGGAGGTAGGCCCTCGAAGACCGTAACCCGTTCGGCCGCGATCATTTCCAGCGCTCTGCCAGGGTCAAACGTGGGAAGCAGTACCAGCGTCGCGCCGGTCGAGACGGCTGCCGCGAGACCGCAGGTCATCCCGAACGCGCGATAGAGCGGCAGGCAAGTCAGCATGACGTCGTCGGGACCAATGTTGAGCAGGCTGCGCGCAATGACCGCTTGGGTGCTGACCAGGTTGTTGTGGGTGAGTTGGGCCCCCTTGGGCGCCCCGGTCGTGGCGGACGTGTGCAGGATGACCGCGTTGTCGTCGCCGGCGCGGGTCACCGGCCACGCCTGCCCGAGAAAGCCGCCGGTCAGCTGCTCGAGCGTGTGCTCGTCCAGACCGATTGGGGGAACACCGGCGGCCAGTGCACCGGCGGTGGCCGCCGCCCGACATGACTGTGCGAAGACCAGTAGGCGCGCACCGGTGTTGGTCAAGAAGAACTCGACTTCGCGGGCGCTTCGCAGCGGATCCATCGGCACCACAACGGCTCCGGCGTGCAGCACGCCGTAGAAAACCATCGCGAATTCGGGGCGGTTCGCCAACATGACCCCCACCCGGTCACCCGGGCGGAGACCTCGGTCGCCGAGGTAGGCGGCGAACCGTGCGGCGTTGTCGGCCAACTCCGAAAACGTCGTTGTGACCCCGTCACAGCAAAGCGCGGGCCCATCGGGGTACATGTCCGCCGACTCGACGAGATACAGGCTCAAATTGGTCATGAAAACATCCCGGGCGGACTGCATCCCATGCTTTGACAATGAGATCAGCTTGGCCACCTGTCGATGGACTCGGTGACAACGAGCACCGCCAGGCGGTGTTGCATCCGACAACGCCTCATCCCACGACCGGGTTTACCCGGATTGCAATGCCGTACTGGGAAGTCGACGCTCAGGTGAAGCGGCCACGGGTGAGGCGGCGTTCAGTCCCGGTTCCTGCCCCCGAACAGCTGCAGGAAGAACGAGAACACGTTGAGCGCATCCAGGAAGATCGATGCGGCGATAAGCGGCGCTGAGTCAAGATCCGTCGATCGGCGGAGCCGCTGGAAGTCGACCATGGTGAGACCTGCGAAAATGACCAGCCCGAGGATCGAGTAGATGACCGCACCGCCGGGAATGTGCACGAAGATCAACACGACGCCGAATCCGATTAGCGCAAGTAGCGCCCAGAAGCCGGCGCGGGCGATGCCGGACAGATCTGTGCGGGTTGCATAACCGAAGGCGCCGCAGCCGGCGATGAACAGAGCCGTCGCACCGCCGGCCTCCCACAGCGCCTGGGGGTCCGCGTTGACGTAGTAGACCAGCGTGGGCGACATCGCCAGCCCCAGCAGCAGCCCCACACCGAACAGCAGTGCGATGCTCAGACCAGCGGAGCTGCGGATGGCGAACCGCATGCCGATCAGGCAGACGAACGCCAGGATGAAGAACACCAACGCCCAGCCATTGCCGAGGTTGCGGCCCAGGTAAGCACCGAGCGCGAATAGGCCGGCGGTAGCGGCCACGCACCACATGACCTGACCGAAAACGGTACGCGTCCGGTTTTCCACCCCGACCGTGCCGTAGTCGGGTGAGCTCATGGCATCAGATCCGTCCTGTGTGAAGCTTCCATGCCCGAAGTATTTCACCGTGGCGAGCCCGCGTCGATGGCACAGGTGACAACGTCGGCACCTGATCGGTGTGTCTCCAAACAATGCATAGTGTGGTGTATGCCGTCAGGAATGTGGAAGGCGCAACGGGCCTGACTTGCCAGCAGCCGCTTGACATCCCACTCCCGCGGCCCGGCAGCGTCTCGCCGAAATCTTTGACGTCATCACCAAACTCCGCTGGCTCACCCCGGTTAGAGCCAGCTTGGTTGCCACGAACCCAACGGGGTCAATGGGTACTTGTATTCACCGGGTGTCTTGGACATCTCGATCATTTCCCTGACGCCGGTGTAGCGACCCATTGGCGTGTCGGCAACGAATCCATCGGGATCGGGATAGAGATGCTCATCAGTTGAGCCGGCCGTCTTGTTCGCGTAGTCGCGATCGAAGATGCCCAACTCGGCAAGCCAGAGAGCCGTGCGTACCAGCGAAACCCTGACGCGGTAGCTCCCGCCCTCCTTCGCGCGCCGCAGCAGCGCCGACAAGATGCCGCACGTTGCCAGCCACCCCGCCGCGTAGTCGCACGCCACGTAGATCGACGGATGTGCCGGCTGCTCGTCGCTACCCTCAATGTTGTCCAGGCCCAACGCGAAAGTGGCCGTGACGTCGAAGCCGACGCGATTCGACCACGGTCCGGTTTCACCGGCCCAGGTGATCTGTGTATCGATCAGACCCGGGCGCTCTTTGATCACTTCCTCCGGCTGGATATGAAATCGGTTCCGCCATCCCGCACGGCGATTCGTGACCAACACGTCGGCCTTGGAAAGCAGCTCACGGAACTTCGCATGGCCTTCCTTGTTACCCAGCTCGAGCATGGTGGAGCGCACTCCGACATGCGAGGTGTAGTGCCAGAGCGTGTGCTCGACATCGGATGGCCGCCACACGTTGAGCGCGTCGGCGCCATGCAGGGCCATTGCGCGACCGATCGACGGGGACACCTTCTTGCCGCTCATGCAGGCCCGCGAGGGGATTACGACTGGAAACACAGCCATAACCGCCACCACCTCCGAATGACTCGTGCCCACAGAGGACCGACGATCACTAAAGGCGGGCTATGACTGTGGCTGTACTGATGGCCATGTTCGCTATCTGCGTCACGAGCCGGCCGTCGTGGTTGACGGCGAGGATGCACGCGTGCCTGTGCTAACCGGGTTGTCTACCAAGCCACCTTTCGGCGACCGGCCTGCGACGGGCTGTGCGCCGTCACACCGAGGCGGCCAGCTTGTTGTGCCCGCCGACATTGTCGTGTGAGGTCGCCAAGAGGACGATTGGAAACCGCACCACAAGCCCAGAACCGGGCACCTCAAGTAGATAGCCAGAGGTATACCATGACCGCCCTTAGCGCCAATCTCGTTGCGTCAAAAGATCGCCACCCCGACCGCTTAGCGCTGCGCTGCGACGATCTGCGATTCACCTTCGCCGAATTCGATGCCGCGGCGGCACGCGTCGCGACGTTACTGGAGCGGGCCGGAGTCGAGCCGGGCGACCGGGTCGGCCTGATGCTGCCCAACACGCCCGCATTCGCCATCGCGTTCTACGGCATCATGTACCGCGGCGCCGTCGCGGTCCCGATGAACCCATTGCTCAAGGCTCGCGAGGTGTCCTACTACCTGTCCAACAGCGGCGCCAGGGCGTTGTTCGCCACACCGGCCTTCGCCGAGGAGGCCACCGCCGGCGCCGCCGAAGCTGGCGCACGGTGCTGGCTCGTCGACGACGCCGGGCTGATGAAATTGATCGCCGACCTGCCCGGCCAGGACTCCCCGGTGCATCGCGACGCCGATGACGTCGCGGTCATCCTGCACACCTCCGGGACCACCGGTAAGCCCAAGGGGGCCATGCTCACCCACGGCAACCTTGGCCGCAATGCCGAGGTCAGCGTGCGCACCCTCGTCGAGACCGGGCCGGACGACGTGGTCATGGGCTGCTTGCCGCTCTTTCACGTCTTCGGTCTGACCTGCGGACTCAACGGTTCCGTCCTCGCGGGTGCGACGTTGACGCTTATCGCCCGATTCGAGCCGCGCAAGGCACTCGAAGTAGTCGAGCGCGACGCCGTCACGGTGTTCGAGGGGGTGCCGACCATGTATTCGGCGCTGCTCACCGTGGCAGACCAGGCCGCACCCGAGGCGACGCGCACCCTGCGGATTTGTGTCTCCGGTGGCGCGGCGCTGCCCGTCCAGGTTCTCGCCGACTTCGAAGAGGCTTTCGGCTGCGCAGTTCTCGAGGGCTACGGGCTCTCCGAGAGCTCTCCGGCCGCCGCGTTCAATCATCCGAACCGGCCCCGCAAAGCGGGCTCGATCGGCACCCCGATCGAGGGCGTGGAGATGCGGGTGGTCGACCTGGACGGAGTTGAGGTCCCGCAGGGGGACACGGGCGAGATCCAGATCCGCGGCCACAATGTGATGAAGGGCTATTGGAACCTCCCCGAAGCGACCAAGGACACGATCACGTCCGACGGCTGGCTGGCCACCGGAGATGTCGGACGCGTCGACGAGGACGGCTACTTCTACATCGTCGACCGGACCAAAGACATGATCATTCGCGGCGGGTACAACGTCTACCCACGCGAGATCGAAGAGGTGCTCTACGAGCATCCGGCGGTGGCCGAAGCCGCCGTCATCGGTATCCCCCACGACTCACTCGGCGAGGAAGTCGGTGCAGCAGTCGCCCTCAAGAAGGGGGCTGCGATTACGGCCGACGAGCTGCGCGAGTACGTCAAGGCGCGGGTGGCCGCTTACAAGTATCCGCGCCTGGTCTGGCTGGTCGACGCCTTGCCCAAGGGACCCACCGGCAAGCTTCTGAAGCGCGAAATCACCGTTCCGACGAGCGAAAGCACGCGATGACTATGGCAAACACCACCAACCCCACACCCAAAGCCGCCGACGAACTGGCTGCACCGCTCGACCTGCTCCTCACCAGCGCCACCAAGCCATTCGCCAGCCGAATGATGCCGAACGCCACCTGGGCCCGCTTTGGCGCCAACCTTGCCCAGCATCCCGGTGCGGTGGCCAACCGGGCCACCACCCTTACTCGTGAACTCGGCGCCATCGCGGCGGGCAAGTCTCACCGTGCCCCGGCGCGGGCCGACAAGCGCTTCAGTGACCCTGCCTGGCAGGAGAACCCGCTGCTGCACCGAATCATGCAGGGCTATCTGGCAGGCGCCGAGGCCGCCGAAGGGTTGCTCACCGATGCTGGGCTGGATTGGCGCGACAACGAGAAGATGCGGTTCGTGATGGACAACCTGGTGGAGGGGTTGGCGCCGACCAACAACCCGCTGATAAGTCCGCTCGGCTGGAAGGCGCTGATCGACACCGGCGGTCTGAGCGCGGTGCGAGGCGCGAGAGCCTTTGCCCGAGACATGCTTTCAAAGCCTCGGGTGCCGGCGATGGTCGAACCCGATGCCTTCGCGGTGGGAGAGACCGTGGCCGTCACCAAGGGGGCGGTAGTGCTGCAGACCTCGATGTTCGAACTGATTCAGTACGCCCCGCAGACACCGAAGGTGCGCGCGACTCCGTTGCTCATGGTGCCGCCGGTGATCAACAAGTTCTACATCATGGATATCGCGCCTGGGCGCAGCATGATCGAGTACTTTGTGCAGCAGGGCCAGCAGGTGTTCGTCATTTCGTGGCGTAACCCGCAAGCCCGCCATCGTGATTGGGGTTTCGACGCCTACGGCGCGGCGATCGTGGAGGCAATGGATGCGGTGCGAAAAATTGCCGGCACCGATAGCACCCACCTACTGGCCACCTGCTCGGGCGGCATCCTCGCGGCGATGACCGCTGCCCATCTCGCCGAGATCGGCGAGGGCGATCGGATCGCGGGCCTCAACCTCGCGGTGACCGTGCTGGACGAGACCCGGGCCGGTTTCGCGGCCGCGGCAATGAGCGACCGTGCGGCTCAGGCGGCGATTCGAGTTTCGGGCCGCAAGGGCTACCTCGACGGGCGCGACATGGCGGAGATATTCGCGTGGCTGCGGCCCACCGACCTGGTGTGGCGGTACGTAGTGAACAACTACGTGCAGGGCCGCAAGCCGGCGGCGTTCGACGTGTTGTTCTGGAACGCCGACACCACCCGGATGACCGCCGCACTGCACCGTGACATGGTGCTGATGGGGCTGCGGAACGCGCTGGTCACCCCCGGCGGGGTCAACATGCTGGGCAGCCCGGTCGACCTGTCCAAGGTCACCGCCGACGCCTACATCGTCGGCAGCATCGCCGACCACATCTCCCCATGGCAGGCCACCTATCGCAGTGCGCGGCTGCTCGGCAGCAAGGACAACCGCTACGTGCTGTCCACCAACGGTCACATCGCGGCGCTGGTCAACCCGCCCGGCAACCCGAAAGCGTCGTACCGGACGGGTCAGGTCGAGGCGGAAGATCCCCACCAGTGGCTGGAGTCCGCCCAGAAGTTCCCTGACTCTTGGTGGCCGGATTACGTGAGCTGGCTCGCCGAGCGCAGCGGCTCGGAGATCGACGCACCGAAAATGCTGGGTGCCGACGATCTCCCGCCGCTGGGTCCGGCCCCGGGCGGTTACGTGATGGAGAAGTGAGCGATGCGTAGCGCACCCCAGAGGAGGCTCCGAGTGGTATTGCCAAGCACGATCGGCGAGGAGCGCTACGTCAACTGCGGCGTCCAGCGGATCCGTGTCAACGTGCGGTGGGGAACCGGCGTGCCGCTCGTACTCTGCAACGGCATCGGGGCCAGCCTGGAGGTGCTCGACCCGCTGGTGGAGCAGTTGGACTCGACGGTAATCAGATTCGACGTGCCCGGAGCCGGAGGGTCGCCGGCATCCATTGCCCCCTACGGGTTTCCCTACCTCGCCTGGGTGCTCGGCCGGGTGCTGTCCAAGTTGGGAATCGGCGTCGTGGACGTACTCGGGCTGTCCTGGGGCGGCGGTCTCGCGCAGCAGTTCGCCTTCCAGAACCCGCGCCGCTGCCGGCGCCTGGTGTTAGTGGCGACCGGAACCGGCGCGCTTATGGTGCCCGCCCACCCACGGATCCTGGCGAAAATGCTGACCCCGCGCAGGTTTTCGGATCCCGACTACGCCGCATCCATCGCCGGCGAGCTGTACGGCGGGACCGTCCGCGCTCATGGCGAAGACGTAGCGAAACTGTTCGTGCGCCAGTTGCACGCCGGATCGAAGATGGGCTACCTGCACCAGCTGCTCGCGGGTGCGGTCTGGACCAGCCTGTTCGCGCTGCCCGCGGTGCGGCAGGAGACGTTGATCGTGGCGGGCACCGACGATCCGATCATCCCGGTGGCCAACGCGCACATCATGCACGCCTTGCTGCCTCACTCGCGGCTGTACCTGCATTCCGGCGGGCATATCGACCTCGTGCACAACGCGGCCGAACTCGCACCCGTCATCAAGAAATTCCTGAGCGAGCCGGGAGAACGACCGTGAGCCACAACAACTTCGACACGTCGGATTTCTACTCCTATGAACACCTGCTTACCGACGGGGAGCGCGACCTGTTGCTTGCGGTGCGCAAGTTCATGGCGACCGACGTCGCACCCGTCCTCCTGGAGCACTGGTCGCGCGCCACCTTTCCGTTCGAGATCGTGCCCGGTATGCGCGAGCTGGGCCTCGCGGGTCTGCCGTACCACGGCTACGGCTGCGGTGGACGCCGCTACCTGCTCGACGGCATGGTCGCGATGGAGCTCGCCCGCACGGACTGCTCGGTCGCCACTTTCAACGGGTGCATGGCGGACTGTCCATGGGGTCGATCTACCTGTGCGGATCCGACGAGCAGCGCGAACGATTCCTGCCCGCCATGGCGCGCTACGACAAGATCGGCTCGTTC
This sequence comes from Mycobacterium sp., assembly GCF_052145595.1. Lineage (GTDB taxonomy): Bacteria > Actinomycetota > Actinomycetes > Mycobacteriales > Mycobacteriaceae > Mycobacterium. The sequence goes on along the minus strand of NZ_JBKQOI010000217.1, from coordinate 2,137 downwards.
GGGCTGACCGAACCGGAGGTCGGGTCGGGCGCCTCGGGTGGTCTGCAGACGACGGCGCGGCGCGAGGGCGACACCTGGATCATCAACGGCCAAAAGAAATGGATCGGCAACTCCACATTCGGGGACCTGACCGTCATCTGGGCCAAGGACGTCGCCGACGGGCAGGTGAAAGGCTTTGTGGTGCAGAACTCTTCGCCGGGGTTCACCGTCGACAAGCAGATGCACAAGATCGCGTTGCGCATCGTGCAGAACGGTCTGATCACGCTGGACGACGTGCGGGTCGACGAGTCCGACCGGCTGCAGCGCGCCAATTCGTTCATAGACACCGCGGAGGTGCTGCGGATGACCCGCGCCGGGGTGGCGTGGATGGCCGTCGGGTGTGCTATGGGCGCCTATGAGAACGCTCTGGCTTATGCGTGTAGCCGACGTCAGTTCGGCCGGCCAATCGGCGGATTCCAGCTGGTCCAGGATCTGCTGGTGCGGATGCTCGGCAACGTCACCGCGTCCTACGGGCTGTGCGTGCGATTGTCGCAGCTGCAGGACGCGGGGCTCGCCGAGGACCGGCACTCCTCGCTGGCGAAGGCCTTCTGCACGGTGCGGATGCGTGAAACCGTGGGCTGGGCCCGTGAACTATTGGGCGGCAACGGAATTCTGTTGGAACACAACGTGGGCCGGTTCGTCGCCGACGCCGAAGCGATCTACTCCTATGAGGGCACCCGCGAGATGAACACCCTGATCGTGGGGCGCTCGTTGACAGGTCTCAGCGCGTTCGTCTGAGGCCGCGTTAAACGACAGCTTTCCGATCGCGGGAATATACAGACGTCGCACGAAGCAACGGGCCGCCACAACAGAGGAGGCCAGTATGGCGGGAGTCGGAGAAACCATCGAATAGCCGCTCACGGGCAGCGGCGATCTTTCCTCGAGGCCGCCGCAAGTACCGGTTCTGAGAAGCTGCGCCAACTACCTGAGCACGGCCATACCATCGAATCCGCGCATCTGCGTGTGAGCGCTACGCGCGGGCGACGCGGACGGTTCTCTTCGCGATCAGGTGAGCGCGACTGCCCTGGCTCGCGCAGACACGGCATCGAGCGCCGCGTACTCGGCTTCCTCGATCGCGGCCTCGGCGAAATCGATGGCATCCAGGGCGTACGACAAGGCGATATTCGCGTCCGTGTCGGCCTCCTTGGCATCGAGTTGGGCCTTCTTCTCTCTGACGTCTTCCCTGACCTTGGCGACATGGGCCTGCCACTTGCCGCGGATCTCGTCCCACTGCGATGACACTTTGTCGCCGGACGCGCGCGCCTTCTCTTTGAACTTGTCGGCCGCTGCCGCGGCCTTGTCTCGCGCGATGGTGACATCAGCTTGAAGCTGATCTTTGGTCATGTCACCGGCGGCATGTAGCTCCTCGGCCGCCTTTTTCGCCTTGTCGGAAATCTTCTCGAACCGTGCGCTCAGATCGGTGTTTGCCATCGGAGCCCCTTCCGCGAGTTTCAGGCGGGCTCTCCGCCACTGGTCGATCGTCGCTCCCTGCCGGGCGTCCGTCAATGTTTGGCCGGACACGATATTCGGGTGGAAATTGGTCGGCGCGACAACCGTGAGTCGCGAGACCCTTCCATGGCGTTGCCGCCGACCGCTTACTCTCTGTCGGCACTGATGCATCTAAGCGGATTCCGTTGTCAGAAAATCGGTTTGGTGATGCAGTTCGGCGCGCGCGTTACTAGCGACGGTAGCTGTCGACCTTGTCGCCGAACGCCATCGGTCTCCTTTTGTTAGTCACACAGAACAACATCCCCACGCGACGGATGACATATCGTGCTCAGTTCTGCAAGGCTCGGAACATTACCGTGACCGGAGCGGCTGAGAGCGGGCACGGGTCGCTACTTTCGGCCGATTCCGGAATGCGCGCCAGGCGGCTCGCGATGGAGGAGGAGACCGGATGAGCCACAAAATTCTTCCCGGCTGCTCGTCGCCTCTGGGCGCGACAACCGACGCGCACGGCTCGAACTTCGCGGTGTCGTCGAACGGCGAGCAGGTGACCCTGTGCCTGTTCGACGCCGACGGCACTGAGGAACGACTGGTCCTGCCGGAGCGCGACGGCGACGTTTGGCACGGGTTTGTTCCGGGGGTAGGGCCAGGG
>NZ_JBKQOI010000216.1:0-12319 GCF_052145595.1 Mycobacterium sp. | reverse complement strand
GTGGACACCTCGTTCTTCCCCTCCAGCGCCGGTTTGAACCCCAGTTTGACGGTCGCGGCCAACGCCTTACGGGTGGCCGAGCATCTGAACCAGGCCCATTTCGCCAGCTGATCGATCGACTCCGCCGATGTGTCGACGCGGCGCGCCACCTGTTGTCCGAAGTACCAACCGCGCGAACGGATTAGCGTTCAGGCCGGCTCGCGAAGCGATAGGCCGGCGGCGCGATAATGCAGGCCAGTGGTGGATTTGGCGGAGAACTGTTGAACGGGTATGTGATAATGCCTCGACTCGACGAACGTGTCCTCTGACTGGGTAGGTGACCTTGCGCCAAGCCGACAGCGTCAGCCCTGCCGCGGGGGTGGAGGATCGGCGCTCGGCACACAAGGAATTTCGCCCCGACATCGAGGGCTTGCGCGCCATCGCTGTGGTGGCCGTTGTCCTGTTTCACGCTGACGTGCCCGGCGTGGGTGGCGGGTTCGTCGGCGTGGACGTGTTCTTCGTCATCTCGGGCTTTTTGATCACCGGCCTGCTCTGGCGTGAGGTGAGCACCTCCGGCACCGTCGGGTTGCGCCGCTTCTATGGGGCGCGGGCCCGCCGACTGCTGCCGGCCTCGGCCGCGGTAGGCGTCGTCACCATGATCGCCTCGGCTTTCCTGTTACCCCTGTTGCAGGTCCGGAGCGTCATTTGTGACGGCATCGCCAGCGCGTTGTATGTCAGCAACTACTGGTTCATTGGCGAAGGCGTCCACTACTTCGGCGGCCACGGGCCGCCCTCGCCATTTCAGCACTACTGGTCTTTGGGCGTCGAGGAACAGTTCTACCTCGTGTGGCCGGCCATGATCATCGGCACGGCGTGGCTCATCCGGCGCGCAGGTCGGCGCACCAGCACCCATGCCACCTCGTCGGAACGCCCGTATCTGGTGGTCCTTGCGCTGGTCGCGGCCGTGTCGTTCGCAATGTCGCTGGTGATCACCTACGTGATGCCTGCCGTGGCGTTCTTTTCGCTGCCCACCCGGGCCTGGCAATTGGCGCTCGGCGGCCTGGTGGCCCTCACGGCCGGCCTGTGGCGCCGGCTACCGGCAACACCTGCCGCGATCACCGGATGGGGGGGTCTGGCCCTGATCCTGCTGGCCTGCACCCAGTTGAGCGCGGCCACGCTCTATCCGGGCACCGCCGCGCTGTTGCCCACGCTGGGCGCGGCGCTGGTGATCGGCGCGGGCTGTGCCGCGCCGTCGCAGGGATGCGGCCGTGTGCTGGCCGTGTCGCCGATGCGCGCGATCGGCCGGGTGTCCTACTCGTGGTATCTGTGGCACTGGCCGGTGCTGGTGCTCGCACCGCTATTGCTGGGCCACCCGCTGGGGCTGGCCGCCAGGTTGGCAGCAGCGCTGGTCTCTGGCGGGCTGGCGGTGCTTACCCTGCGTTTCATCGAGAACCCGTTGCGATTCGCCGCTCCGGTGCGCCGCTCTCCCCTGGGCAGTCTCGCGCTGGGCGGTGCCGCCACCGCGATAGCGGTCTGTGTCGGTGTGGTGCTGCTGGCATGGGTACCGCTCCCTGTCGGCCGCGGCGCGCCAGCTGCGGCGCCGACCATCACTGCGTCGCCTCCCCCGACCGGCTCCGACATTGATGCCTACGACGCGGCAGTGCAGGATGCGTTCGCGCAGGTGCAGGCCGCGGTCGCGGCGTCGGCCGAGCTCAAAGCCGTCCCGTCGAACCTGAACCCGCCGCTTGCCGGTGCGGCAGCCGAACTTAAGGCCATGTTGTTCAAGGGCTGCCTGCGCGAGCCTTTCCAAAGCGGACAACCCGAGTGCGCGACGGGCGATACCGCCTCGACGACGACGGTGGCCCTGGTCGGCGACTCGCATGCCGCGATGTGGAATCCGGCGTTCCAGGAGGTAGCCGCGCAGCGGCACTGGCGGCTGGAAATGCTGGCCAAGGGGGCCTGCCCATTGATGGACTTGCCCATCACCAACCACCTGTTCAGTGGCCTTGTTGAACACTTTGAGCACTGCGCGCAGTGGCGCGGTCAGATCCTCGCCCGGTTGCGCGACGAGCACCCGCGGCTGATCGTGGTGAGCCAGTGGCGGGGGTACGGTGCCGGCAACGGCAACGGTTGGCTGTCAGGTTTTACGTCCTACGACCCGGCGTGGATCGACGGCCTGACCCGCCTGGTGCAGCAGCTGCGCGGCACCGGCGCCAAGGTGCTGGTGCTCGGGCCGATCCCGGATCCGCACACATACGTGCCGATCTGCTTGTCCGGTCACCTCGATGACGCGACGGCCTGCTCGTCGCCCAGGTTGACCGCAGTGAACGAACCCGGCATCGCAGCCGAGTCCGCCGCCACCAAAGCCGGCGGCGGACAATACGTCGACCTCACCAAGCTGTTCTGCACCACAAACCGCTGCCCCGTCGTCGTCGGCAACACGATGGTCTACATCGACGAGGAACACATGACGCTCGAATACTCCCGGCTGTTGGCACCGGTAATGGAAGCACTTGCCGACCGCGCACTCGCCCACGGTTAACACGCTGCGGAGCGTCGGCAGCGGATTTGTCGGCGAAGCCTGCCACCAGCGCCCCGCGCTATCGACCTGAAATCCAGAAGTTTTGGGCAAGCGGCCGACAACACCTGATCTTGCTGCGGGAGGGCCCCGGTATGATCACCCGGACCGCACCCTAGGAACCGGAGGCGTCGGCTGTTGTCAACATCCGTACTCATCACTGGCGGGGCGGGATTCATTGGGTCCGCGCTCGCGCGCCGTCTCGTCAAGGCCGGTTATGACGTGGCTGTGATGGACGTCCTGCACCCGCAAGTGCACGGCGAACGTGCAGCGATCAACCTGCCGCCATCGGTGCGGTTGTTCACCGGCGATATCACCCACGCCCCCGATGTGGATGCTGCGCTTCGGTTATCCCGTCCATCCCAGATCGTCCATTTGGCGGCCGAGACGGGAACGGCCCAGTCGCTCTCCGAGGCGACGCGCCATGGTTCGGTGAACGTGGTGGGAACGACCCAGCTTCTCGACGCCCTGAGCCGCTCAGCGCTCGTGCCCGACCAGTTCGTCCTGGCGTCGTCGAGAGCCGTCTACGGCGAGGGCGCTTGGCAATACGGCTCTCGGCTCTTCTACCCGCAGCCGCGCAGCCACACTCAGCTCCTGGCCGGTAGCTGGGATCCGCAAGGGCCGATGGGTGAACCTGCAGTCCCGCTTCCGAGTTGTGCCAGCCGGACTGAGCCCCGGCCCACCAACATATACGCCGCAACCAAACTCGCCCAAGAACACATCTTGGCCGCCTGGACGGCCGCCCATGACGCCAAGCTCAGCGTGCTGCGCCTGCAGAATGTCTACGGGCCGGGCCAATCGCTGACCAATTCGTACACCGGAATAGTCGCTCTCTTCGCACGATTGGCACGCGAGCAGCGCCCGTTGGAAGTCTACGAAGACGGTCGGATCGTGCGCGATTTCGTCTGTATCGACGATGTCGTCGAGGCGCTGTTCGCTGCGATAGAGGGACCTGCGGCCGAACCACGCTGCCTTGACATCGGGTCGGGTATCCCGACCACCATCCATGAGCTGGCTAAACAGATTGCCGCCATCTGCGATGCCCCCGAACCGATCGTCGTGGCGAAATTCCGCGACGGTGACGTACGCGCCGCGAGGTGCGACATCGAGCCGGCGAAAAACGAGCTCGACTGGCGTCCAAAGTGGGCGCTCGAGGAAGGCCTGCGTGCCCTGCTTGAATGGATCGGCGGGCAGTCCGAATTACCTTTCGAGCCAAGCGATCACACACATGTAGGACTTCCCGAAGTAGAGCATGTAGGGCGCCGTTAACGTGGCCCTCGCCTCGAACTGCGGGGCGGAACATGCGGCCTTCGGTCCCGCACAGGCATTCACGGAAACCTGATCAGATCCTGGATCCCCAGGGGTGCGCAAGAAGCTCTTCCAGAAGTTGCGGCCTCCGGCGCCTCCAACTGCCCGGCATGCGCTGGAACATTCTCGCCTGCCACCGCCATCCTCACCCCGCGCTGCCACCAGGCCAGCGGCCGCTGCACGAGATCTGGTCGCAACCGCACAACCAGATCGCAACCGCCTGAACTTGCCTTTAGTAGTCCCGAATCAAGATCAACAACATCTGCCCAAATTTGTTGGCCAACAAAAGGTCAACAGATGGCAGCATCTGTTGCTACCATGCTGCGGTGCGGAGGCAACGTGAAGAAAATGTCGAGCGGAGGTCGGGTCGCATAAACCCGGCAACGAGTCACGGAGAGGCGGGGCACCAAGCCAGTTATGTGGACAAGAACACAGTCCTAAGAATTGGCGCACACTTGATTGAGTCCCGGCCGACGCCATCAGGTCTCGGAAGAAGACTTGCGACTGGTCTCCTGGCTCCATATTTTTACCAGCCGAGGGGCTCGGAGGCCGAAGAGTATCACAAGTGGTACTACAACACTAACGTGTGGAAGAAGACTACTTGGTTGGGGATCGACTGCTGGAAGTCAGTCTCTGACATGTGGAATTATCAGGAAATCCTGTTTGAGCTGAAGCCCTCTTTGGTGATCGAGTTCGGCACGGCTTTCGGCGGCTCGGCCCTGTTTTTCGCCGACATCATGAGGCAAATCGGCAACCCATTCAAGGTGCTTTCCGTGGACATCACCCACACGCGCCTTCAGGAGGTACCGCGGCGCGATCCCAACATTTCATTCATCGAATCGCGATCCACGGTCCCGGCTATTGCTGAGGAGATCCAGCGCCTCAAAGACGAGTACCCCGGCAAGATCTTCGCCATCCTGGACAGCGACCACACGATGAATCACGTGCTGGCCGAGATGAAACTACTGCGGCCCTTACTCTCCGCCGGCGACTACCTCATCGTGGAAGACTCCATGCTCAACGGACACCCCAACGTTCCCGGCTGGGGACCGGGCCCGTATGAAGCCGTCGAGGTATACGAGCAAGAATTCCCCAATGACTACACGCATGACGTGGAGCGGGAGAACAAATTCGGCTTTACATTTGCTCCCTACGGATTCCTGATCCGCAACTGACGTCTGACGCGCAACCCGCCAAGGACGCACCTCGCCCGGCCCATTTGTCAAGATCACACGGCAAGGGACGGGCTGGGTAGTGTCAGTGAACACGAACCTCCCGCAGTTGTCCGGTTTCACGGGGCCGCGACCAAACGGGGTCCGCTCACGGGGCTCGAAATGCGCAATGCCTCCGAGCAATCACCCGAATTAGTCAGGACCTCCCCAATCGGCGGCAGAGACGCGCACTGGCATTGATCAGTGCCGATGGTGATGATCACCCCCGCCGGCCCGCCCCGCGCGATCGCCTTTTGCCGCACCGCGTCTGGGCGCAGCCGCACTGAAGTCGCGGTGCCGCAAGTCTCGTTTGTCCCACTGACCACCGCGCGAATGGATCGGCGAGCAGCCCGAGTGACCTATCGAGCCGAACGATCACACATATGTATCAGGCCATCTCTGAAATACGAGATGATGGGTGCCGATAACGGCGCCCTCACTTCAAACTGAGATGTCGGACGTATCCTGCGGCGGGTTAAGCCTTGGTGAGGCAGTACATCCGGTAGGACTGCTTTCCGCTCTCGATGTCCCGGTACATTTGGGTACCCTTCGCGGGTGAGTTGCCCATTGGTTTCAAGAATCCGGGTACCATTCGATCCCACACCGCTTCCCATTGCGGCGTGTTCAGTTCCATGCCCCGCAACACTTCGGTGTTGATTTCCCGTCCCGACACCATCCGCAGTCCCGCGGCGGCGTTCAGGTCCGCCTCCCATTGATCGCATTGGAACCACTGCCGCACATCGGTGTAGAGGAACGCCCCGCCCGGGCGCAGCACTCTTGCGACCTCGCTGAGGAACCGGTCGAAGTGGGGGTAGAAGTGCGAGGATTCGACATTGATCACGGCGTCGAATGACTCGGCGGGGTAGGGAAGGTCTTCGGCATCGCCGTGGATGAAATCCAACCCAGGTACTTGATGGCGGCGGCGGCAGAACTCGATACCGGTGGCGTTCAGGTCCAGCCCGACATAGGATGCCGGCTTGAGTGTGCGGGTCAAATAAGATGCTCCGCCGCCCTGCCCGCAGCCCACTTCAAGTATCTGTTTGCCGGCGAGTTCACCGTTTTGGGTTGCGGTGGCGTGGTAGAGCTGAATGGGATAGCGATGGGATTCGTCGCCGGGTTCCAGCGGTATGGCCATGGGCGGGTTTTCTTCGTAGGCCCAGTTCATGAAGAGCACGTCATCATCGGCGTGGCGGGCGATGTAGGCATACATCCGATTGTGGATGCGCGCGTTGAATTTCCAACGTATGGATCGGGATACACGATCTAGGAGTGTCACGGACCGATACGATACTGCATTCCGCACTTCATCTAGCCGGAACCGCAAAATCAGATTGGCACCGGCATCGTCACCCTACGATCCCACGATGTATGGGGGACGGGGCCGGTATGAAGCCGTCGAGGCATACGAACAAGAGTTCGCCAATGACTACACGCACGACGTGGAGCGGGCGAACAAATTCCGCTTTACGTTTGCTCCCATACGGATTCCTGATCCGCAACTAACGTCTGACGCGCAACCCGCCAAGGCCACACCTCGCCCGGCCCATTCTCAAGATCACACGGCAAGGGCCGGGCTGGGTAGTGCCAGTGAACACGAACCTCCCGCAGTTGTCCGGTGCCGCAAGTCTCGTTTAACCCACTGACCGGATTGAGCTTGGCCTGCTCGTCCGTTGCGGTCATGCTGCGACCGCGTAGTCGCGCAAGCCGGTCCCAGCCTCATCGGCTGTCTTACGGCTGATCGCCTGCGGGTTCTTTGAGGTACCACGGGTTGGCGCGCGCCCAATCGATGGTGCGGCGAATACCTTCCTCGACGTCGACCTGGAGCCGCCATCCCAACTCCCGCTGCGCCTTGGTCGAGTCGGGGATACGACGGGGGATGTCCTCATAACGGCCCCCATAACGGGCTGCAGTGTCAACAGCTTCGGCGCCAGACACCGAGTCGACATTCGCGATCTTGATCGCCAGATCGACGACGTCACCTACAGTCGTCTCGGTCATGCTCCCAATGTTGAACGCCTCACCGATCGCCGCGCTGCTGTCGGCCGCGAGTAGGGTGCCGGCGATGGCGTCGTCGACGTAGGTGAAGCACCGTGTCTGGTCACCCGAGTCGTAGAGCAACGGCTGGCGGCCGTTGAGGATCCGATGAATGGTCTGCGAAACCACGAATATCGGATTCTGCCGCGGGCCGTACACGTTGAAGTAGCGAACTACCGTCACCGGCAATCCGTAGGCGGCATGCATCGCGAAGACCAGATGTTCGGCCATACCCTTGCTGGTGCTGTAGCTCCACCGCGCGGTCCTTGTCGAACCGAGGACGCGATCATCGTCCTCGGCGAACGGCGGGTCGGGGTTTTTCCCAAACACCTCAGACGTGCTGGCGAAGACGACGCGTGTTCCGTGCCGATGGCTCAGCTCGAGGACGTTGCGAGTGCCGATCACGTTGACGTCGAGAACCCGGAGCGGATCGTTGAGATAGTTTTTGACACCGACGACTGCGGCCAGGTGAAATACCGTGTCGACGCCGGGAGTCAGGGCTTCTTCGAGTGCGGTCAGATCGGTGACATCGCCTTGCACGAACCGGAAGTTGGCGTGCCGGTCAAAGTCGATACTGCTGTCGCGGGTGTTCTTTGCGACGTCGAAAACCGTGACCGAGTCTCCGCGATCCAGCAATGCGGAGACCAAGTGCGATCCGATGAAGCCGTAGCCGCCCGTCACGACGACATTGGACATATTTACTCTTTCATTTCCACGTGGCGGTTTACGTTCACCTATCGGCCGATCCCTTTGTAGACGAAGCCGACGGCGCGCACTGCCGCTGGGTCGAAGCTGTTCCGTCCATCGAGGAACACACACCTGGCGGCCGTTAGCTCCGCGAGCCGGGCCAGAGGGATCTGGTGGAACTCTCGGTGCCCCGCAAGGACCACCAGGGCATCGGCATCCTCGACCGCTGACTCGATGTCTGCGGTAAGGGGGATATTCGTCACCGTGACGGCCTCCTCGCCGTGCACCCACGGATCATGGATCGAAAGGTGGCAGCCGGACTCCTCGAGCAAGGCGACAACGTACTTGGTGGGCGTGAGCCGGCAGTCGCCGGTATTGTTCTTGAACGCGATGCCCAGCACGGCAATCCTGCTGGTCTCGATTGCCTTGCCCCGATCGGCGAGGAGCTGCTTGAGCAGCCCGTAGGTGTAAGCAGGCATCGTGTCGTTGACGGTCCTCGACGTCCGCGGAATTGCCAGGTCCAACCCGACGGACTGTCCGAGATGGTTGACGAACCACGGATCCTTCGTCAGGCAGTAGCCACCGACGCCCATGCTCGGCATCAAGATGTTGACGTTGTGGCTGCCCTTCGGCATCGAGTTGGCTGCGTCGATGACCTGGAGCGCGTCCATGTTGAGCCGGTCGCACACCTTGGCCAGTTCGTTCGCAATCGCGACGTTGAGGTCGATCCAGAGGTTGTCCGCAAGCTTGACCATCTCGGCGGTTCGCGGATCGTCGACGACGATGGAGTCCATTCCCAGGGCGTGGCGCCACAGTATGGAGCAGGCGCGAGCGCTGCGCTCGTCGACAGCACCGATGACGATGGGGATCGACAGTAGCTCGCGGATGGCTTGGCCTTCGGCGAGCCGTTCAGGGCAAAACGCCAACCCGAAGTCCACCCCAGCCCGCAGCCCTGAGGTCTCTTCGAGGATCGGCAAAACAAGTTTTTCGGTGGTATCCGGCGGCACCGTGCTCTTGAGGATGACGACGTGGCCGGTATGCAACTGCTCCCCCACGGCCCGCGCCGCTGCCTTGATGTCGTCGACGATGGGCTCATAGTCCGGACCAAGTGGCGTACCCACGGTCACGATGACGAAGTCATTGTCCGCGAGAACACCGAAATCGGTGGTGGCGCGAAGGCGGCCGACTCGTACGTTGTTGGACACGAGCTCGTTGAGGCCTGGCTCGGGCACGGTGGTCTTGCCCAGGTTGATCTCGTCGACGACGTTCTGTCTCACGTCGATCCCGGTCACCGGCCAGCCGCGATCTGCCAGGACGGCACCAATCACCGTGCCGATATACCCGAAGCCCACAACCGCGATCCCCGACCGCATTCCACGAACCAAGAGATCGATCTCAGCGTCGCTACGTCCGAAAACGCCTTCAGCCATCGTGGATCCCAACCTTTCACGTGCTGTGTGCGTTCTGCGAAATGAAAGCCGGGGGCCTCGCGTCCCCGGCTAACCCGCCCGGGAGTCTAATCCAACACGTGTCCTATAGAACCTGAAATTCACAAGTTTGGGCAAGCGCCCGGCTTCCATCGTCTTCAGGGTTCGGGGGCGATTTGGCTGGCAGGGCGAATTGATCATGTCGTGCATCCGCGGCGGGATCTGAGGCGGGCGAAACCTTCTACGCGATCAGCGGCGGCCGCGGCGCTTGCGGCGGGTGTGCTCATCCGGGTGGCGATCTCGCGGGCCCGGGCGGCGTATTGCGGGGCGAGGACCTTACCAAGGTCCGCGACCAGCGATTTCTCGGTGGTGGTCGAAAAGCGCCGCCCAGAGCCCACCTTCAGTCGTTTGAGCTGAGCCGCAAAGAACGGCTGATCCGGCAACGTCCACAGGATCAACTGGGGGACTCCGGCGCGCAGGCCCGCGGCCAGGGTACCCGCGCCACCATGGTGCACGACCGCGCGGCAGGCCGGAAAGATCGCCGCGTAATTCACCACGCCCACCACCTTGACATGCTCGAAATGGGGGACGTTGCTGAAGTCACTCGAGCCGGCGCCAACCAACGCCCGCTCGCCCAACCGCGCGCAGGCCGCACCGATCATGGCGATCGTGTCGGCCGGAGATTCGACCGGTATGCTGCCAAACCCGAAGAAAATCGGCGGTGTTCCCGCGGCAATCCACGAGGCGACCTCCTCATCGGCATCCGTCGCCAACTCCAACGCCAACGCGCCGACAAAGGGTCGCTGGCCATCCCATTTCGCCCATTCGGCTGCCAGCCCGGGAAAGCACACCTCGTCATAAGCCTGGACTTCCAGCGATCCCCGTTCTGCGACCCGTCGCGGCGCGGGCCGTGTTGCCTTCGGTAGGCCCAGCTCACGACGCTGCGCGTCCTCGCCCTTCCTCATCCCGCGCCAAACCAACCAGTCGTTCACCGTCATTCCGGTGCGGCTCAACGGCGACGGCACGAACGGCAGGAGCTGGCCGTGGGCGCGCACCGGGAAGAAATGCAGCGTGGCCAACGGAATGTCGTAATACTCCGCGACGTTGACAGCGGGCTGCTCGAAAATCAGACCGGTGAGCAGCAGGTCGGCACCGTCCGCCACCGACGCAAGCGCCGTGGTCATTTCCCCCCAGCACTTGGTAGCGAACTCCTGTGTTTCGCGCGCCATCCTGTTCAGCTCCTTGAGCTTCCAGGGGGTGCGGAAGTAACACGTCCAGTAGTTGCGCTGCGCATCCAGAACCGGCTGCGAATCCAGCCCGTAGGGGACCGCCGCAAGCCCTGCCGCCTCGGCGAAGCCAACCAGGTTGGGCGGGACGGCCATTTGAACGTCGTGCCCTCGGCGCTGCAGCTCACGGCCGACAACGACGGCGGGCTCGACGTCGCCGCGACCTCCATAGCTTGCCAGCACAAATTTCATCGTGGGCTCTAGCCTTTCAGTCGTCGTGCGCGTAGGCAACGTCAGGAGCATCGGTCATTATGCATGGTTCTTCGACTGTCAGTGTGGCGTTCGGCCATCGGCTTCGGCTGATCGTTCGTCGTTGGATCGGCGGCGTTCGTAGGCGGGAGCGAACGCACCCGATCTATCGCCTCGGCCTGTGTGTCGACACGGCACGCCAACGTGTTGTCCGAAGTGCCAACCGGGCGAATGGATTGCCGTTCAGGACGGCTCGCGCAGCGGGAGGCCGGCAGCGCGATAGATCGCATCGATGACAGTCATGTTCTCGACCGCGTCTTCCGGCGAAGTCCTCACCGGTTCCCCGCGCAGCACCGCCGCGGCGAAAGCGTCAAGCTGATATGCGTAGGTGACGCGCCGCGGGAATCGCTCCACACGCTTTCCGTCGGCCGAGCGGATCGAGAGCCGAGGGAAAAGGTGGGGTGCCGCTGGACTGAGCACACGCAGCGCGCCGCGGTCGCCAACCACCTTGGCGGTCGCCCGAAACATGTCCGACGACCACAGCGAACAGCGGAGCCGGCCCGTGTGCCCACTTGCGAAGCGCAACTCGGCCGTCATGGCCCGGTCCACCCGAGGATCGCGCAGTTTCGCCCGTGCCGAAATAACTTCCGGGGTCGAGCCGCCGAACGTGCGGAGCATGTTGACCACATAGCTTCCGGCATCCATCATCGCCCCACCCGCAAAGGAGTAGTTGTAGCAGTTGCCGGAGCGCTTCGCCAGCATTACGCACAAGGCGACGTCCACCAGCTCCAGTTTGCCCAGCTCCCCTGAGGCGATGATCTCCTCAACGCGCAAGGTCAACGGATGGTGGCGGAATTGGATTGCCTCCATCACAACCCGTTCTGACTTGGCGGCCAGTTCGGCGATCTCACGGGCCTCGGCGGCATTGGCAGTGAACGGCTTTTCACACAGCACGTGCTTGCCCGCGTCAAGCGCAGCCCGGGTCCACCTGCCATGCATGCTGGTCGGCAGCAGCACGTAGACCGCATCCAGATCTGGGTCGGCGATCAGCGCCTCGTAGCTCCCGTGCGCCCGGGCGATGCCGTGTTTGGCGGCAAAAGCTTGAGCACTGGACAAATCGCGTGCTCCCACCGCGGCCACCACGACCTCGTCGTTTCCCCGAGCCGGGTCGATGAGCGTCGTCGGGGCGTAGCTTGACGCGCCCAGGATTCCGATCCGCACCGGGGCGCCCCTTTGAGCCATGGCGCGATGCTAGCAGCAGACCCGGGTCACTCGGATAGACGAACAGGGCTCCTGCGGTAGGGTTGCCGGGTCCACCGCGCCGAGGACCATCGAGGTGGCCATCGTGGATGTGACCCGCTGCCCGGCAGGGCGGGTAACTTTGCCCGTCTGTCCGCGGCGAACGGATGTTACGATCCCGATTCGCTCAGACCGGGCCATGCTTTGGGCCATCATCTGCTGAGGAGTTCGATTTGGCTGACGGCGACCTGAGGGCGCGCGAGGCCGAACGCGTGATGTGGGACGTGATCGTCGTGGGTACCGGCATGGGCGGCGGGATGCTGGGCTACCGGCTGGCCCGCTCAGGCCGGCGGGTGCTGTTCGTCGAGAAGGGGCGCTCGA
>NZ_JBKQOI010000215.1:0-31491 GCF_052145595.1 Mycobacterium sp. | reverse complement strand
TACCGCGGCAGCTGGTGGTGCCCGCCGAGCGGGCCGATTTCGGCTGGCAGATCATCGATGCCACCGGATGGTCGGCAAGCCGGCTAGAGGAGGCCATCGGCGCGGCGGTGCGTAGCCCGTTTGATCTGGCAACCCAGATCCCTTTGCGGGCACGGCTTTTCCGCGTCGCCAACGAGGAACACGTGCTGGTGGCCGCGGTGCACCATATCGCCGCGGACGGCTGGTCGATCACCCCGCTGGTGGCTGATCTGGGGGTGGCCTATGCCAGCCGGTGCGCGGGGCAAGCCCCCGGCTGGGCGCCGTTGGCGCTGCAGTATGTCGATTACACGCTGTGGCAGCGCGCCCAGTTTGGTGATCTGGCTGATAGCCACAGCCCCATCGCCGCGCAGCTGGCCTACTGGGAGCAGGCCCTGGCCGGGATGCCCGAGCGCCTGCAGCTGCCCACCGATCGGCCCTACCCGCTGGTTGCTGATCAGCACGGCGCCAGGGTTGCCGTGGACTGGCCGACGGAGCTGCAGCAGCAGATTCGTCGGGTGGCCCGCGAGCACCACGCGACCAGTTTCATGGTGATGCAGGCCGCCCTGGCGGTGCTGCTGGCCAAGCTCAGCGCCAGCAGCGAGGTGGCGGTGGGGTTCCCGATCGCCGGGCGCCGCGATCCCGCACTGGATGAGTTGGTGGGGTTTTTCGTCAACACCTTGGTGCTGCGGGTCGAGGTGGCCGGGGATCCCAGTGTCGCCGAGCTGCTGGCCCAGGTGCGACGGCGCAGCCTGGCCGCCTACGAGCATCAAGACATGCCCTTTGAGGTGCTGGTGGAGCGGCTCAACCCGACCCGATCCCTGACCCATCACCCGCTGGTGCAGGTGATGTTGGCATGGCAGAATTTCGCCGGGCAGGACACTGACCCCGCTGCCGGGCTGGCGTTGGGTGATCTGCAGGTCACCCAGATGCCGGTGGACACTCAGGTCGCCCGCATGGATCTGACGTTTTCGCTGGGTGAACGCTGGAGCGAGGCCGGTGAGCCCGCCGGGATCGGCGGGACGGTGGAATTTCGCACCGACGTGTTCGACGCGGCCAGCATAGAGGCGCTGATCGAGCGGTGGCACCGGGTGTTGGTGGCGATGACCGCCGATCCCACCCGGCGGCTCTCGTCGGTGGATCTGCTCGATCAGGCTGAGCACGCCCGGCTGGATGAGATCGGTAACCGGGCCGTTTTGAGTGCGGACGCATCGTCTGCGGTGTCGGTTCCGGTGTTGTTCGCCGCGCACGTGGCGCGCACCCCGGAAGTGGTGGCGGTGATCTTCGAAGGCCGCGCAATGACTTACCGCGAGCTGGATGAGGCGGCTAACCGGTTGGCGCACCTTTTGGCCGCTCACGGGGCCGGCCCGGGTGAGCGTGTGGCGCTGCTGTTGTCCCGGTCGGCTGAGGCGATCGTGGCGATATTGGCGGTGCTGAAAACCGGGGCGGCCTATCTGCCCATCGACCCGGCGCATCCCGACGCGCGGATCGGGTTCATGGTTGGCGATGCCGCGCCGATCGCCGCGATCACCACCACCGGGCTGGCCGACCGGCTGGACGGGTGCGAGCTGCTGGTCATCGATGTCGAAGACCCCCGCATCCAGACCTATCCGTGTACGGGTTTGCCGGCGCCGGCCCCCGAGGACATCGCCTACCTCATCTACACCTCGGGCACCACCGGGGTGCCCAAGGGCGTGGCCATCACCCACCGCAACGTCACCGGGCTGCTGGAGGCACTAGACGGCGCGATGGAGCTGGCGGGGCAGGTGTGGTCGCAGTGGCATTCCTTGGCCTTCGACGTCTCGGTGTGCGAGATGTGGGGTGCGCTGTTGTACGGCGGGCGGCTGGTGGTGGTGCCCGAGTCGGTGGCGCGCTCACCGGAAGACTTCCACGCCTTGCTGGTCGCCGAACAGGTCAGCGTGTTAAGCCAGACCCCGTCGGCGTTTTATGCGCTGCAAACCGCTGACGCGGTAGCACCCGAGCTGGGACATCAGCTCAAGCTCCAGGCTGTGGTGTTTGCCGGGGAAGCGTTGGAACCCCAGCGTCTTGGGACGTGGCTGGACAACCACCCGGGTTTGCCGCGCCTGCTCAACCTGTATGGCACCACCGAGACGACGGTGCACGCCTCGTTGCGGGAGATCGTCGACGGCGATGTCGACAGCACTGCCAGCCCCATCGGGGTGCCGTTGGCGCATCTTGCCTTTTTTGTGCTGGACGGGTGGTTGCGGGCGGTGCCGGCGGGGGTGGTCGGGGAGTTGTATGTGGCAGGTGCCGGGGCGGGGTATGGGTATATGGGCCGGGCCGGGTTGACGGCGTCGCGGTTTGTGGCGTGCCCGTTCGGTGGCGCGGGAGCACCGGGGATACGTATGTATCGCACCGGGGATCTGGTGTGTTGGGGTGCTGATGGGCAGTTACGGTATCTGGGGCGTGCCGATGAGCAGGTCAAGATCCGCGGGTACCGCATCGAGCTCGGTGAGGTGCGCGCAGCGCTGGCCGGATTGGACGGCGTCGAGCAGGCGGTGGTGATCGCCCGCGAGGACCGCCCCGGCGATAAGCGTCTGGTGGGTTATGTCACCGGGACCGCGGACCCGGCCCGGATACGCGACGCGCTGGCCGAGCAGCTCCCGGCCTATATGGTGCCGGCCGCGGTGGTGATGTTGGGGGCGCTGCCGCTAACACCCAACGGCAAACTCGACAAACGGGCCCTGCCGGCACCCGAATACCAGGATGGCGATCGTTACCGCGCCCCGGCCAGCGCGGTCGAGGAGATCCTGGCCGGCATCTACGCCCAAGTCCTCAGGCTCGAGCGGGTCGGGGTCGACGACTCGTTTTTCGACCTGGGTGGGGACAGCATTTTGTCGATGCTGGTAGTGGTGTGGGCCCGTGCGGCCGGTGTGATCTGTAGGCCGCGCGATATTTTCGTCGAGCAGACCGTGGCCCGGCTGGCCCGGGTGGCCCGGGTGGCCCGGGTGGCCGACGGTGCGGATGGCCGCATCGATGAGGGTGTCGGGCCGGTGGTGCCCACCCCGATCATGCGCTGGCTCCAGGGCGTGGAGGGCCCAGTGGAGCAGTTCAACCAGACGGTGCTGGTGCAGGCTCCTGCGGGGGTGACCGACGCCGACGTGCTGGTTGTGTTGCAGGCCTTGCTGGATCGGCATGCCATGTTGCGACTGCGCGTCGACGACGACGGCGCCGGGGGGTGGGCGTTACGGGTGCCCGAGGTGGGGTCGGTGGACGCCGGCGAGTGCCTGCAGTCGGTGGAGGTGTTATCCGATGAGGCGCTGGTAGCAGCGCGGTCGCGGTTGGACCCGGCCGCCGGGGTGATGCTGAGCGCGCTGTGGGTTGCTGACACCGGCCAGTTGGTGTTGGTGGTTCACCACCTGGCCGTCGACGGGGTGTCGTGGCGGATTGTCTTGGAGGACTTGAACATCGCCTGGGCTCAGCATCGGGGTGGGCAGCAGGTGATGTTGCCGGCAGCGGGGACATCGTTTGCCCGGTGGGCGTCGCTGCTGGCTGAGCACGCTCGCCACCCAGAAGTCGTTGGCCAGGCAGAGGCGTGGAGGCAGGTGGCGGCGACCCCGGCCGCGCTGCCGGAGGTGCAACCCGCGGTGGATACGTTTGCCACAGCCGGGCACCTGTCGGTGGTGTTGGATGCCGAGACGACCCGCCTGCTGCTGGGTGAGGTGCCCGCGGCGTTTCACGCCGGGATACACGACATTCTGTTGATCGCGTTCGCCTTGGCGTGGGCGCAGTTTTTGGGCACCGGTGGCGCGCCGATCGGTATCGATGTGGAGGGCCACGGGCGCCACGAGGAGCTCGCAGCCGATGTTGACCTCTCGCGCACGGTGGGGTGGTTTAGCATCAAGTATCCGGTGTCGTTGACGGTGGGTGGGTTGGACTGGGCGCGAGTGCTCGCCGGCGAGGCGGCGCTGGGGGCGGTGGTCAAAAACGCCAAAGAGCAGCTTCGCGCCCTGCCGGATCCGCTTACCTATGGTGTGCTGCGCTATTTGAACAGCGATGTTGAGCTGGCCGGGTCCGACCCGCCGATCGGGTTTAACTATTTCGGGCGGCTGGGCGCCCCGGCGGCCTACGCGTCCGGTGATGTGTGGCGTTTCAGCCAGGAGGGCTTGTCATTGACCGGCGCCGCGGGGGCGGTGCCCATGCCGCTGGCGCACACCGTGGAGCTCAACGCCGGCACCGTCGACACCGACACCGGCCCGCACCTGCACGCCGCCTGGATGTGGGCGTCATCGGCCTTGGATCGCACGGCGGTCACCTGGGTCAGCGGGTTGTGGTTTGACGCCCTGACCGGTATCTGCGCGCATGTGCGCGGTGGTGGGGGCGGGTTGACGCCGTCGGATATCGCCCCTGTGCGGCTGAGCCAGCAGCAAATCGATGAGCTGCAGGGGCAATACCGGATCGCTGACGTGTTGCCGCTGACCCCCCTGCAGCAGGGGCTGCTCTTTCACACCAGCATCGCGCAGGGCTCCGGCGACGATGTGTATGCGGTGCAGCTGGATATCACGTTGAGTGGTCGGCTGGATCAGCACCGGCTGCGCGATGCCGTGCACACAGTGGTGAACCGGCATCCCAACCTGGTGGCCCGCTTCTGCCCACAGTTTGAGGTGCCGGTGCAGCTCATCCCGGCCGATCCCATGGTGCCCTGGCGGTATGTAGACCTTGGCGGGGGCGGCCTGGACCTCGATGAGCAGATCCAGCGGGTGTGCGCCGAGGAACGCTCCGCGGTCTGCGACCTCGCCGACCCGCCAGCTTTTCGGGTGGCGTTGATCCGCACCGCCGAAGACCGGCACCGTTTTGTGCTGACCAATCACCACATTGTGCTGGATGGCTGGTCCCTGCCGATCCTGCTGCGGGAAATATTCGCCGGCTATCACGGGCAGCGGCTGCCCGCGGCGGTCTCGTATCGCAGGTTTGTGACCTGGCTGGCCGGTCGAGACCTTGATGGCGCCGACGCGGCGTGGCGCGAGGTGTTGGCCGGTTTTGACACCCCCACACTGGTCGGTCCGCCGGATCGGTTGGGGCTGGGGCGGCGAGGTGTTGCATCGTTTCGGGTGTCTGCGAAGACTACGCGGGCCGTTGGCAAGCTGGCGCGCTCGCACCACACCACCGTCAACATCGTGCTGCAGGGCGCCTGGGCGCAGCTGCTGATGTCGCTGACCGGCCAGCATGATGTGGCCTTCGGCGCCGTGGTCTCGGAGCGGCCGGCCGAGGTGGCCGGCGCGGACTCGATGGTGGGCCTGTTGATCAACACGGTGCCGGTGCGGGCGAACATCACGCCGGCAACCACCACCGCCGACCTGCTCGACCAGCTGCAACGCACCCACACCAAGACCCTTGAGCACCAACACCTGGCGCTTACCGACATCCACCGCATCACCGGACAGGAACGACTGTTCGACACCGTTTTCGTGTACGAGAACTACCCGATCGACACCACGGCGTTGTCGGCGTTGTCGGGCGACCACGAGTTGGCCATCACCGAGTTCACCAGCCGCGACTACTACCACTACCCGCTGACGGTCCAAGCCGGGCAGGGCCGCGAACTGGACCTTCGCGTCCAATTTCGCACGGATGTGTTCGACGTGGCCAGCATCGAAACGCTCATCGAGCGGTTCAAGCGGGTGTTGGTGGCCATGACCTCCCATCCGACCCGGCGGCTCTCGTCGATGGATCTGCATGATGGGGGTGAGGGCAACCGGGCGGTGTTGACCCAGCCGGCGACCACGGCGGCGTCGGCACCCGAATACCACGACACCGATGGTGGTTATCGCGCCCCGGCTGCCCCGGTCGAGCAGATCCTGGCCGGCATCTACACCCAGGTGCTGGAGGTCGACCGCGTCGGGGTCGATGAGTCGTTTTTCGACCTGGGCGGGGATTCGCTGTCCGCGATGCGGGCGATCGCCGCGATCAACACGGCCCTTGATAGCCACCTTGGGGTGCGCACCTTATTCGAGGCGCCGTCCGTTAGAAGCTTGAGCCAGCGGTTGGGCGGGCATGCCAGCTCGGTGCAAGAAGTTCCCGCCGTAAGCCCGGCCAGCGATCCCTAAGACCACACCGACATCGAGGCCGAGCGAAAGCCCGGGGCTAACGGGCCCAGTTTTGCGTCCGTGCGCGGCCGCGACACCACCGAGGTGCACGCCAGTGACCTCACGTTGGACACGTTCATCGACGCCGCGACGCTGACCGCCCCCCGACCCAGCGCTGACACGCGGGCGGTCCTGCTGACCGGGGCGACCGGTTTCCTCGAGCGTTACCCGGCCCTGGAATGCCTGCGGTGGATTGAACTGGTCGACGGCACGCTGATCTGCCTGGTGCGAGCCAAGTCCAACTAGGACACCCCGAGCATGGCGACCCGGCCGTCGCTCCGCGGCCGGTCGGCCGCTCACTGCACGACGTCGTAGGTGTCGTTATTTCCCGCTGCGACAGCAACTCTGCGATGCCGTCGGAGTGACCGCTGCCGCGTTCCGAACTGTGGTGCTACCAGCTGCGGCGCACCTCGAGCTCACTGGCGTTCACACGAGCCGAAAGTCGGCGGATTCAGGTGCAGGTCGTGCGGCTATTACCACATACATGGCACCAGGCGGTAGCGAATCTTCTGCGTGTACTCGCGGTATCCGGCCAACTCTTCCTGGAGCAGCTTCTCCTCGTCGCGGATGCGCAACGCGAGCACGATCAGGCCAGGTAGGACGACGACGAGTCCCCAGTAGGAACCGAGCGCAAGGGGGATGCCGACCATCGTGATCACATTGCCGGTGTACATGGGGTGCCGCACCACCCTATACAGACCGGTGGAGACGAGCTTCTGGCCTGCCTCCACCTGGACGGTTGCGGCCGCATAGCTGTTCTGAATGATCACCAGCATCACCACACCCAGTCCAATCGCCACCAGAACATCACCAACCAAGCAGATTGCCGGTGGTACTGCGGACCAACCAAAGCGGTGGTCAAGGACACTGACCATGAACATCGTTGCAAACGACAACCAAAAGCAACCTATAACAACCTTTTGCGCCATTCGGGTCTCCGCCGTCGGCCCCCCACGCATACGCCGTTGGAGCGCCGCGGGGTTCGCACGCAGCAAGTAAATGCTCGAGATCCACGTCGCGATAGCAAACACCGCCAGAAGAAGCCATGCTTGCCAGTAATTAACCGTGCCAGCTGTCAAAAACAGCATCAAGCCGAACGCGACAGGCTCAGCAAGCCCGAATACGAACATTTTAGGAATGGTTTTCACCGATCCTCCTTCCGTTCGTCCGGTACCGCACGCCAACAGCGCACATCGCGGCGCCGGAAAGCCGCTACTCCCAGCGTGTCAGCACCGCACCGATCGCCAGCAGCCAACAGCGGCGCGGAACTGAAACTACCGTCGCCCACCCGAAGGATGTGCGCGAATGTGTAATTTGGCTAGGGACCACCTGGTTCGCTCAGCCATCGTGATGCCGGCTGTCGGTGCTGGTGTCAACTGTTGATGACCAGTTCGTTGGTGGTGGAGGTGAACCGGTCGACCGCGGCCGCCAGCGGCGCATCTCTGATCATGGCTGGCAACTCGTCGAGGCCGCGGTTGGAGGTCAGCACGGTGGAGGTGTTGCAAGAGCGCCCACCTACCTCGAATCGCGCGGGGTGCCAAGCACATTCACCGGCGACACGGCGGAGCAGATTGCGCCCGAGCTAGCCGAGGTTGAGTGGGAGTGAGCCAAAGCGAAGCGCGACCAGACGAAAATCCGTTACAACGCCGGCGCGGCGCGCAACGCGATCACCCAAGGGCGGCCCGCGACGACCGTCCTGACGTCCCTGCGCGAAGGGACATTGGACGCAGCGCTGATTTCCCTGCCCGCAGAGGCCGCCGGGGCCACCGCGATCCCGATCTATGACGAAGATTTCGTGCTCGCGCTACCACCTGGGCATCCGCTGTCGGGCAAGCACGAGGTGCCGGTGGCGGCGCTGGCACAGTTGCCGCTGCTGTTGCTGGACGAGGGTCATTGCCTGCGTGATCAGGCCCTGGACGTCTGCCAGATGGCGGGTGTGCGGGCCGAACTCTCCGACACCCGAGCGGCGTCGCTGGTGACCGCTGTGCTCGTCGATGACGCTGTTCGCCCGCGCCACCGACGACAACGAGGACTTCGTCGCGCTGCTGGACAAGTACTACGGTGGCCGGCAGGATCCGCTGACCCTGGCACGGCTGGGGGTCCCTAGACGGGGCTCAGTATCCGCCAGCCATGGGGTTCCACGACCAGTGTGTCCACGACCTCCTGCGGCGGGGCCGTCGAACCGGCGACGATCCGCGCGTGCGCCGTGCCCAGCTCCGACAGCCCCCGTCGTAGCGGCTCGTCGTCGACGTTGAGCGCGACCAGCAGCGCGTTATCGCCGCTGCGGGTCTCGTAGACGTAGTGCCGATTACCCAGCCGCCACGCGGTGGTCGACGCCGCGTGCAGCCATGGGTGGCGACGACGCAACCCGACAAGATACTGGTGCAGCGCCCACACCTTGGCGCCCGACGCGTCCAATTCGACCGGGGGCGAACCGAACTCGGGGCGCACCGCGTCGTCACCGCCGTACCGCTCCTCCTTGACGCCGCGGAACCCGAGTTCGTCGCCCGCGTACACGCTGGGCACGCCGCCGACGGTCAGCAGGATGACCAGCGCGTGCGGCAGATGTTCGGGTTGTTCGAGCCGGCTGGCGATGCGGGTGACGTCGTGATTGCCGACGAACGTCAGCGGGGCGAAGCTGGCCAGAAATTCGTTGTGCCGCTGCAGCGCCCAGTCCAGCTCGAAGAAGTTGCCGTCGTTGAGGCTGCTCCAGATCGCCTTCCACAGCTCGTATTGGGTGGCCGAGTCGAACTTGGCCGCCTCAACCGCGGCGGCGTAGTCGCCGTGGATGAGTTCGCCGACGAACCAAGCGTCCGGGTGCTGCTCACGCACCCTCGGTATGCTCGACGCCCAGAATCGTTGCGGCACGGCGTAAGCCGCATCCAGGCGCCAGCCGTCTGCGCCTCGGCGCAACCAATGCGCCATGACGTCGACGACGTAGTCGACGACCTCGGGGTTGTCGTGATTGAGGGTGATGAGCTCGTCGTGGCCCTCGAAAGTGTGAAAACGACCCGGGCGCCCACGAAACCAGCGTGCGGATTGGTCACTGTCCGCGGCGTCGCGATAGCGCGGGAAGTCCACGCCGACGTGATTGAACACGCCGTCGAGCAGAATGCGCAGGCCCCGGCGATGGCCCTCGGCGATCAAGTAGTCGAAGTCGGCCTCGTCCCCGAGTCGGGGATCGATGCGGTAGTGATCTGTCGTGTCGTAACCGTGCGTGCGCGAGGCAAAGATCGGCCCCAGCGCAATCCCGGACGCCCCGAGTTCGATGGCGTGGTCGAACCAGCCGGCGAGCCGACGCAACCGGTGTTGGTCCGGCGGCGGCGGCTCCGCCGACTGGGCTACCGGAAATGCGCCGACGAAGCCCAGGGGATAGACCTGCCACCAGATCGCGTGTTCGATCCAGGCGGGTGACACTACGATCAGCCGACGGTGGCCAGCGTCTGGGATGCGACGATCGCTTGGGCCACGCCGGAAACGATCGCCGCGGCCTTCAACGCCTCCAGGATGGCTTCGCGGTCCACGCCCGCCTCACGCAGCGTGTGCTCGTGGGCGACCATGCAGTGCGAGCATCCGTTGATCGACGAAACCGCGAAGCACCACAACTCGAAGTTCGCCTTGTCCACACCCGGATTGCCGATGATGTTCATCCGCAATCCGGGCCGCAGGTCGTCGTACTGGCCGTCGAGGAAGCCGCGGCCACGGTAGAACACGTTGTTCATGCCCATGATGGACGCGGCTCCCAGTGCCGCCTGGTATGCCTCGGCGGACAGGTAGTCGGCCGCCTCGGCGCCGACCTCGGCCAGCACCTGCGTGTTTCGCGTCGCCGCGGCGCTGGCCAGCAGGGTGCCCCAGAGCTGCTCTTCGTTCAACACAGCGCTGCGCGCGATCGAACCCAAGTTGAGCTTGAGGTCCTTGGCGTACTCGGGCAGCGCGGCCTTGAGATTCTCGACGCTCATCAGGCCGAAGCCTTCAGCAGTTCGCCGGCGTTCAGCGTCGGGTCGCCCTTGCGCCAGTTGCAGGCACACAGCTCGTCGGATTGCAGGGCGTCCAGGACCCGCAGCACCTCGTCGACGTTGCGTCCCACGGAACCGGCGGTCGCCGAGACGAATTGGATCTCGTTGTTCGGATCCACGACGAAGGTCACGCGGTCCGCGATGCCGTCGGCGTTGAGCACTCCGGTGGCCAGCGAAAGCTCCCGCTTGATGTCCGAAAGCATCGGGAACGGCAGCTTCTTGAGGTCTTCATGCTGTGCACGCCACTGGAAGTGCACGAATTCGCTGTCGATCGAGACGCCCAGGACTTGCGTGTCACGGTCTGCGAACTCGTCGTTGAGCTTGCCGAACGCCGCGATCTCGGTCGGGCACACGAAAGTGAAGTCCTTCGGCCAGAAGAACACGACGCGCCATTTGCCCTCGTGGTCGTCACTGGTAATCGTGGCGAAGTAGTCGCCGGGCTCCTTGGCGTCGACCTTGGACAGGTCGCCACCGATCAGCGCGGTCAGCTGGTAGGCGGGGAACTGATCGCCGATTGTCAGCAAAGCCATGTCCGCTCCTTATCTGGATCTACTCAAGATTAGCTTTATGTCCACCATGCTGCCGGTAGCGCTGTCTGAAGTAAAGGTGATATTTCACACTATAATTATGGGTATGTCCGATAAGATCTATCAGCCGACGATCGCCGGGGTTCGCGCGTTCGTCGCGGTGGCCGAGAAGCAGCACTTCAGTAGCGCCGCAACCACTCTCGGCGTGAGCCAGTCGACGTTGTCGCAGGCGCTGGCGGCGCTGGAGACCGGCCTCGGCGCCCAGCTGATCGAACGGTCGACGCGGCGTGTCTTCTTGACGACCGAGGGTGCACAACTCCTCCCGCGCGCGCAAGCCGTGGTCGAGGCGGTGGAGGCGTTCACCGCCGCCGCCGCCGGGGCGACCGACCCGCTGCAGGCCAGCATGCGGCTGGGGATGATTCCCACGGTGGCGCCCTACGTCCTGCCTACCGTGCTGGCTGGACTTGCCCGGCAACTGCCCGCGATGACCCTGCGGGTAATCGAGGACCAAACCGAGCGGTTGCTGACGGTCCTGCGCGAGGGGGCCTTGGACGCGGCGCTGATCGCGTTGCCCGCCAACGCCGCCGGGGTCACCGAGATCCCGATCTACGACGAAGATTTCGTGCTCGCGCTACCACCCGGGCATCCGCTGTCAGGCAAACGTCGCGTGCCGGCTGCCGCGCTCGCTCAGCTTCCGCTGCTGTTGCTGGATGAGGGCCACTGCCTTCGCGACCAGGCGCTGGACGTCTGCAATAAGGCCGGCGTTCGGGCGGAACTGGCCAATACCCGGGCGGCGTCGCTGGCGACCGCCGTGCAATGCGTGACCGGGGGATTGGGGATAACGCTGATTCCGCAGAGCGCGGTGCCGGTCGAGGCGGCCAGAAGCCGCCTCGGGCTCGCGCAGTTTGCCGCACCCCGCCCCGGACGACGGATCGGTCTGGTGTTTCGCTCGTCGAGCGGTCGCGATGAGTCCTACCGGCAGCTGGCCGAGATGATCGGCACATTGATCGGTGACGAACACGACGTTCGCCTGGTCAAATAGCCGCTCGCCGGCTGTAGGTTCGGCGTATGGAGAAGGTGATCGCCGTGCTGATGCGTGCCGACCCGGATGACGATTGGTGCGCCCGGCAGCGGGGTCCCGTGGCCGACGCGCTGTTGGGGCTGGGCGTGCCCGGGCTGTCCGTCAACGTCCGCGATGGCGCGGTGCGCCACTCACTGATGACGCTGACCACCCTGGACCCGCCGGTCGGCGCTGTCGTGAGCCTGTGGACTCAGCAGTGCTACGGGGACCAGACGTCGGCGGCGCTCGAGTTGCTCGCCGGAGAATGCGAGCAGCTCGGCGCCTATTTGGTGACCGAGTCGGTCCCGCTGGTTGCACCGGCAACCGAACCAGGTTGTCGCACAACCGGTCTCGCTAATATTGCGTTGCTGCGCCGGCCCGCGGAGCTGGACCAGGCGACCTGGCTGACCCGTTGGCAGCGCGACCACACATCGGTGGCCATCGAGACACAGTCGACATTCGGCTACACCCAGAACTGGGTAGTGCGAAACCTCACGCCGGACGCACCGGGAATCTCCGGCATCGTCGAAGAGTTGTTCCCCGCGGAGGCGATCACCGATCTGAAGGCGTTCTTCGGTGCCGCCGACGACAAGGACCTGCAGAACCGGATAAGCCAGATGGTCGCCAGTACTTCCGCGTTCGGTGCGAACGAGAACATCGACACCGTGCCAACCAGCCGCTACGTCTTCAAGACACCGTTCAAAGAGTGAGGAACCCAGATGACAACACTGCGCGACGCTGTCGCTTTGGCGGCGGCGGACAACGGCCTGGCGGTGGTCTCCACCGTTCGTGCGGATGCGACGGTGCAGGCTTCGCTGGTCAACGTCGGCCTGCTGCCGCACCCGTCGACCGATGAGCCGGCTCTGGGCTTTACCACTTACGGCAAGGTCAAACTGGCCAACCTGCGGGCACGACCGCAGCTGGCCGTCACGTTTCGCAACGGATGGCAGTGGGCGACCGTCGAGGGCCGTGCCGAGCTGGCCGGCCCGGATGACGCGCAGGCATGGCTGAAAGACGCCGACCAGTTGCGGCTCCTGCTGCGCGAGGTCTTCACCGCCGCGGGCGGCACCCACGACAACTGGGACGAGTACGACCGGGTGATGGCCGAGGAGCGGCGCGCCGTGGTGTTGATCGCGCCGAGCCGCGTCTACAGCAACGGCTGAGCGGTGTGGAACTCCGAACAGTGATGTAGCTGTCCGAAACCTGCTATCGCATGCGCTATCGCTTTTCAGGTTTGGGTATGGGCTTCGCGACGGTGCCAGCGTGACGGGTGTGACCAGTAAGCTGCAGCCGTGATCCTGCAGATCGACGACGACAAGCGCGTGCGCACCCTGACGCTGAACCGGCCCGAGGCGCTGAACGCCTTCAACGAGGCCCTCTACGACGCCACGGCGGAAGCGCTGTTGGCCGCCGCCGACGATCCGGAGGTCGCCGTCGTCTTGCTGACCGGCACCGGCCGCGGGTTCAGCGCGGGCACCGACCTGGCCGAGATGCAGGCACGCATCACCGACCCGAACTTCACTCCGGGAAAGCACGGGTTCACCGGGCTGATCGATGCGCTCGGCGCGTTTCCCAAGCCACTGATCTGCGCGGTCAACGGGGTCGGGGTGGGGATCGGCGCCACCATCCTCGGCTACGCCGATCTGGCGTTCATGTCGTCGACGGCGCGCCTGAAGTGTCCGTTCACCAGCCTGGGCGTGGCACCCGAGGCGGCTTCGTCATATCTGCTGCCGCAACTGGTCGGTCGGCAAAACGCCGCGTGGCTGTTGATGTCCTCGGAATGGGTCGACGCCGACGAGGCTTTGCGGATGGGTCTGGTCTGGCGGGTCTGTGATCCCGAGGAGCTGGTGCCGGAGGCCCGTCGGCATGCCGAAATCCTCGCCGCCCGGCCAATCTCGAGCCTCATCGCCGTCAAGCACACGATGATGGAACCGATCCGTCCCGAGATCGCGGCGGCCAGTGCGCGGGAAAACGCCCACTTCGCCGAATTGATGGGCGCCCAAGCCAACGCCGCGGCCTTGGCGGCCTTCAACAAACGTCGCTAAACCGCCCGGGCGTGCCGTTATCGGGACGGGGCGGGCTCGAGTTTGCTCGCGGAGGCGATGATCGCGCGCAGCGTGCGCCTGCAGCGGCCGCAGTCGCCACCGGCCCCGCACGCGGCGGCAACCTCTTTGGACGTGCAGGCGCCCCGCGCGACGGCGTCGGACACGATCTGACTGGTAGCCCCGACACACAGGCATACGTACATCAGCACACTCCCCGCGTGTGGGCGAGAGCCCCTTGGTCCGAAGCGATGCTCGGCGAGGGTGCCGAGCGAACAGGCCGCATAATTAGCACAGTCTAACCTAAGTAGTTTAGCGGAGTCTAACCTAGCCCGGGTTCGCCGTGTCCGCGCAGCTCCGGTGCGTGACGCGCCACGCGGCCTGAACATCCGGCCGACTCACACCTGCTGCATTAGATTCGAAATCGGCATGGCAAAGTGCTGCTAAAGGCCGGCACTGTGGGCTCCAGCCCAGCCCACCCGCCGCGGCCAGACACGACAGCCCTGAGACCGTAGGAGTGATCATGCAAGGTGATCCGGATGTTTTGCGCCTGCTCAACGAGCAGCTGACTAGTGAGCTCACCGCCATCAACCAGTACTTCCTGCATTCCAAGATGCAGGAGAACTGGGGCTTTACCGAGTTGGCGACCAAGACGCGCGCGGAGTCGTTCGACGAGATGCGGCACGCCGAGGAGATCACCGACCGTATTTTGCTGCTCGACGGGCTGCCGAACTACCAACGCATCGGGTCGTTGCGCGTCGGCCAGACGCTGCGCGAGCAGTTCGAGGCCGACCTGGCGATCGAGTTCGAGGTGCTGGAGCGTCTCAAGCCCGGCATCATCATGTGCCGCGAAAAGCAGGACACCACCAGCGCCGTGTTGCTCGAGAAAATCGTGGCCGACGAGGAACTGCACGTCGACTACCTACAGACCCAGCTGGAGCTGATGGACAAGCTGGGAGAGGAGCTCTACTCGGCGCAATGCGTATCGCGCCCACCGAGCTGACGTTCGCGCACGGCTGAGTAGGCAACTGGCAGGAATGACGGGCTCCCGCAGTGCGCTGATCACCCCGCAACGACGTAACCTCATCTTCGTCGCGATCCTGCTCGGGATGCTGCTGGCGGCCCTCGACCAGACCATCGTCGGCCGGACCGGCCGCTACAAGATCTTTCCGGTGGCCGGCACGGCGCTGATGGCGCTTGCCTTTCTGCTGATGTCGCGGATGGACCCGTCGACGTCGGCCCTGTTGCAGTCGGCCTACCTGATCATCCTGGGTGCCGGCATCGGGCTGTCCATGCAGGTGCTGATTCTCATCGTGCAGAACACCTCGAGTTTCGAGGACCTGGGCGTGGCCACCTCGGGCGTGACGTTCTTCCGCACCATCGGAAGTTCGTTCGGCGCCGCGATATTCGGCTCGCTGTTCGTGAACTTCCTGAACCGCAGGTTGGGCCCGGCCCTGGCGGCCAGCGGCGCGCCGCCCAGCGCGGTCAGTTCGCCCGGGGCCCTGCACCGCCAGCCCCATAACGTGGCCGCGCCCATCGTTTCGGCCTACGCCGAGTCGCTCACCCAGGTATTCCTCTGGGCGGCGCCGGTGGCCCTGATCGGATTCGTCGTGGCACTGTTCCTGCGTGAGGTCCCGCTCCGCGAGATCCACAACAGCGCAATCGATCTCGGCGATGGGTTCGGGATGCCGACTACCGACAGTTCGGAAAGGCTGCTGGAGAACGCGATTGCCCGCATGCTGCGCGGCGAACCGGGTATGCGACTGCGCAGCATCTCCATGCGACCCGATTGCCGGCTTGACGTCGCCGGGCTGTGGGGCGTCCTGCGCATCAACCGCTACCGGCAGATGTACGGGACGGCCCGGATCACCGACATGGCTAACCACCTGCGGTCCTGGAACCCACCTTCTCCCGCCTGGTCACGGCCGGTTACGCGCAGCGCGACGGCGACCAAATGTGGCTGACCCCAGCCGGGACTCAGCAGGTCGACTACGTGTACTCGCTGTTGCTGGCCTGGCTTGTCGACAAGCTGGCCCGGTCACAGACCTTCGAGGGCCGACCGGAGCCTCGCCAGGTGGAAGCCGCGCTCGAGCACGTCGCGCATCGAGTTCTTGCCCAACGCGATTGGCATGACGATCCGCCCACAGTGGCCATCAGGTCGGCCGGTCCGCCATCCCGTCCGGCCGCCGGGCGTACCATCGCGCCATGAGCCGAATCGGAACCTTCGCTGACGACGACCTCTACAGCTGGGCCACGAAGTCCCCTGACCTCGGCGGCGCGATCGCCAACTTCAGCCAGGCGGTCTACACCAAGAACCGGCTGCCCATGCGCACCCGGGAGCTGGCCCGGGCGGTGATCGCCCATGACAACGAATGCACCGTGTGCATGAACACCCGCGACGCCGACGGGCCCGCCGCGGGTGTCGACGAAGAGCTTTATGAGCACGCGCTGGAGTGGCGCACCTGGCCGGGGTACAGCGAACAGGAGCGCTTAGCGGCCGAGTTTGCGCACCGCTTCGGCACCGAGCACACCAAATTGCGCGATGACGAAGACTTCTGGAGCCGGTGCAACGAGCACTTCTCCGAAGAGCTGCTCGCCGACCTCGCAATGTCCTGCGCCCTGTGGGTCGGCATGGGACGGATGCTCCGGACCCTGGACATCGGCCAGGCCTGCAAGCTCACCTTGCCCAGCCGCGCATAGCCGCCGCGCACCCCGGGCGTTGCGCTACGCACGGATACGCGAACACGGGAGGCAAGCCGGTGAAGATTCGCTTCGGCGTCGGGCTGGGTGCGGACACCGCTCCGGATCAGCTCGCCGGCATCGTCGATCACCTGGAGAGCAGCGGGGTGGACTCGCTGTGGTTCTCAGAGTTGGTTTACTCCCCGGCGGTCGATCCCGTGGTCGGTATGGCCTACGCCTTGGCCCGGACGACCCGGTTGAAGGTGGGCACCTCGGTGGCCGTGCTCCCCGGGCGACATCCGGTGCTGGTGGCCAAGCAGTTGGCGTCGTTGGCGGGGGTCGCGCCGAAGCGGGTTCTTCCCGTGTTCGGTTTGCGTTCGGCGATTCCAGCCGAGCGCGAGGTGTTCGTGGTCCCCGACGGAGAGCGGGCAGCGGTGTTCGATGAGGCGCTGCGGGTCCTGCGCTCGGCGCTGGTCGACGATTCGGCCGCCTACCGCGGCCGCTATTTCACCGTGAGCGGGGCCGCGGTCGCGCCGCGGCCGGTGCCTCCGCTGGACATTTGGCTGGGCGGCTCAGCGCCGGCGGCGTTCCGGCGCATTGGCACGCTGGCCGATGGTTGGCTGGGTAGCTTCCTGACCCCGGCCGAGGCGCGGGCCGGGCGCGAGGCGATCGAACGGTCAGCGACGCGAGCCGGCCGGCGAATCGAGCCCGATCACTTCGGCATTTCGTTGGCCGTCACCGACGGCGAGGTGCCCGCGGAGCTGGCTGCAGCGGTGCGCCGGCGTCGTCCGGAACTCGATCCCGCCGAGCTGATCGCCGCCGGCTGGGATCGCCTGCACCGACAGCTCGACGCCTACATCGACGCTGGATTGACGAAATTCGTCATACGGCCGGCGGGCAAAGCGCCACTGGACGGCTTTATCGATCGGTTCGTCACCGAGCTGGTCGGCCGCCAGAACTGATCGCGTTTCCCAGGCTGCACAATGGCTGCCATGACAGCCACCCCCCTCGCCGCCACTGCGATCGCTCAACTGGAGGCTGAAGGCGTCGATACCGTCATCGGCACCGTCGTGAACCCGGCGGGGCTGACACAAGCCAAGACGGTGCCGATCCGGCACACCAACACGTTCGCGGATCCCGGCCTGGGCGCCAGCCCTTCGTGGCATGCCTTCGCGATCGATCAAACCGGCATCGCGTTCACCGACGACGTCGGTGTCGTCGGCGATCAGCGCATCCGCATCGACCTGTCGGCTTTGCGCATCATCGGCGACGGGTTGGCGTGGGCGCCAGCCGCATTTTTCGAGCAGGACGGTACGCCCGTTCCGGCGTGCGGCCGGGGAACGCTGAGCCGGATCGAGGCCGCGCTCACGACAGCCGGCATCGAGGCGGCGATCGGCCACGAAGTCGAATTCCTTCTGGTCGATCCGGATGGTGGCCGGCTGCCGTCGGCGCTGTGGGCGCAGTACGGCCTTGCCGGTGTGCTCGAGCACGAGGGGTTCGTTCGCGACGTCACCGTCGCGGCCACGGCGGCCGGTGTGGGGATCGAGCAGTTTCATCCCGAGTACGGGGTCAACCAGTTCGAGATCTCGTTGTCGCCGCTGGCGCCGGTCGCCGCCGCCGATCAGCTCGTCTTGACCCGGCTCATCATCGGCCGGGCCGCCCGCCGTCACGGGCTGCGCGTCAGTCTGTCCCCGACGCCCTTCGCGGGCAGCGTCGGGTCCGGTGCGCACCAGCACTTCTCGCTGACCACGCCCGAAGGCCCCCTGTTTTCCGACGGAACCGGCCCGGCGGGCATGACGCCGGCGGGGGAGAGCGCCGTGGCGGGGGTGCTGAGCGGGCTAAGCGAAGCTCAGGGGATTCTGTGCGGATCGATCGTGTCCGGTTTGCGGATGCTGCCCGGCAACTGGGCCGGGGCCTATGTGTGCTGGGGCGTCGAGAATCGCGAGGCGGCCGTGCGTTTCGTTGAAGGCGGTCCGGGCAGTCCGCGCGGCGGCAATGTGGAAGTGAAGGTCGTCGATCCTTCGGCGAACCCGTATTTGGCGTCAGCGGCGATCCTCGGACTGGCATTGGACGGAATCAAGCGCCGAGCGGCGTTGCAACCGGAAACCACCAAAGACCCGGCGACACTTTCCGGTTCGGACCGTAACCGCGCCGGCATCGTCTGCCTGCCCCAGGCTCAGGTGGAGGCCATTACCGCACTTGATAATTCGACGCTGCTGCGCAGCATCCTGGGCGACCCCGCGGTCGACATGGTGGTCGCGGTCCGCCGTCTGGAGCATGAGCGCTACGGCGACCTCGGCCCCGAACAGCTGGCGGACAAGTTCCGCATGGCCTGGAGCCTGTGACAGGGCTTGTCATGGCGTCTGACTCTGCTGCCCTCGCACAACACATCGGCGAAGTGCCGCTCATCGACCAGCACGTCCACGGATGCTGGTTGACGCCGGGTGACCGGCTGCGGTTCGAGAACGCGCTCAACGAGGCCAACACCGAACGTCTCGCGCATTCGGGGTTCGACTCCCAGCTTGGCTTCGCGGTGCGCACCCACTGCGCACCTGTGCTTGGGCTATCCAAACACATTGATCCGCAGGCATACTGGGAACGCCGCCGGCAATACAGCGAGCCCGAGCTGGCCCGCCTGTTTTTGCCGGCGGCCAAAGTGAGCGACTGGCTGGTGGACACTGGAATCGGCGACGATGTGGCCGGCATCGCCGATTTGGCCGAGTTGTCCGGTAACCGCGCTCACGAGATAGTTCGCCTCGAGCAGTTGGCCGAGCAGGCAGCGCTGGCGCCGGGCGATTACGCGTCGGCGTTCGAGGAGATCCTGCACCGGCGCGCGGCTACCGCGGTCGGCACTAAGTCGATCCTGGCCTACCGCGGCGGGTTCGACGGCGATCTGACCGAGCCGTCGGAGTCGCAGGTTGCCGAGGCCGCCAGCCGGTGGCGCGACCGCGGCGGTGTCCGGTTAGAGGATCGGATTCTGCTGCGTTTCGGATTGCATCAGGCGCTCCGGCTTGGCAAGCCAGTGCAATTCCACGTCGGCTTCGGCGACCGGGACTGCGATCTGCACAAGGCCAACCCGCTCCTGCTGCTCGACTTCCTGCGACAGTCCACGGACACCCCGATCGTGCTGTTGCACTGTTATCCCTACGAGCGCGAGGCCGGATACCTCGCGCAGGCGTTCAACAACGTCTACGTCGACGGCGGGTTGAGCGTGAACCATCTGGGGGCGCGGGCACCGGCGTTCATTGCCCGGCTGCTGGAGTTGGCGCCCTTCGGCAAGCTCCTGTACTCGTCGGACGGGTTCGGCCCCGCGGAATTACACTTTCTCGGTGCGGCCCTGTGGCGCAACGGTATTCACCGCGTGCTGAACGATTTTGTCGCCGGCGGCGACTGGAGCGAAAAGGATGCCATGCGGGTGGTCGACCTGATTGCCCGCGACAACGCCACCCGCGTGTACCGCCTTTGACGGCTTAGATCAGGCCCGTCGCGGCCTACCGGCCGGCAGCGATAAGCGTATACCTACTTAGGCGCTTAGGTGTACGCGTACTATGCGCATACATATCGCTTGCAACACAACGGATTTCGCTTGCACAGCGCCCGTCGCGGAGGTACTGTTGCGCACACGTTCCGAGACTGGCAAGCGAAAGGACAGGACCATGACCACAACCATCCCGCTCCCGGCCGGCACCGAGATTGCCGTACAGCTTCGCGGCCTGTTGTCGGACGGCGACGAATGACCCACAGGGGATTACTGACCATGGACCTGATGTGCCCCGAGGGACATGTCGTCGGCCAACTGATCCAGAACATTGGGCACCAGGCGATCGGGATCCAGGTAGCCGACACGGCGCGTGAGGAATGGCCGCGGGGCCGCGACAAGATGTTTACCTACCTGACGTGCCCCGGCTGCGATCGCCGGGTTTATGGATCAACGGACGCGATCGGGGAGAGGGCCACCTGGCTGTCTGAGAGTGAGTCCGAGTGGCAGGGCAAATACTCGCTGCGCTACATAGAGGACGGCCTAGCGTAGTGCCCCTCAGTGCGGATAAAGGAGAGGCGTGAAAACGCCTGCTGATAGCCGCGACGACCCTTGTCGTCGTTGGCGATGCCACGCCGTCCACAACCTGCCTGAGAGCTACAGTCCGCGTCTGATAGTCGATCGGCTCGCCCCTGTCGTTCTCCTCAGGGGCACTGCCCGGTCGCGGGCTATGTCGTCGATGGCCGCCGGTCCCTGCCAGGCGACGCGCTATAACGTTCCGGTGGTGCCGGTGGAACCGTTGGTGCCGGCGGTGGTGCCGGTCCCGCCGGTCCCGCCGGGCCCGCCGGTGACATTGGTCAGAACAAGTGCGTAGGCGTCGCCGCCGTTGCCGCCGTTCCCGCCCGTCCCTCCTGAGGCTGCGCCGCCGTTGCCGCCAGTGCCGCCGATGGCCGCTCCGCCGACGTAGTTGTACGCAACACCTCCGACACCGCCAGCCCCGCCGCCCGTGACACCGCCACCGCCGGCCCCGCCGGCGCCGCCATCGGCGCCACCCAGAGCCCCGAAGGGGAATGCTCCCATAATCGCGGCGCCGCCCTGGCCACCGACCCCGCCGACGGTGAGCGTGCCGGTGCCGCCCTGTCCGCCGGCCCCGCCGGCGATGCTTCCGAATCCGAAGCTGAACGCAGGACCGCCGGCCCCGCCGGCGCCACCGACGCCGCCGCCACCGCCGGCCCCGCCGGCCCCGCCGGACAGGATGCCAACCCCGCCGGCCCCGCCGGCCCCGCCGGTGCCGCTCGCGCTGGCACCGCCGACCCCGCCGCCACCGGGGTTGCCGAGATAGCCGCCGCCACCGCCGGCTCCGCCAGCCCCGCCGGTACCGGCGCCGTCGCCGGCACCGCCGGCCCCACCGATCCCGCCGTTACCGCCGCCGATCAGCCCACCGGACCCGGCGGGCCCACCGGCCCCGCCAGCCCCGCCCAAACCGGTAGTGGCGGCGCCGCCGGCCCCGCCGATACCGCCAGCGCCCCACAAGGACGCGGACCCACCAGCCCCGCCGGGCGCGCCGGCCCCGCCGGCCCCGCCGGGCCCGCCGTTGCCGATCAGCCCGCCGTTACCGCCATTACCGCCAGCCACGCCGGCGGTGGTAGAGCTGAAGCCGGCGCCGCCGTTGCCGAACAAGATCCCACCGGCCCCGCCATTCGGGCTGGCCGCTGTCCCATTAGCGCCGTTGCCGATCAGATTGATACCCAACGTCAGCTGGGCGGGCGCATTGATCAATGCCACCGCCTCCTGCTGCGCGGCCTGCAACGGCGAGGCCCCAGCCGCCTCCGCGGTCGCATACGCGCCCCCCGCCCCATTCAAGGCCTGCACGAACCCGGCATGAAACGCCGCCGCCTCAGCGCTCAACGCCTGAAACTCCTTGGCGTAGCCGGAAAACAGCGACGCGATCGCCGCCGACACCTCATCACCAGCGGCAGCCACCACCGCGGTGGTCGGGGTCGCGGCCGCCGAGTTTGCTGAGCTGATCGCTGAGCCGATCCGTGCCGCATCAGCGGCCGCCGCGGCCAACATGTCCGGCGCTGCGATTAGATACGACATGACTGCCTCCCACGCGGCCAACCATCGGACCGCTAGCTCTGTTAACCAGAACATTGCATACTAATAGACGGCCGATATAGATGTATACAAACTCCACATTCTCATAGCAAAGCTCAAGATTGGGTGACGGCGAGATGCCACCCGGAGAAGCTGTTCGCCGAGGGGTGGCGGCAGTGGTGGCGGCGCGGGCGGGTCGGGTTCAACCGCCGGTGCCACCGGCGGCAACGGCGCTACGGGTGATTCCGGCGCAAACGGCTAGCCGAACGCGGCGTCAAGGATCGCCGTCAACTCGGCGAGTTCGTCGATCACATCGAGCTCCGGTTCCGCACTACCGACGTCAGCTCTTCGCGACGGGTGGGGCGTCTTGACCTAAGTTGATGAGTAACCAATTTGGGTAAGCGTCATGCAGTTCAAACCCGCAGCAACCGAACCGTTGCTTAGCCGTCACTGGCGTGACTCCCCAAGGTGCTTCGCACTTCACAGCATTGCGCTTTCACAGCCGGCATGAAATGACTTCACGTCGGGCGCGAAAGCTAACCCGGCTTCTTCACCAGAATGTGAGTGCGTGCATCAGACCAACCCTGTCGCGTCAAATACCCAGCTAGTATGGGCATTTGCGAGGTTCTCGAAGTGATTGGGCGGGGCGAAGCTGACGAGGCTGTTCATGTCCCAATAGTCTTTCCAGACCGTGACCTTGGCCCCACCGTCTTGCGGCACCACCTTGTGCACCGTGACGAATCTGAGTACACCCTGCTCGCCCGACGTGAAAGTCCAAGTCTCCGAGTGCTCGTAGATGACGTCGCAGCCGTTGGACACCAGCAGACCGTCGTGGTTTTCGTAGCCCGCCAGCGGCTCGAGCCCCATCTTGAGCCGCTTCACGATGTCTTCGGGACCGCGCGCCGACAACGCGGGGACCGGCATGTCGACGTAGAGGCAGTCCTCCGACAGGAACGTCTTGACAGCATCCCAATCCCGCCGCGAAAGCGCTTGCCACAGCCCGACTACGACATCTTCGACCGCGATCGTGGAAACCTCTGTCATAGCGGCCAATAAACCCGCTTGCCGGATGGGTGTCAACCACAGGTTTGCCGCGCATACTCGCCAGCGTGACCCCATTGCAGCGCTATATCGCCGAGGAGATTGCCGCTGATCACGTCGACGGCCTGCTGACCCGACGCGAGGCCGTGCGACGACTGGCGCTACTCGGCGTGGGTACCGCGGCCGCCAGCGCGCTCATCGCGGCCTGCTCCACGCAGCAGAAACCGGCCGAATCCAGTTCACCCGCCCCTGAAGCCTCATCGCAACCGCCGGGGATGACCACCGCGCTGCCGACCGAGCCGATCACCTGGCCGGGTCCCCAGGGACAGCTGCAAGCCGCATGGGCCCAAGCGGCCAATGCCAAGGGCGGCGTGCTCGTCATCCACGAGAACAAGGGGTTGACCGACTGGGTGCGCTCGGTGGCCGGCCGGCTGGCCGGGGCGGGATATTCGGCACTGGCGATCGACCTGCTGTCCGAGGAGGGCGGGACGGGCACCTTTCAGGACCCGGCTCAGGTGACCGCCGCACTGGGCAGGGTCCCGCCGGACCGGTTGACGCATGACTTGAATTCGGGTGTAGCGGAACTGCGGTTGCGGGCCCCGGGGCAGAAGGTCGGGGTGGTCGGCTTCTGTTTCGGCGGCGGACTGGTGTGGCAACTGCTATCTGCCGGTGCGCTGGCCGTGTCGGCCGCGGTCCCGTTCTACGGGCCGCTACCCGACAATCCGG
This sequence comes from Mycobacterium sp., assembly GCF_052145595.1. Lineage (GTDB taxonomy): Bacteria > Actinomycetota > Actinomycetes > Mycobacteriales > Mycobacteriaceae > Mycobacterium. Next base: position 7,703 of record NZ_JBKQOI010000215.1, on the reverse strand, counting down.
ACTTCGCCGGGGCCAAAGCCGCCGTGTTGGGTATCTACGGCGCCCTGGATACCCGCGTCACGGGCTCCGAATCGGCGGCCAGGGCGGCACTCGATCGCGCCGGCCTGGTCCACGACCTGATCGTCGAACCCAACGCCGACCACGCGTTCTTCAACGACACCGGACCCCGCTACAACGCCGCCGCGGCGGCCGACGCATGGCAGCACACGCTGGACTGGTTCGACCGCTACCTCGCCGGGCACTGAACGGTCACATCTCTAAATGTCGACGGGTGCCATCGACCGTGCCGGGCCCAAGGCCACCGGCAGCGTCGACCAACCGCGCAGCACCCGCGTGTCCCGCCTGCTTCCGGTGCCTGCCGCCCGCGCCTCGGGGAAACGATCAAAGAACGTTCGCAGCCCGACTTCGCCCTCGGCACGCGCAAGGGCGGCGCCAAGGCAGAAGTGCCGGCCCCCAGAGAACGCGAGATGCCGCCCCGCATTTGGCCTTTCGATGTCGAAGCGGTGCGGATCGGGGAACACCGACGGATCGCGGTTGGCGGCGGCCAGGTAGACCACCACCAACTCGCCAGGCCTGATTTGCATGCCCGACACCTCGACATCCTTGAGGGCCACCCGCGCGGTGAGCTGCACCGGCGAGTCCAGCCGGAGGATCTCTTCGACGGCGTTGGGCCACAATTCGGGACGCTGGCGCAACGTCTCCAGATGCCCTGGCGTGTCCAGCAGCATGCGAATCCCGTTGCCCAGTAGGTTCACCGTCGTCTCGAACCCGGCGGCCAGCACCAGCCCGGCGATCGCCTGAAGTTCGGTCTCGCTGAGATGTGTCTCGGCGGAGCCGCTTTCAGCCGCCTGGATCAACTGGCTCATCAAGCTGTCACTGGGGGCACGCCGCAATTCCCGCAGGTGGTCGGCGAGCCAGGAGTTGAACCCCGCGATCCCGTCCTGCACGCTGCGGTATTGGCGCCACGGCAACCCGACGTCCAGGCTCGGCGCGGCCAGCTCACCGAACTCCAGGACGCGCCGCCGGTCTTGCTCGGGCACCCCCAACACGTCGCTGATGATCGCGACCGCGAGCTGCGAGCAATACCGTCCGACGACGTCAACGACGCCGGACTGGGCGGCGAGCTGATCCAATAAATTGACCGCCGTCTGCTCGACCCGATCACGCAATGCGGCAACCGCCCTGGGAGTGAACACCGCCGATACCGTCTTGCGATAACGGGTGTGGTCCGGCGGCTCGACCGCCAGCAGCGACGGTGCACGCAGCGGATGCAGAAGCTTGTCGCGGGTGCGCTCTTCCACCCATCGCACGGGTGTCGGCAGTTGCGACCCCATGTTGATTACCCGGAAGTCATCCGATCGCAGCAACTCTTGGGCGAGCGCGTGGTCGGTGGTCAGATAGTTGACGCGGCCTTTCGCCAGGGGGCCCAGGGCCCGCAGCTCCTCGTAAAACGGCAGCGGGTCAGCCGCCACCGTGGGATCGGCGATCAACCTGGCCTGTACATCACCCCGCCTCGACCCGATCGCCGCGGCGGCGCGGATGAAGCCGTGCATCGCAAGCCAGTGCAATCTCTCCTTCACCGGTCCTCCATGGCTCAGGTGGTGTTCTCCCAGCCTAGGCCGGACCCCGGGGGAGGGTTCAGCACTCGGCGATGATCTTGAAGTCCGTGGTGATGACTTTGTTGGGGTTGCCGCTGTTTATGCCGTAGGCGCTGCCGCTGATCGTGTAGGCACCGTTGGTGACGTCGGCGCGCGCGTCGCCCACCCCGCCGTGCCAGAAACTGCCGGTGAACCCGTCGACGTTGCGGATCTTCACCCACTGCGGGATGGCCCGGTTGGCACTGAGCAGCACCACCGCTTCGACCTGGCCGTCGCGGTCGCGGATGTCGATCGTGCGATACGACTGGTCTTGGTTGCACTCGGGGGGACGTGTCGTATGGGTGGCGCCGTCGATGGTCAGACGTGCGGCTTCTCGGGCCGTCGTCGCGGCCTGCGCGCAGCCCGCGATGCTGCCGGCCCCGGCGATGAGGATGAAAGCAACTGCGAGCGACCGGCTTTGCACCGGTTCACCTCCTTCACTGCCGCTTCGGCATCAGCCCGGGTAGGGATTTGACGATGCGACCCCGCACAAACTCCGGGCTGATGCCCTTGAGGAGGTCGATCAATCTGATGCTCTTGGGCACATACCAATGCAATCGCTTCGGGTTGTGGTAGGCCTGCCACGCCGCTTCCGCCACGCTGCTTGCCGGCATCAGCCGAAGCATTCCCTTCTTGGCTGCGCCGGCGCGGATCTCCTCGGCGGACATCGTCGGCCCCGTGTCGTTGGAGTGGTTGGTGGTCGTGGTCAGGATGGCGGTATCGATCAGGCCGGGTAGCACGTCGGCGACCCGCACACCGTGTCGCTGCCATTCCACGCTCAGCGCCTCGGTCAAGCCCTTGACCGCATGCTTGGTCGAGGAGTACACGGCGATGCGCGGCATGCCGTAGGTGCCCGCCGAGGACGACGTCGAGAACATCAAACTGCCGGGAGTCTTCTTCAGGTAGGGCAGTGCGGCGTAGGCGCCGGTGAGCACCGCCTTGTAGTTCACCTCGACGACGCGCATGGCGGCTTCGTAAGGCACATCCTCGAACCAGCCGGATTCACCAATGCCGGCGTTGTTCCACATCATGTCGAGGCCGCCGCCGGCATTGTCCGCAGAGAAGTCGGCCAAGGCGCCATCCAGGGCCGCCTTGTCCGTCACGTCGACGGCGCGGGTCCATAGTCGATCGTCGCCCAGTTCCTGCTTCAGCGTTGTCAGGCCGTCCTCGTTGCGGTCCACCGCCCCAACCCGCCAACCCTTGGCATGGAAGAGCTTTGCCCCCTCGCGGCCCATGCCGCTACCCGCACCGGTGATGAAGACCGATTTGACGACGCCCGGCATCGAAGCCTTTCCTGTCAGCCCACTTCGACCACATCTTTGATGCGGTTCAGCGTCTTGGTCATATCACGGACGTTGCGGCGCTTGCGCAGAAAGCCACCGAACAACCAATACACGGCGAGCCACGGCGCCGGGTTGAGCCGAAACGACTCGGTCACGTCGGTGCCGTCGCCGCTGGGCGCCAATCGGTAATGCCAGTTGTTGACCGCTCTGTCCCCCAGCAGTACGGCGAATCCGAACTCACGGCCGGGTTCGCAGGCCGTCACCTCGCATGTCGTCCAATACACCGGCCCTATCTCGTTTCGCCGCACGTGGCCCCGAAACTTGGCGCCGAGCGCGGGGCCCGTCGCATCGCCCAGCCACTCCGCCTCAAAGACTTCCGGGGAAAATCGGCCGATGTTGCGAACATCCGCAATCAGATCCCAGACCTTGTCGGCAGGCGCCGCCATATGAACAGTCGCCGAACCTTCCATGGCCTGATCCAAACACAGCCTCGCGCTCGGTCATAGACCCCGAATGACGGCGGAAGCCGATGCTTACTAATGCGGCACGGCTGACTGAATGAGGCCGTTGATGATCTGCTTGATGCCCTGTGCCGGGTGCGAATACCACGCGATCGGAAGGCCCGAGTCCGCACCGCACTTCGGCCATGGGTCCAGCCCCTCTTCGGCGAAAACCCGGTTGGCCACCGCGATCTGTTGCTCCCTGGATGCGGCCGCCGGATTGCCGACACCGCCGTATTGGGTCCAGGTGCCCGGCTTGAACTGCAGCCCACCGTATTCGCCGTTTCCGGTGTTGGCCTGCCAGTTGCCACCGGATTCACACTGCGCGACCGCGTCCCAGTTAGGGGCTCCGGGGGCCGCGTTGGCCACGCCGGTGGACGAAGTCAGCGACGCTGCAATGATCCCGCCGACGATGGCCGACTTGACGAGAGGCTTGCAGAGGTTTCTCATGTCAAGCATTTCGATGGGCGTATCCAAAGCGTTACCCATTTGAAAATGCCGCGAGATAGGCCCTCTATCTGCGGAAATCGGCCTAATCAACAGCCGGGACAACGCTTTAGAAATTGATGAGAAATCAGTAAATTACCCCTGGCAGTCGACAGTCCGTAAGCGCCCGTAATGTGCTACTGCGCCCGACGACGTTGTCGTCAAGCGCAGTCGCGAACCCCGGCAGGGGCGCGGTTATCCGCCGCCTCCGGGGGTAGCGCCCAGGGTGCCCTGCAAGTCAGCCTTCATGGCGTTGAGCTGGGATCCCCAGTATTCCCAGCTGTGTGTTCCGTTGGCGTTGAAGTTGAACACGGCGTTGTGACCACCGGCCGCGTTGTAGGCGTCCTGGAACTTCAGGTTGCTGCTGCGCACGAAGTTCTCCAGGAACTCGGCGGGCATGTTGGCCCCGCCCAGCTCCGATGGTGTGCCGTTACCGCAGTAGATCCAGAGCCGGGTGTTGTTGGCGACCAGCTTCGGGATCTGCAGGGACGGGTCGTTGCGCTGCCACGCCGGGTCACTCGACGGTCCCCACATGTCGCTGGACTTGTAGCCGCCGGCATCACCCATCGCCAGGCCGACCAGGGTGGGCCCCATCCCCTGGGAGGGGTCCATCAAGGCGGACAGCGAGCCGGCGTAGATGAACTGGCCCGGGTGGTAGGCGGCCAGGATGAGCGCCGCGGAGCCGGCCATCGAGATGCCGACCGCGGCGCTGCCGGTGGGCTTGACACTCCTGTTGGCGGATAGCCACTGCGGCAGCTCGCTGGTCAGGAACGTTTCCCATTTGTAGGTAGAGCAGCCGGCCTTGCCGCAAGCCGGGCTGTACCAGTCGCTGTAGAAGCTGGACTGCCCACCGACCGGCATGATGAGCGACAGGCCCGACTTGTAGTACCACTCGAACGCGGGCGTGTTGATGTCCCAGCCGTTGTAGTCGTCCTGTGCCCGCAACCCGTCGAGCGCGTACACCGCCGGAGAGTTCTCTCCGCCGCTCTGGAATTGGACCTTGATATTGCGGCCCATGGCTCCAGACGGCACCTGCAGGTATTCGACCGGCAGACCCGGGCGCGAGAATGCCCCCGCGGTCGCCGCGCCGCCGGCAAGACCGATCAGGCCGGGCAGAGTGACAGCCGCTGCCGCACCGACCAAAAGCCGGCGCCCCCAGGCCCGCACCTTCTCGCTTACGTCCGTCATACCTGCGCCCCTTGTCCTAAGTGGTCCTGCTCTGGGCTGGAATTTACCGTGTGAATAGACCAAATGTCGATCGGGACACGAAGTGATCTCACTTTTGCATCGGTTTTCACCACGAATTCAGCGACTCCGATAACGGCGCCGCAAAGTTCGCGCAGGCTCTCGCGCAGCCGCTCGCAGTCACGATCCACCGCCCGAAAACAGCAGGCAGCTGGCTGCCTTGAGCAGCGGGAGCCAGTGCGGCAAGCGCGATATGGCGAAAGATACAAAGCGTAGCTAATCAAAGTGGTCAACCGTTTTTTCGACGAGCCGCCGACGCGCCGCAGCCGGTGGCGCAGGAGCCCTTCAGCCGCGCGTGCGACCGGCGCCGGTGAACCGTCGATGCCGGTGACGGAATAGGTTTTTTCGGCACCGTAAAAGTGGCGTGGTGTTCCGGGCCGGTGGAACCTCCGCTGGCCCCTTCGAAGCCGTCGAACGCCACCGGGCTGGACCGACGACCGCCTGGCCACCGTCGGCGGTGGGGCGCGATTCGGCGCCGCGTTGCCGCTTTGTCTGTGAGTTTGGGCGGGATTTCGGACCGGGGGCAGCCGAACTTGCGCCGACCGCGTAGGCTCTCACGGAGCAAGCCGATGGAGACCACGCTATCCCGGGTCCGTGCCGGCTCTCACGAATCACCGCGCCAGCGGCTTAATGGTGCGCACAGTGTGGCTGGGGGCGTCGGAGGTCCGGGACCGATTGAGGTGCGAATTTGGACACGGTACTGGGGCTATCACTGACGCCGACCACAGTCGGGTGGGTCCTCGCTGAAGGACACGGCGCAGACGGCACCATCCTGGACCATCAGGAGCTGGCGCTTCGTGCCGGCCGTGGCGTGCGCGCCGTGAGTACCGCAGAGCAAGTGGCCGAAGAGGTGTTGCGGGTGGACGCGCTCGCGGCCGCGAGCGATCACCGTCTGCGGGTCGTCGGACTGACCTGGAACGACGAGGCGTCCGCGCAGGCAGCCCTGCTGTTGGAGGCACTGGCCGACGCCGGTTTTGACAACGTTGTGCCGGTTCGCCAACTCGAGGCGGTCGAGACGCTGGCTCGGGCCATCGCGCCCGTCATCGGTTACGAGCAGACCGCCGTCTGCATCCTCGAGCACGAGTGGGCGACCGTCGTCATGGTCGACACCCACGATGGCGAGACGCAAACGGCGGTCAAGCATGTGCGCGGCGGCTTCGACGGGCTCAGTGGCTGGCTGCGCGGGATGTTCGAACGCAGTGGATGGCGGCCGGGCGGTGTGATTGTCGTCGGCGCGGACAGCGACATCGATGGATTCTCGTGGCAACTCGAAAAGGCTTTGCCCGTACCGGTTTTCGCGCAGACCATGGCCCAGGTGACGGTCGCACGGGGTGCGGCGCTGGCCGCGGCCCGAAGCACCGAGTTCACCGACGACCAGCTCGTGGCGCACATCAGCGAGCCCGCCGCCGCGCCAGCGCGGCCACGGCGGTTGTCCTACGCTGGGGCCGCGACCGCATTGGCTGCCGGCGCCATCACCTTCGTTTCTTCGCTGTCGCTGGCCGTGGGCATTGAGCTCGCTCCGAACAGCGAGCCCGCACCGTCAAGGCACGCGGTGCACGCGCCGACGCCACAAATCGCCGAGGGCGTCGCGCCGGCCGTTGCCCCACCCCCAGAGGCCGCACCGACCGGCCCCCAGTCGAAAGCGCCCGCCGGGGAACCGGCTCCGGACGCAGGCGCGCCGGGGGAGCAGCAGGGAGGCGCTCCTGCCGAGCAGCAGCCGGACCCGAACGCCCAACAGCCCTATTTGACGAGAGTGCTCGAACACATACCCGGCGACGCCGGTGATTCGGCACCGCAGGCGCCGAGCCAGCCTTAGCCGTCCTTGGCGTGAACCGCGGTGAAAGACACCGCCACCTCGTCGGCGACCTGCATCGATCCCATGAACATCGAGTAGGGCTTGACGCCGAAATCAGTTTGTCGAACGCTGCATTCGGCCGACATTCGCCACTCCTCACCGAGATCCTCGGTCCGCAGGTCGATTACGTGCTTTCGGGATTTTCCGCGAATCTGCAGTGTCCCGGTCAGGCGGTATCCGTCTTCGGTCTTATCGATGGCGTCTGCGGTGAAGCGGATCTCGGGATAGCGGCCGGCGTCCAGCGACTTCAACGCGTTCGACTTCACCATGACCTTTTCCGGCCCGGACAAACCTTTGACCCCGCCCTCGCCGCGCAGCACCTCAAACGAATCGACGTCGACGGTCAGCTCCGTGGTCGCGGGTTCGGCGCCGGTCCAGCCCACCGTGGCCTGCCAGCGCTTCATCGCGATGGTGAGCCGATGGCCCATCCGCGCCGCCCTACCGCCGACGCCGGTGCAGATCAACAGCTCACCGTCTGATGCGTCTAAACTCCAGTCGTCGGCCAAAGACAGACGGCATTCAGACGGTCAAGACGGTGCGGTAGTGCGCACGGCCCTGCTCCAATGCCGCGTAACCCTCGGCGGCTTGCGAAAGCGGCAGCTCCTCGATCCACGCCCGCACACCCGACAGCACCGCGAAATGCATTGTGTCTTCAACATCCTTGGCGGTCCCGGAGGGATGGCCGATAACGCTGAGC
>NZ_JBKQOI010000214.1:0-2780 GCF_052145595.1 Mycobacterium sp. | reverse complement strand
AGACCAGAAGGTCCCCCTTGAGGACAGCGAGAAGCTCTCGCTTCTCGTCCACAACCGCGTCTACCAGAAGATGCTCGGGGACGCCGGCTGGGTGCAGGAAAGCTTGGTGTCGGCGTCGATCGCCGCGTCGGCCCGCGAGTCGGCCGACCTGGCGCACGCGTTCAACTTCCAGCCGAAATGGGACCAGCAGATGCCGACGGCGTCCGGCTCGATCCTCTACGGCCAGGTCACCCTGACCTACAACAGCGCGACGGTCACCGGCCTGAACACCAACTTCACCACGGCGGGCACCGGCGGTGTACCCCTGACTGGGTTCTACCTGGTCTTCGGTAACGACCCGACCAAGACTCTCTACAAGGTGAGCTCCGTTCAGAGCGATACCAGCCTCACGCTTTCCGCCGTGTTCTCGACGACGGTTCTACCCAGCGGCTCAGTCACCACAACCGCCCGCTTCATCACCGTCGTCGGCGCCACGGTCACGACCACGGCCGGCTCAACCACCGTCACAGCGGCCAGCTCCGCCTTCACACCCGCCAGCGTCGGCCAGTGGTTGTCCTTCGCCGCGGCCGGCAACGTCGCCACGGGGACGAACCTCTACCAGATCGCCAGCTACACCTCGGCAACGGTCGTCGTGCTGGCAACCCCGATCGCCTCGGCCGACGTGGTCACCGCGGGCACGGCGACGGTGCAGTCCTACACCAATCTGGCCCTGCACGAGTACGCGATCGCCCTGGCCCTGCGGCCGATCGCCACCCCGGACGAGGCCCGCAACGTCGTCGATGTCAGCTACATTGACCTGATGGGCATCCCCCTGCGGGTGATGGTCAGCTACGTGCACATCTATCAGGCCCTCTTCGTCACGGTCGACTTCGGCTACGCCCTGGGCGTCATCCGTCCCGACTTTGGCGTCATCATCACTTGCTGAAAGGGGGGAGTTCATGACCGTCACGTTTCAACAAGACCCCGGCAACATCATGGGTCAGGTCTGGGGACCCGGTACGCCCAACGGTGAGCTCCTCCCCTACGGCATGGCCTCGATGGTGCCGACGGCGACCGGCACCGGCTGGGTGATGGCGCCCAGCAGCCTCGGGCCGGTGCTGGCGATCTCCGCAGCCACCACCGTCACCCCCTACGTCCGGACCATCCTGGCCACGGTCGCCAGCGGCTACGCGCTGACCCTGCCCGCCGCGGGATCGGTCCCGGCCGGGTTCACCTACGACATCAAGAAGATCGACGCCGCCGCGGCGACCCTGACAATCACCGCGGCCGGCTCCGACAAGATCGACGGCGCGGCCACCAACACCAGCCTCACCGCGCAGTATTACTGGATCCGGATCATGAGCGACGGCGCGTCCAACTGGTGGATACTCGGCGCCGGCACCACTTAATTCCCAGCTCCACGTCCAAGGACTACATATCATGATTCTCTCGAATACTCTCACCAGCGCCACGGTGCAGGGTACGGCCGTGCAAGCCGCCGCCGACGACAACCCCGTGCTCGGGTTCGGCGTGGTCGGCAACGGCCGCAACTGGATCTCAACGCCCGGATTTGCCAATTCGGCGGTACTCGCAGCCGGCACCCTGGGTGTCGGTGCGACCCTGAATATCGACTGGACGCAGGTGGGCTATGCCACGCTCACGCTCGCGGCCTCCGGTACGAACGTCATCACGTTCGCCACCACGGCCACGGCCAGCCTCGCAGCCGCCTCCCAGGTCGCCAGTTTTCAGCTCGGCCAGACGCTGCACCTCCGCATCACCGGCGGCGGCGCAGCCGTCACCTGGCCCACCGGCACCTTCAGCTATGTCACCGCCAGCGTTGCGCTCTCCACGACGAACCTGACCATGACCGGGACCACCACCTGGGACATGTTCATCACGTGCACCGGGGTGGGTTCATCTCCCACCTTCGATGTCACGTACCAGGTGACTTGATCCCTTCTTTCCAACATCCCGCGGGACCGCCCTCCCCTACTGTGGGCCCGCGGGTTCTCATTCCGGAGGGATCATGGCATATCAGCAGACGACTCCGACAGCCGACCAGGTCGCCGTTTTGCACAACGGCTCAGTCCCCGTCCAGGTCGGCTTCTACGGCGGCAACCCCGCTGCAGCCGGTGCAACCACCATCGTTCCCAAGCCGCCGCCCGGCGTGGCGATCGTCGTGCTCAGCCTGGCACTCAGTAACGGCGCCGGCACCGCCAACACGGTCAATCTGCAGTCACACACAACCACCTCGGTCGCGACTGGAAACTTCTACCTGGCGGCAGCCGTCGGGTCAGGGCCCGCCCTCACACTGGGTTCTGCCGGCATCTTTGCCACGGTCCCGGGCGAAGCCCTCGACATCAACCTGTCCGCGGCCACCGCCGTGGGCGTCACCCTGAGCTACGCGTATTTCCAGCTCGCGACCCCGTAAGCCCGAACCAGCAACGGGGGTAACCCCGCTTGCGGGGTCGGTCCGGGGGCCCCCCACCCTTTGGACCCACCCCTTCGGGGGCCCGGCCCGCACCCCGGGAGGCTGCTTTCCTCCCCGTATTCACTCGCCACTCGCCACTCGCCACTCGCCACTACTCCCATGGCCGACCAACCGCTTTCCGCGCTCTCCGAGACATTCCAGTACGGATACTCGACCGCCGACGTGATGCTCATCCTCGACGTGCTGGACACGAGCATGTGGACCACGGGCACGGACAAGGGAATCACCGTCGCGACATTCCTCGCCCAGTACCTCCACGCCGGCTCCAACATCACGCTCACACCGGGCGCCAACGGAGTCACCCTCGCCT
>NZ_JBKQOI010000213.1:0-27046 GCF_052145595.1 Mycobacterium sp. | reverse complement strand
TTCGAGGCCCGCACAGTCGCGCTGCTCAACCGCGGGGTGCCAAGCTTCGCCGTCGACCCCGAGGGCACGCTGCACACCGCGCTGATGCGGTCCTGCACCGGCTGGCCGTCCGGTATCTGGACCGACGAGCCGCGCCGCACCGCACCCGACGGCTCGAACTTCCAACTACAGCACTGGACACACGATTTCGACTACGCACTGGCCTTCGGTGACGGCGACTGGCGGCATGCCGAGATCCCGGCCCGCAGCGCGCAGTTCTCGCACCCGCTGCTCGCCGTCCTGCCCAACCAGAGACGCGGCAAGCTGCCGCCGGTCGGATCGCTGCTGCACGTCGACCCCGCCGACTCGGTACAGCTGGCGGCCCTCAAGGCGGCCGGCAACCCGCTGGCGGCCGGCAGCGCCCAGCCGGTCGACCCGAGCGCGGTGGCCCTGCGGTTGGTGGAGACGACCGGGTTACAGATCGGCGGAGCCACCCGGGTTGCCATCGGCTCGGAGCTGGGCAAGGTGCGCGCGCTCCAGCTCGCCGACCTGCTGGAAAAGCCACAGCAGCGCAAAAAGTCGGTCGACCTGCACGGCTATCAGGTGGCCACCGTGCTGGCCCGGCTCGAAATGCCCAGCGCGCTAACGGGTTTCGCCGAGCTGGCCCCGCAAGCCGAGGCCGCTCAGCCGCTCTACGCGCGCTATTGGCTGCACAACCGCGGACCCGCGCCACTCGGGGGATTGCCCGCCGTCGCTCACCTGCATCCCCAGCGGGCGACCGGCAAGCCGGGCGGGGAGGTGGTGTTGCGGCTTACCGCGGCCAGCGACTGCAGCGACTCCGCGCTGGACGGCGAGGTGACGGTGGTGTGTCCGGACGGCTGGTCGGCCACGCCCGTCGAGTTGCCGTTCATTCTGTGCAGCGGCGATCACCGGGACGCCGAGGTGGTTGTGTCGATCCCGGCTCGCGCTCAACCCGGGCTTTACCCGGTCCGCGCCCAGCTCCGCATAACCGGGGATGCGGTCCCGGCGGCCTGGCGCCAGGTGGTCGAGGACGTGTGCGTCGTCGAGGTCGGCGCGCGGCACGAGGAGGATCTGGTCTACCTCGCCGAAGGACCGGCCGACGTCGAGCTCGCGTCCGGTGAGGCGGCCCGGCTGACCGTCACGGTCGGCACCCATGCCCGGGCCGATTTGGCACTGGAGGCGCATCTGATCAGCCCTTGGGGCACGTGGGAGTGGATCGGCCCCGCCGCGCTGGGCGCTGTCCTGCCCGCCCGCGGCACGGCCGAGCTCGGCTTCGACCTAACCCCGCCGGCGTGGCTGGACCCCGGCCAGTGGTGGGCCCTGGTCCGGGTGGGCTGCGCGGGCCGGCTGCTCTACTCGCCGGCGGTAAAGGTGACCGTGACATGAGTGCCCACCTGGTGGCGACGGTTGCCGGCACCCCGGTAGCCGTCGACGAGCTCGACGCGGCCGAGGCGCGGTTGCGCAACGGTCCGGGCGCGTCCGCGCTGCCGGCAAGCGGCACCAGCGAGGGACGGCAACTGCGGCGGTGGCTCACCCAACTGATCGTGACGCAGCGAGTGGTCGCCGCCGAGGCGACCGCGCGCGGCCTGACCGCGCGCGGCGCGCCGACCGAGGCCGACCTGCTGCCCGACGTGACGGCGCGGCTGGAGATCGGCAGCGTGGCCGCGGCCGCGCTGGCGGATCCGCGCGCGCGGGCGCTGTTCGCCGATGTCACCGCCGCGGTCGGAGTCAGCGACGAGGAGGTGGCCGACTACCACGCGCGCAACCCGCTTCGGTTCGCCGCACCGCACCCGGGCCGGCACGGCTGGCGGGCCCCCTCGCTCGTCGGCCCGCCGCTGGGACAGGTGCGTTCGGCGGTCGTCGATCATCTGCGGGGCGCCGCGCGACGACGTGCCTTCCGGGTGTGGCTGGACGCGCGCCGCGCCGAGTTGGTCCAGCTCGCTGCGGGCTATGAGCATCCCGGCGACCCGCGCCAACCCGACAACACCCACCGGCATTGATCGCCATGCTCACCCTCTGCCTGGACATCGGCGGCACCAAGATCGCCGCCGGCCTGGTCGATCCCGACGGGACGCTGGTGCACACCGCCACCCGACCCACCCCGGCCGGCGCCGGCGCCGAGGAGGTCTGGGCCGTGGTCGCGGCGATCATCGCCGACGCGTTGCGCGCCGCCAACGGCGCGGTCGCTGCGGTGGGCATCGCCGCGGCCGGCCCCATCGACCTGCACAGCGGAAGCGTCAGCCCGATCAATATCAGGTCCTGGCACCGCTTCCCGCTGCGAGACAGGGTCGCGGGGGCGGTGCCGGGTGTGCCCGTCCGGCTGGGCGGCGACGGCGTGTGCATGGCGCTGGGTGAGCACTGGCGCGGCGCCGGCCGAGGCGCGCGCTTCCTGCTCGGCATGGTCGTGTCCACCGGCGTGGGCGGCGGATTGGTGCTCGACGGCATCCCCTACACCGGGCGGACCGGCAACGCCGGTCACGTCGGTCACGTGGTGGTCGAGCTGGACGGCCGGCCGTGTACCTGCGGTGGCCGCGGCTGCGTCGAGACCGTGGCGTCCGGCCCGTCGATGGTGCGCTGGGCGCGGGCCAACGGCTGGTCCCCGTCGCCCGGCGCCGCGGCAAGGGACCTGTCCGCCGCCGCGGCGGCCGGGGATCCGGTACCGGTGCGCGCGTTCCACAGGGGCGCCACCGCGCTCGCGGCGATGATCGCCTCGGTGGGTGCGGTGTGCGACCTGGACCTCGTCGTCATCGGGGGAGGGGTCGCAAAATCCGGGCACCTGCTGTTCGACCCGTTGCGCACGGCGTTGGCCGACTACGCCGGGCTGGACTTTCTGGCCGGCCTGCGTGTGGTGCCGGCCGAGCTCGGTGGTGAGGCCGGTCTGGTCGGCGCGGCCAGGCTCGCCGGAGACCACTAAGGCGACAGCCGTTTTGGCTGACGGCGGGGGTCACGCTATCCTGGTTCCCGATCCACCGAAGACCGTCGGTCACCGAGCAATCGGTTGAAGGTCCGGGACATCCCGGCGGCCCACGCAGGAGGACGAGGCATGACCGCCGGCGTGCGCCGGCGCATCTTCACGCCCCGGCCGCTTCCTGCGCCGGGGCGTTCGTCGTTCCCCGGTGATCACCGACGACAAGTCGAATGACTTTCACCTGAGGAGGTATGCATGGCCAGGGCTGACAAGGCCACCGCCGTTGCAGACATCGCAGAGCAGTTCAAGGACTCGACCGCGACCTTGATCACCGAATACCGCGGCCTGACGGTGGCCAACCTTGCCGAGCTGCGCCGGTCCCTGTCGGGGTCGGCCACCTACTCGGTGGCCAAGAACACGCTCATCAAGCGCGCGGCCTCGGAAGCCGGGATCGAGGGTCTCGACGAGCTATTCGCCGGGCCGACCGCCATCGCGTTCGTCACCGGTGAACCGGTTGACGCCGCCAAGGCCATCAAGACCTTCGCCAAGGAAAACAAGGCGCTGGTCATCAAGGGTGGCTACATGGACGGCCACCCGCTGTCCGTCGCCGACGTCGAGCGCATCGCCGATCTGGAGTCCCGCGAGGTGTTGCTGGCCAAACTGGCCGGCGCGATGAAGGGCAACCTCGCCAAGGCGGCCGGGCTGTTCAGCGCTCCGGCCTCGCAGATCGCCCGGCTCGCCGCGGCACTGCAGGAAAAGAAGGCCTTAGAGCCAACTTCGGCACCAACCCCTGCGCCAACCCCCGCACCCGCCACAGAAACCTCAGCAGCACCCGCCGAAACTCCGGCCCCTGAACCAGCTTCGGAAGCACCCACGGAAACTTCTGCGACACCGGCCGAAGCCGAGTAACCCAACCCCAAACCAGGAAGGACCCACACCATGGCAAAGATGTCTACCGACGACCTGCTCGACGCGTTCAAGGAAATGACCCTGTTGGAGCTCTCGGACTTCGTCAAGAAGTTCGAGGAGACCTTCGAGGTCACCGCGGCCGCTCCGGTCGCCGTCGCCGCTGCCGGACCGGCCGCCGGTGGCGCGCCCGCCGAGGCCGCCGAGGAGCAGTCCGAGTTCGACGTGATCCTCGAGGCCGCCGGCGACAAGAAGATCGGCGTCATCAAGGTGGTCCGCGAGATCGTCTCCGGCCTGGGCCTCAAGGAGGCCAAGGACCTGGTCGACGGCGCACCCAAGCCGCTGCTGGAGAAGGTCGCCAAGGAGGCCGCCGAGGAGGCCAAGGGCAAGCTCGAGGCCGCCGGCGCCACCGTCACCGTCAAGTAGTCGATTCGCGAAACCCCCGGGACCGCCTCATGTCCGGCAGGTTCCGGGGTTTCGTGTGCTCAGCCGGCGCGCATCGCCGACCGCTGCGAACGCGTCACCCGCTCGGGTGAATCTCCCAGAGCGACAAGCAGGTTCGAGGTCATCGAACCCAGCACCGGTGCGACGGCCGCGCCGTCGTCGCCGTAATACCCGGCCAGTTCGAGCATCACGAACCCGTGTATCAGCGCCCAGAACTGGGCCGCCGTGGCCACTATTGCTGCGTCTGTTGCAGCATCGAAGGCCGCCTGATCATCCGGGTCATCCGCTCCATCCGCGCTGATCCGTCCCGCCAGCATGCACCGGTGCACCCCACGCACCACGTGCGCGAAGCTGGGGTAGCGCTGTTCGATCTCGGCGACCGTGAGCGTCAGGACGTTGTGCGCGGGTGCGTTGATGCCGTGCGCGCTGGTGCTGCCGAACATCAGTCGATACATGTGCGGGCGCTCTATCGCGTAGCGCCGGTAGGCCGCACCGATCGCGAACAAGTCGGCGACCGGGTCGGCGGTCTGCGGCACCGTCAGCGCGGCGTCGAACTGCCGCAAGCCCTCCTCGGCGACTTCGGCGATCAGCGCTTGCATGCCGCCGAAATGGGTGTAGACCGCCATCGTCGAGGTCCCCGCGGCGCCGGCCACCTTGCGGGTCTGCAGTGCGTCTGGCCCGTGCTCGTCGAGCAACCCGACGGCGGCGTGCAGCATCTCATCACGGACACCGCGAACACTGCGAACACTGCGAACACTGCCTTGAGTCTCCGAAGTCATTCTTGCCATCGTCTCATTGGGGGCGTAGCTTACCAATAACAGCGAAATAACAATGTTATAGGAGCTCAGCCGTGACGTCCATGCAAACCACCCAATCCCGGAACCCCTATCTGGACGGCTTCCTGGCGCCGGTGGGCGCCGAAGTCACCGCGACCGACCTGGAGGTCACCGGGCACCTCCCGGAGCACCTCGACGGACGCTATCTGCGCAACGGACCCAACCCGGCCGAACAGGTCGACCCGGCCACCTATCACTGGTTCAGCGGCGACGGCATGGTGCATGGGGTCGCGTTGCGCGACGGGAAGGCCCGCTGGTACCGGAACCGCTGGGTGCGCAGCCTGTCGGTGTGCGACACCCTCGGCGAGAAGGCGCCTGCCCGGATGAACCCGGCGGCGGGCATGCTGTCCCTGGGTGCCAACACCAACGCGTTGACCCACGCCGGGCGAACCCTGGCACTGGTCGAGGGCGGTGTCGCCAGCTACGAGCTGACCGAGGAGCTGGACACCGTCGGGACCTGCGACTTCGACGGCACCCTGGCCGGCGGCTACACCGCTCATCCGCACCGTGATCCGCGCACCGGCGAACTGCACGCCATGTCTTACTCGTTCGCCCGCGGGCGCACCGTGCAGTACTCGGTGATCGACACGCGCGGACGCGCCCGCCGCACGGTCGACATCGAGGTGTCGGGTTCGCCGATGATGCACGACTTCTCGCTGACCGACAAATATGTGGTGATCTACGACCTGCCGGTGACGTTCGACCCAGTGCAGGTGCTGCCGGCGAAAGCGCCGCGCTGGCTGGGGGTACCGGCCCGGCTGGCGCTGCAGTCGCTGATCGGGCGCGTCCGGGTACCGAGCCCGGTCAGCGCGATGATGAACCGCAACCCGAAGCACTCCTACCGGATGCCGTATGCCTGGAACCCCGACTACCCCGCGCGCGTCGGGGTCATGCCCCGCGAGGGCGGCAATCAGGACATCCGCTGGTTCGACATCGAACCCTGTTACGTCTACCACCCGCTCAACGCCTACTCGGAAATGCGGGACGGGGCCGAGGTTTTGGTGCTCGACGTGGTGCGCTACTCGCGGATGTTCGACCGCGACCGGCGCGGCCCCGGCGAGACCCTGCCCACGCTGGACCGCTGGACCATCAACCTCGCGACCGGTGCGGTGACCACCGAATGCCGCGACGATCGGTCGCAGGAATTTCCGCGGATCAACGAGACCCGGCTGGGCGGGCGGCACCGGTTCGGCTACACCGTCGGCATCGAGGGCGGGTTCGCCGGCGGATCGCAGATGTCGACATCGCTCTACAAGCAGGACTACGCGACCGGATCTGCCGTGGTGGCCGCCCTCGATCCCGACCTGCTGATCGGCGAGATGTGTTTTGTGCCGAACCCCGCCCGCGGACCGAAGGAAAATGCCGAAGACGACGGCCTCCTCATGGGATACGGCTATCACCGCGGCCGTGACGAAGGCCGGTTGCTGCTGCTGGATGCCCAGACCCTCGAGTCCATGGCCACCGTGTACCTGCCGCAGCGGATACCGATGGGGTTCCACGGCAACTGGGCGCCGGCCGGCTAGTGGCGCGGGCCGATCTCAGGTCGGCCAATTTTTGATCGGCGGTGCTATGCAACCGTGATGCCCGGCCCCAGGCGTGCGCTACAGTGACTCATGCCACAGATCAGGGCAGGTGGCGGGCACGAGCGTCGACGGAAGGATTCCCCATGGGCATCGCTATCGAGGTGAGGGGACTGACGAAGTCCTTCGGACCCTCGAGGATCTGGGAAGACGTGTCGTTGGACGTCCCCGCGGGCGAGGTCAGCGTGTTGCTCGGGCCGTCGGGTACCGGCAAATCGGTGTTCCTCAAGTCCCTCATCGGTCTGCTGCGACCGGAACGCGGCTCGATCCTCATCGACGGCACCGACATCATCGAATGCTCGGCCAAGGAGCTCTACGAGATCCGCACGTTGTTCGGCGTGATGTTCCAGGACGGCGCGCTGTTCGGTTCGATGAACCTCTACGACAACACCGCGTTCCCGCTGCGGGAGCACACCAAGAAGAAGGAAGGCGAAATCCGTGACATCGTCATGGAGAAGCTGACCATGGTCGGTCTTGGTGGGGACGAGAAGAAGTTCCCCGGCGAGATTTCCGGCGGTATGCGCAAGCGCGCTGGCCTGGCCCGCTCGTTGGTGCTCGACCCGCAGATCATCCTGTGCGACGAGCCCGACTCGGGTCTGGACCCGGTCCGCACCGCCTACCTGAGCCAGCTGATCCTCGACATCAACGCCCAGATCGACGCGACCATCCTGATCGTGACGCACAACATCAACATCGCCCGCACCGTGCCGGACAACATGGGCATGCTGTTCCGCCGCAAGCTGGTCATGTTCGGCCCGCGCGAGGTGCTGCTGACCAGCGACGAGCCGGTGGTGCGGCAGTTCCTCAACGGCCGCCGGATCGGCCCGATCGGCATGTCCGAGGAAAAGGACGAGGCCACCATGGCCGAAGAGCAGGCCCTGCTCGACGCTGGTCACCGTGACGGTGGTGTCGACGAGATCGAGGGCGTGCCGCCGCAGATCGTCGCGACGCCGGGCATGCCGGAGCGCAAAGCGGTGGCTCGCCGTCAGGCCCGGGTGCGTGAGATGTTGCACACCTTGCCGAAGAACGCCCAGGTGGCGATCCTCGATGACCTCGAGGGCACCCACAAGTACCATGGGCACGAGTTCGGCAATTAGCCGCCAGACGCCGACCCGCCCGCTAAGCACGGCCCGCGGGGTGGGGCTTCTTTGCGCACCCAAGAAGCCATGACCCGAGGTTTTTTGCGATAACTCGGTGCAACTTGCCGCCCCGCCCTCTTGACGACGGGGCCTAAACGGGTCAGTCTGTTGGGCAGCATGTGCCCACGGGAAAGTCGAGATGCCAGCCAGCGCCGCTATCCCCTGCATGGGTAGTTGAGGAATGCGCCGTCCTGCGCTATTGTTGGACGTTGCGCTGGCTACCTCCTGCCCACCTCACCCGCCACTTGACACCGTGGTCTTAGCCTGAGCCCCCTTTTTGGCTCAGCTGCTTAGTCGCGTGCGTGAGATCCGGACAGATCGTTCGCCGGCCTAACCGACAACATACTGCGGCGAACGGGCCGGTGGCCCCGGTTATCGTGAGTCGCACGAGGTGCTGGAAGGATGCATCTTGGCAGGTTCACGCCAGAGCAAGACGGATCGCCCACAAAGTTCCTCCAATAACTCCGTGCCCGGAGCGCCCAACCGAGTTTCTTTCGCCAAGCTCCGCGAACCGCTGGAGGTTCCGGGGCTTCTTGACGTGCAGACCGACTCGTTTGAGTGGCTGATCGGCTCGCCGCACTGGCGCGAGGCCGCTGCCGCCAGGGGCGAGGGTATAGGGGGGGCCAACCCGGTGGGTGGCCTCGAAGAAGTGCTCTACGAGCTGTCGCCGATCGAGGACTTCTCCGGGTCGATGTCGCTGTCGTTCTCCGATCCCCGTTTTGACGAGGTCAAGGCGCCGGTCGACGAGTGCAAAGACAAGGACATGACGTACGCGGCGCCGCTGTTCGTCACGGCCGAGTTCATCAACAACAACACCGGCGAGATCAAGAGCCAGACGGTGTTCATGGGCGACTTCCCGATGATGACCGAGAAGGGCACCTTCATCATCAACGGGACCGAGCGCGTCGTCGTCAGCCAGTTGGTGCGCTCACCCGGTGTGTACTTCGACGAGACCATCGACAAGTCCACCGAGAAGACGCTGCATAGCGTCAAGGTGATTCCAAGCCGGGGCGCCTGGCTGGAGTTCGACGTCGACAAGCGCGACACCGTCGGTGTGCGCATCGACCGCAAGCGGCGGCAGCCGGTCACCGTGCTGCTGAAGGCGCTCGGCTGGACCGCCGAGCGGATCCAGGAGCGGTTCGGTTTCTCCGAGATCATGATGTCGACGCTGGAGAAGGACAACACCGCCGGCACCGACGAGGCGCTGCTGGACATCTACCGCAAGCTGCGTCCGGGCGAGCCGCCGACCAAGGAGTCCGCGCAGACCCTGCTGGAGAACCTGTTCTTCAAGGAGAAGCGCTACGACCTGGCCCGGGTTGGTCGCTACAAGGTCAACAAGAAGCTCGGCCTGAACGCCAAGGACTCGGCGAACCCGATCACTACGACGACGCTGACCGAAGAGGACGTCGTCGCCACCATCGAATACCTCGTTCGCCTGCACGAGGGGCAGTCCACGATGACTGTTCCCGGCGGCGTCGAGGTGCCGGTGGAGACCGACGACATCGACCATTTCGGCAACCGCCGGCTGCGTACCGTCGGCGAGCTGATCCAGAACCAGATCCGGGTCGGCATGTCCAGGATGGAGCGCGTTGTCCGGGAGCGGATGACCACCCAGGACGTCGAGGCGATCACGCCGCAGACGCTGATCAACATCCGGCCGGTCGTCGCCGCGATCAAGGAGTTCTTCGGCACCAGCCAGCTCTCCCAGTTCATGGACCAGAACAACCCGCTGTCGGGCCTCACCCACAAGCGCCGGCTTTCGGCGCTGGGGCCGGGCGGTCTGTCGCGTGAGCGCGCCGGGCTGGAGGTCCGCGACGTGCACCCGTCCCACTACGGCCGGATGTGCCCGATCGAGACCCCGGAGGGCCCGAACATCGGCCTGATCGGCTCGCTGTCGGTGTACGCGCGCGTCAACCCGTTCGGGTTCATCGAGACGCCGTACCGCAAGGTGGTCGACGGTGTGGTCGGCGACGAGATCGTCTACCTGACCGCCGACGAGGAGGACCGTCACGTGGTGGCGCAGGCCAACTCGCCGATCGACGGCGCCGGCCGCTTCCTCGAGCCGCGCGTTCTGGTCCGCCGCAAGGCGGGCGAGGTCGAGTACGTGCCTTCGTCCGAGGTGGACTACATGGACGTCTCGCCGCGCCAGATGGTGTCGGTGGCCACGGCCATGATCCCGTTCCTCGAGCACGACGACGCCAACCGCGCCCTGATGGGTGCCAACATGCAGCGCCAGGCGGTTCCGCTGGTGCGCAGCGAGGCACCGCTGGTGGGCACCGGCATGGAGTTGCGCGCGGCGATCGACGCCGGCGACGTCGTCGTCGCCGAGAAGTCCGGGGTGATCGAGGAGGTCTCCGCCGACTACATCACCGTGATGGCCGACGACGGCACCCGGCACACCTACCGGATGCGCAAGTTCGCCCGCTCCAACCATGGCACCTGTGCCAACCAGTCGCCGATCGTGGATACGGGTGACCGGGTCGAGGGCGGCCAGGTCATCGCCGACGGTCCGTGCACCGAAAACGGCGAGATGGCGCTGGGCAAGAACCTGCTGGTGGCGGTCATGCCGTGGGAAGGCCACAACTACGAGGACGCGATCATCCTCTCCAACCGCCTGGTCGAAGAGGACGTGCTCACCTCGATCCACATCGAGGAGCACGAGATCGATGCCCGCGACACCAAGCTGGGCGCCGAGGAGATCACCCGGGACATCCCGAATGTCTCCGACGAGGTGCTCGCCGACCTGGACGAACGCGGCATCGTGCGGATCGGTGCCGAGGTTCGTGACGGCGACATCCTGGTCGGCAAGGTCACCCCGAAGGGTGAGACCGAGCTGACGCCGGAGGAGCGCCTGCTGCGGGCGATCTTCGGTGAGAAGGCCCGCGAGGTCCGCGACACCTCCCTGAAGGTGCCGCACGGCGAGTCCGGCAAGGTCATCGGCATCCGGGTGTTCTCCCGCGAGGACGACGACGAGCTGCCGGCCGGCGTCAACGAGCTGGTCCGCGTCTACGTGGCCCAGAAGCGCAAGATCTCCGACGGCGACAAGCTGGCCGGCCGGCACGGCAACAAGGGCGTGATCGGCAAGATCCTGCCCGTCGAGGACATGCCGTTCCTCCCGGACGGCACCCCGGTGGACATCATCCTGAACACCCACGGTGTGCCGCGACGGATGAACATCGGGCAGATCCTGGAGACCCATCTCGGCTGGGTGGCCAAGTCCGGGTGGAAGGTCGACACCGGCAAGGGAGTTCCGGACTGGGCTGCCAACCTGCCCGAGGACCTGCTGCACGCGGAGCCCGACGCCATCGTGTCGACACCGGTGTTCGACGGTGCCCAGGAGGCCGAGTTGCAGGGCCTGCTGTCCTGCACGCTGCCCAACCGGGACGACGAGGTGATGGTGGACGGCGACGGCAAGGCGGTGCTGTTCGATGGCCGCAGCGGTGAGCCGTTCCCCTACCCGGTAACCGTTGGCTACATGTACATCATGAAGCTGCACCACCTGGTGGACGACAAGATCCACGCCCGCTCCACCGGCCCGTACTCGATGATCACCCAGCAACCGCTGGGCGGTAAGGCGCAATTCGGTGGCCAGCGGTTCGGTGAGATGGAGTGCTGGGCCATGCAGGCCTACGGTGCCGCGTACACGCTGCAGGAGCTGTTGACCATCAAGTCCGACGACACGGTCGGCCGGGTCAAGGTCTACGAGGCGATCGTCAAGGGCGAGAACATCCCGGAGCCGGGCATCCCCGAGTCGTTCAAGGTGCTGCTCAAGGAGCTGCAGTCGCTGTGTCTCAACGTCGAGGTGCTGTCGTCCGACGGTGCGGCGATCGAGCTGCGCGAAGGCGAGGACGAGGACCTCGAACGGGCCGCAGCCAACTTGGGAATCAACTTGTCCCGCAACGAATCCGCGTCTGTTGAGGACCTGGCTTAACCAACTTAGTAATTAATCCCGCAAGGGGAAAGGGAGTTACGTGCTCGACGTCAACTTCTTCGATGAACTCCGCATTGGCCTGGCCACCGCGGAGGACATCAGGCAATGGTCTTACGGCGAGGTCAAGAAGCCGGAGACGATCAACTACCGCACGCTGAAACCGGAGAAGGACGGCCTGTTCTGCGAGAAGATCTTCGGACCGACTCGCGACTGGGAGTGCTACTGCGGCAAGTACAAGCGCGTCCGCTTCAAGGGCATCATCTGTGAACGTTGCGGCGTCGAGGTGACCCGCGCCAAGGTGCGCCGCGAGCGGATGGGCCACATCGAGCTGGCCGCGCCCGTCACGCACATCTGGTACTTCAAGGGTGTGCCGAGCCGGCTCGGTTACCTGCTCGACCTGGCCCCGAAGGACCTCGAGAAGATCATCTACTTCGCCGCCTACGTGATCACCGCGGTCGACGAGGAGATGCGGCACAACGAGCTGTCGACGCTCGAGGCCGAAATGGTGGTGGAGCGCAAGGGCGTTGAGGATCAGCGCGACGCCGACCTGGAGGCCCGGGCGCAGAAGCTGGAGGCCGACCTGGCCGAGCTGGAGGCCGAGGGCGCGAAGGCGGACGCAAGGCGGAAGGTTCGCGACGGCGGCGAGCGGGAGATGCGCCAGATGCGCGACCGCGCCCAGCGCGAGCTGGACCGGCTGGAGGACATCTGGAGCACCTTCACCAAGCTGGCCCCCAAGCAGCTGATCGTCGACGAGAACCTCTACCGCGAGCTCATCGACCGCTACGGCGAGTACTTCACCGGCGCCATGGGCGCGGAGTCGATCCAGAAACTGATCGAGAACTTCGACATCGACGCCGAGGCCGAAGCGCTGCGTGAGGTCATCCGAAGCGGCAAGGGGCAGAAGAAGCTTCGTGCGCTGAAGCGGCTGAAGGTGGTGGCCGCCTTCCAGCAGTCGGGCAACTCGCCGATGGGCATGGTGCTGGACGCCGTTCCGGTGATCCCGCCGGAGCTGCGTCCAATGGTTCAGCTCGACGGTGGCCGGTTCGCCACCAGCGACCTCAACGACCTGTACCGCCGGGTGATCAACCGCAACAACCGGCTCAAGAGGCTGATCGACCTCGGTGCTCCCGAGATCATCGTCAACAACGAGAAGCGGATGCTGCAGGAGTCCGTGGACGCGCTGTTCGACAACGGCCGTCGAGGCCGGCCTGTTACCGGGCCGGGCAACCGTCCGCTGAAGTCGTTGAGCGATCTGCTCAAGGGCAAGCAGGGCCGGTTCCGCCAGAACCTGCTCGGTAAGCGCGTCGACTACTCGGGCCGTTCGGTCATCGTGGTCGGCCCGCAGCTCAAGCTGCACCAGTGCGGCCTGCCCAAGCTGATGGCGCTGGAGCTGTTCAAGCCGTTCGTGATGAAGCGGCTGGTCGACCTCAACCACGCGCAAAACATCAAGAGCGCCAAGCGAATGGTGGAGCGCCAGCGTCCCCAGGTGTGGGATGTGCTCGAAGAGGTCATCGCCGAGCACCCGGTTCTGCTGAACCGGGCGCCCACCCTGCACCGGCTGGGTATCCAGGCCTTCGAGCCAATGCTGGTGGAAGGCAAGGCGATTCAGCTGCACCCGCTGGTGTGTGAGGCGTTCAACGCCGACTTCGACGGTGACCAGATGGCCGTCCACCTGCCGTTGAGCGCGGAGGCGCAGGCCGAGGCCCGCATTCTGATGCTGTCGAGCAACAACATCCTGTCGCCGGCGTCCGGCCGCCCGTTGGCCATGCCGCGGCTGGACATGGTGACCGGCCTGTACTACCTGACCACCGAGGTCGAGGGCGACACCGGCGAGTACCAGCCGGCCGCGAAGGATAGTCCGGAAACGGGTGTGTACTCCTCGCCGGCCGAAGCGATCATGGCGGCCGACCGCGGCGTGCTCTCGGTACGGGCCAAGATCAAGGTGCGGCTGACCCAGCTGCGTCCGCCCGTCGAGCTCGAGGCCGAGCTGTTCGGCACCAACGGCTGGCAGCCGGGGGATGCGTGGACGGCCGAGACGACGCTGGGCCGGGTGATGTTCAACGAGCTGCTGCCGCTGGGCTACGCGTTCGTGAACAAGCAGATGCACAAGAAGGTGCAGGCTTCGATCATCAACGACCTGGCCGAGCGCTACCCGATGATCGTGGTCGCGCAGACCGTCGACAAGCTCAAGGACGCCGGCTTCTACTGGGCGACCCGCAGTGGTGTCACGGTTTCCATGGCCGACGTGCTCGTTCCGCCGCGCAAGAAGGAGATCCTCGACCACTACGAGGAGCGCGCCGAAAAGGTCGAAAAGCAGTTCCAGCGTGGCGCTTTGAACCACGACGAGCGCAACGAGGCGCTGGTGGAGATCTGGAAGGAAGCCACCGACGAGGTGGGCCAGGCGCTGCGGGAGCACTACCCGAGCGACAACCCGATCATCACGATCGTGGACTCCGGTGCCACGGGTAACTTCACCCAGACCCGGACGCTGGCCGGCATGAAGGGTTTGGTGACCAACCCGAAGGGTGAGTTCATCCCGCGTCCGGTCAAGTCGTCGTTCCGCGAGGGCCTGACCGTGCTGGAGTACTTCATCAACACCCACGGCGCTCGAAAGGGCCTGGCGGACACCGCGTTGCGTACCGCCGACTCGGGTTACCTGACCCGTCGTCTGGTGGACGTGAGCCAGGACGTCATCGTCCGCGAGCACGACTGCCAGACCGAGCGTGGCATCGTCGTCGAGCTGGCCGAGCGTCAGCCCGACGGCACGCTGATCCGCGACCCATACATCGAAACCTCGGCGTACGCGCGGACTCTGGGCGCCGACGCGGTGGACGAGGCGGGCAACGTCGTCGTCGCGCGTGGTGAGGACCTGGGTGACCCGGAGATCGACGCCTTGCTGGCGGCGGGCATCACGCAGGTCAAGGTGCGCTCGGTGCTGACGTGCACCACCGGCACGGGTGTGTGCGCGACCTGCTACGGGCGTTCGATGGCCACCGGCAAGCTGGTCGACATCGGCGAGGCTGTGGGTATCGTCGCGGCCCAGTCGATCGGCGAGCCCGGCACGCAGCTGACCATGCGCACCTTCCACCAGGGTGGTGTCGGTGAGGACATCACCGGCGGTCTACCGCGTGTGCAGGAGCTGTTCGAGGCCCGCGTCCCGCGCGGTAAGGCGCCGATCGCCGACGTCACCGGCCGGGTCCGTCTCGAGGACGGTGAGCGCTTCTAC
This sequence comes from Mycobacterium sp., assembly GCF_052145595.1. Lineage (GTDB taxonomy): Bacteria > Actinomycetota > Actinomycetes > Mycobacteriales > Mycobacteriaceae > Mycobacterium. The sequence continues at coordinate 12,076 of NZ_JBKQOI010000213.1, read as the reverse complement.
AAGATCACCATCGTTCCCGACGACGGCGGCGAGGAAGTCGTCTACGACAAGCTCTCCAAGCGGCAGCGGCTGCGTGTGTTCAAGCACGACGACGGTTCTGAGGGAGTGCTTTCCGACGGTGACCACGTCGAGGTTGGCCAGCAGCTGATGGAAGGCTCGGCCGACCCGCACGAGGTGCTGCGGGTGCAGGGCCCCCGCGAGGTGCAGATCCACCTGACCAAGGAGGTCCAGGAGGTCTACCGGGCGCAGGGTGTGTCGATCCACGACAAGCACATCGAGGTGATCGTCCGGCAGATGCTGCGCCGGGTGACCATCATCGACTCGGGCTCGACGGAGTTCCTGCCCGGCTCGCTGATCGACCGCGCGGACTTCGAGGCCGAGAACCGTCGCGTAGTGGCCGAGAGCGGCGAGCCCGCCGCTGGCCGCCCAGTGCTGATGGGTATCACCAAGGCGTCGCTGGCCACCGACTCGTGGCTTTCTGCGGCGTCGTTCCAGGAGACCACGCGAGTGCTAACCGATGCGGCGATCAACTGCCGCAGCGACAAGCTGCAGGGTCTGAAAGAGAACGTGATCATCGGAAAGCTGATCCCGGCCGGTACCGGTATCAACCGCTACCGCAACATCCAGGTTCAGCCCACCGAGGAGGCCCGGGCGGCGGCGTACACCATCCCGTCCTACGAGGACCAGTACTACAGCCCGGACTTCGGCCAGGCCACCGGTGCTGCGGTTCCGCTGGACGACTACGGCTACTCGGATTATCGGTAACCTTCTGTAGCGCGAGCAGACGCAAAAGCCCCCGCACGCACGGCGTGTCGGGGGCTTTTGGGTCTCCTCATCCACCCAATCCCCATTGTCGTCGGTTGCTGGCTACCACCTTCGCTCGCGCTCCAGCAGCATTGTGGCCCATGGACATCGAGAGCGTGCTGTTGGCTAGAGGCGGGTTGGCGACGACCGCCGAACTGCTGACCGTGACGACACGCAAGCGGCTCGCCGGATTCATCAAGGCGGGCAGGCTAATTCGGGTGTGCCACGGGGTTTATGCGTTGGATGAGCCCGACATTGTCGGCAAGCTGGCAGCGTTTGATCTGGTCGCCGGGCAGCCGATCGTGGCTTGCATGGGGACGGCTGCGGCGTTGTACGGCTTCGATACCGAAAACACGTCTCGTGTCCACATACTTGATCCCGGCGTGCGGATGCGGCCGTCAAGAAGTCTCATGGTGCACCAACGAATCGGCGCACCGCTGCGACGGGTCGAGGGTCGATTGGCGACAGCGCCCGCGTGGACGGTAATCGAAGTCGCTCGGACGCTCCGGCGATCGCGCGCTTTGGCGACACTTGACGCTGCCCTGCACGTCGGAGCCTGTACTGCAGCGGAATTGCATGCCACGATCACCCAACAGAAGGGGCGCCGCGGAATCGTCAAGGTCCGTGAGCTGATCGACTGCGCCGACGGTCGTGCCGAGTCGCCGATGGAGAGCGAGGCGCGACTGGTGTTCCTCGACGCGCGGTTGCCGATGCCAGAGCTGCAATACAGCGTCGTCGACCGGTACGGCCGAGTCTGGCGCGTCGACTTCGCGTGGCCGGAAGCGTTTGTCGTAGCCGAATACGACAGCATTGAGTGGCACGCGGGTCGCGAGCGCATGCTGCGTGACAGGCTGAAGACGGCCCGACTGCAAGAATGCGGCTTCACGACCATTCCGATGAGCGTCGAAGACATCAGACGCGATCCGGTTGGACTCACCGACCGCATTAACTACCACCTGCAGCGGCACCGTTTGGCCTGCTGAGCAGACGTAAAAGCCCGCGCACGCATGGCGTGTCGCGGGCTTTTTCGTCTGCTCGCCGAGACTGTCCGCGCCGCTCACTAGACTGGCCGACGTGCTCATCGGTTCACACGTAAGCCCGCAGGATCCGCTCGCAGCCGCTGCCGCCGAGAACGCCGACGTGGTGCAGATATTCCTCGGCAACCCGCAGAGCTGGAAGGCGCCCAAGCCGCGCGAGGACGCCGCACAGCTCAAAGCCGCGGCCCTACCGATCTACGTGCACGCGCCCTATCTGATCAACGTCGCGTCGGCGAACAACCGGGTGCGGATCCCGTCGCGCAAGATCCTGCAGGACACCTGCGACGCGGCGGCCGAGATCGGTGCTGCCGCGGTGATCGTGCACGGTGGGCACGTCGCCGAGGACAGCGAGCTCGACGAAGGTTTCCAGCGCTGGCGCAAGGCGCTCGAGCAATTGCAGACCGAAGTTCCGGTGTATCTGGAGAACACCGCCGGCGGCGATCACGCAATGGCCCGCCATTTCGACACCATTGGACGGCTCTGGGATCACATCGGCGACAAAGGGATCGGCTTTTGCCTCGACACCTGCCACGCCTGGGCGGCGGGCGAGGCGCTAATCGACGCCGCCGACCGGATCAAGGGCATCACCGGCCGCATCGACCTGGTGCACTGCAACGACTCCAAGGACACGGCGGGCTCGGGTCGCGACCGGCACGCCAACTTCGGCACCGGGCAGATCGATCCCGAGTTGCTGGTGGCGGTGGTCAAAGCCGCGGATGCGCCGGTGATCTGCGAAACGGCCGACGAAGGCCGCAAGGACGACATCGCGTTTTTGCGTGGGCGGCTGAGCTGAGCGAAACGGACGGCCATGGTCGCGCGGGTCGTGGCACTTCTCGGCGTAGCACTGGTCATCGCCGGCTGCGTTGCCCGGGAAACGGCAAAATCGTCAGCCTTCGCCGAAGGCACCAGCGTGCACACGATCAGCGTCGGCGGACATGACCGCACCTACCGGCTCTACAAGCCGGCGGGATTGCCCGCGTCGGCCCCACTGGTTGTAATGCTGCACGGCGGCTTCGGCAGCGCCGCACAGGCCGAAAGGTCCTACGGCTGGGACGGATTAGCGGACTCGTCCAAGTTCGTCGTCGCCTATCCGGATGGCCTGAACCGGGCCTGGAACGTCAACGGTGGCGGCTGCTGCGGCCGGCCCGCCAAGGAAGGCATCGACGACGTCGGCTTCATCACCGCGGCCGTTGCCGACATCGGCCGCAACGTCAGCATCGACGCCTCCCAGGTCTACGCCGCCGGCATGAGCAACGGCGGCATGATGTCCTACACCCTGGCGTGCGACACGACCCTCTTCGCGGCGATCGGCCCGGTTTCGGGGACACAGTTCGACCCGTGCAGGTCACCGCATCCGGCGTCGGTCATGGCGATTCACGGCACGGCAGATCCGCTGATTCCCTACGGTGGCGGGCCCGGCCGTGGCTTCGTCCACATCAACGGCCCGCCGATACCGGACCTGAATGCGTTCTGGCGCAAGGTCGATCAATGTCAAGCGCCGTCCGTCACGACCAGCGGGTCGGTCACCACCTCGACCGCCGGATGTGCCGACAACCGCAGCGTGGTGCTGATCACCATCGACGGCGGCGGCCACCATTGGCCCGACTTCGCCACCCAGAAGCTGTGGCAGTTCTTCGCCGCTCATCCCCGTTGAGCATTACAGGTCTTGTGCGGTTGTAGAAAAAATGTAACATGATGGGCATGTCAGATACTCATCTCGTCACCAACCAGGTCCCGCCGCTGGAGGAGCACAACCCGGCATCCTCCCCGGTGCTTATCGAGGCTCTGATCCGCGAAGGCGGGCAGTGGGGCCTGGACGAGGTGACGACGGTCGGTGCGATTTCCGGTTCCAAGCAGGCGCAACGCTGGGGCGAGTTGGCCGACCGCAACCAACCGATCCTGCGTATCCACGACCGCTACGGCCATCGCATCGACGAGGTCGAGTACGACCCGGCCTACCACGAGCTGATGCGTACCGCGATCGAGCACGGTCTGCACGCCGCGCCGTGGGCCGACGACCGGCCCGGCTCGCATGTGGTCCGGGCGGCCAAGACCAGCGTGTGGACCGCCGAACCCGGCCACATGTGCCCGATTTCGATGACCTACGCCGTCATTCCGGCGCTGCGCTTCAACCCGGAGCTCGCTGCCGTCTATGAGCCGCTGCTGACCAGCCGGCACTACGACGCCGAGCTCAAGGTGCCGACGACAAAGCTCGGGATGACCGCGGGCATGTCGATGACTGAAAAGCAGGGCGGCTCCGATGTCCGTGCCGGCACTACGCAGGCCACCCGCAACGCCGACGGCAGCTACAGCCTGACCGGTCACAAGTGGTTCACCTCGGCGCCGATGTGCGACATGTTCCTGGTGCTCGCGCAGGCGCCCGGCGGGCTGTCCTGCTTCTTTTTGCCCCGAGTGCTGCCCGACGGCACCCGCAACCGGATGCTGCTGCAGCGGCTCAAGGACAAGCTCGGCAACCACGCCAACGCGTCCAGCGAGGTCGAGTACGACGGCGCCACCGCGTGGCTGGTTGGCGAGGAGGGCCGCGGCGTCCCGACCATCATCGAGATGGTCAACCTGACCCGCCTGGACTGCACGCTGGGCAGCGCAACCAGCATGCGCACCGGGCTGACCCACGCCGTCCACCACGCGCAGCACCGCAAGGCATTCGGCGAGTACCTGATCGACCAGCCGCTGATGCGTAATGTGTTGGCGGACCTCGCAGTTGAGGCTGAGGCCGCCACCATGGTGGCGATGCGCATGGCTGGCGCCACCGACAACGCCATTCGCGGAGACCAGACAGAAGCGTTGCTGCGCCGGATCGGACTGGCGGCCAGCAAGTACTGGGTGTGCAAGCGGTCCGCGCCGCACGCCGTCGAGGCGCTGGAATGCCTGGGTGGCAACGGCTATGTCGAGGATTCCGGCATGCCGCGGCTGTACCGTGAGGCACCGCTGATGGGGATCTGGGAGGGATCCGGCAATGTCAGCGCGCTGGATACATTGCGCGCAGTGGCAACTCGTCCGGAGTGTGTTGACGTGCTGTTTGACGAGCTGGCCAAGAGCGCGGGGCAGGATCCGCGTTTGGACGGCCACATCGAGCGCCTGCGAACGCAGCTCGGCGATCTGGACACCATTCAGTACCGGGCCCGCAAGGTCGCCGAGGACATCTGCTTGGCGCTGCAGGGCTCGCTGCTGGTGCGCCACGGACATCCCGCTGTGGCCGAGGCGTTCTCGGCGACTCGCCTCGGCCGGGAGTGGGGCGGAGCTTTCGGAACCATGCCCTCCGGGCTGGATCTCGCTCCGATCCTCGAGCGGGCAATGATCAAGGGATGACGCGCGCCGGCGACGATGCAGAACGGTGCGGGGGAAAGCGGCGCTCATGACTCATGCGATCAGACCGGTCGACTTCGACAACCTGAAGACAATGACCTACGAGGTCACCGATCGGGTTGCGCGTATTACCTTCAACCGCCCCGAGAAGGGCAACGCAATCGTTGCCGACACCCCGCTGGAACTGTCGGCTCTGGTCGAACGGGCCGATCTGGACCCGGATGTGCATGTCATCCTGGTCTCCGGCACGGGTGAGGGCTTCTGCGCGGGTTTCGACCTGAGCGCCTACGCCGACCGCACCGGCTCAGCCGGTGGCACCGGCGCCTACCAGGCAACAGTGCTGGACGGTAAGACGCAGGCGGTCAACCACTTACCGAATCAGCCGTGGGATCCGATGATCGACTACCAGATGATGAGCCGCTTCGTACGTGGCTTTTCCAGCCTGATGCACGCGGACAAGCCCACGGTGGTCAAGATCCACGGCTACTGTGTGGCGGGCGGTACCGACATCGCCCTGCACGCCGACCAGGTGATCGCCGCGTCGGACGCCAAAATCGGCTATCCGCCAACCCGGGTCTGGGGGGTGCCAGCCGCGGGGCTCTGGGCGCACCGGCTGGGCGACCAGCGCGCCAAACGTCTTCTGCTGACCGGGGATTGCATCACCGGGGCACAAGCCGCCGAGTGGGGCCTGGCAGTCGACGCGCCCGACCCCGAACACCTCGACGAGCGCACCGAACGCCTGATCGAGCGGATCGCCGCGGTGCCGGTCAATCAGCTGATCATGGTCAAACTCGCGCTCAACTCGGCGCTGCTGCAACAGGGCGTGGCCACCAGCCGGATGGTCAGCACGATCTTCGACGGTGTCGCCCGGCACACACCCGAGGGGCACGCGTTCGTCGCCGACGCCGTCGAGCACGGCTTCCGCGATGCGGTGCGTCACCGCGATGAACCGTTCGGCGACTACGGTCGCCGAGCCTCCCAGGTCTGACGGGTCAACACGATGTCAAAATCGCTGACCCGCATGACCGCCCGGTCGGTGGTGCTCAGCGTGCTGCTCGGCGCCCATCCGGCGTGGGCCAGCGCGGGTGAATTGATAAGGCTCACCAGCGACTTCGGCATCAGGGAACCCACGTTGCGGGTCGCGTTGACCCGAATGGTCAGCGCCGGCGACTTGATCCGGTCCGCCGACGGCTACCGACTCGCCGAGCGGCTGCTGGCCCGGCAGCGCAGGCAGGACGATGCCATGCGGCCAAGGCTGCGACCCTGGCGCGGATACTGGACCACTGTGATTGTCACCAGCGTCGGTACCGATCCCCGGACCCGGGCCGCGTTGCGAACTAGGCTGCACGACAAGCGTTTCAGGGAGCTGCGCGAGGGGGTGTGGATGCGGCCGGACAACCTCGAGGTCGACCTGGACGCCGAAATGCGTGCCCGGGTGCGGATAGTGCAGGCCCGCGATGACGCGCCCGCCGAGTTAGCCGGGCAGCTATGGGACCTGGCGTCGTGGGCCCGCACCGGTCACCGGCTGCTCGCCGAGATGTCGGAGGCAACCGATGTTCCCGCTCGGTTCATGGTCGCCGCTGCGATCGTGCGCCACCTCTTGATCGACCCGGTGCTGCCGTCCGAATTGTTGCCCGCAGACTGGCCGGGCGCGCGGCTGCGCGCTGCCTACAACAACTTCGCCGCCGAACTGACCGAGCGGCGCGACGGTATCCGATTAGTGGAGGCGACATGAGCGATCCGGTACGCGTAGAACGCAATGGTGCGGTGACCACGGTGATCCTGAACCGGCCGGAGGCCCGCAACGCCGTCAACGGCCCGACGGCTGCTGCGTTGTTTGCGGCGTTCGAGGAGTTCGATCGCGACGACACCGCTTCGGTGGCGGTGTTATGGGGTGATAACGGAACCTTCTGCGCCGGAGCTGATTTGAAGGCGTTCGGCACATCGGAGGCCAACGCGGTACACCGGACGGGTCCCGGCCCGATGGGTCCGACGCGGATGGCGCTGTCAAAGCCGGTAATCGCCGCGGTCAGTGGCTACGCCGTCGCCGGCGGCCTGGAGCTCGCGTTGTGGTGCGACCTGCGGGTGGCCGAGGAGGACGCAGTGTTCGGGGTGTTCTGCCGCCGGTGGGGTGTGCCACTAATCGACGGCGGCACCATCAGGCTGCCCCGGCTGATCGGGCAGGGCCGGGCCATGGACATGATTCTCACCGGCCGCGCGGTCGACGCCACCGAAGCGCTGGCAATGGGACTGGCCAATCGTGTTGTGCCCAAAGGACAGGCCCGCGAGGCCGCCGAGCAGCTCGCCGCCGAGCTGGCCGCATTGCCTCAGCAGTGCATGCGATCGGATCGACTCTCAGCGCTGCATCAGTGGGGGATGACCGAATCAGACGCTCTTGACTGCGAATTCGCCAGCATTTCCCGCGTGGCCGCCGAAGCGACGGAAGGTGCGGGACGTTTCGCTGCCGGCGCCGGCCGGCACGGCGCTGCCGCGGTATAGCGGAGATTGCCCGGCGCGCTTCTGGCGGCGTGACCGACGGCTGCGGCGACGTCGGCCGGTTGCCGTCCTGTCCTTCCGCCGATTAGGTGCGATTTGGACGATTCGAGGCCTGGTAGGAAGCCCGCGGTGACAAGCTCGACGGTGGGATCGGCGGCGGCGGATCGACGCAATACTTATGGAAAGCGTCCGATGGCCGGGGTCCGGCTCCTACTGCCTATTAGAGCGGCCCACTGGGGCCGCGACCCACCGAAAACGATGAGAGAGCAGACGGAACGACATGAGCACGACCGGCAACATGAAGAAAGGAAACGTGAAGAAGAGAGCTGTCGGGAAACCAGGATTGGCCAACTCCGATGACCCCGAGTCGCTGAAGTACCCGCATGATGTGATCGGAATCCGACCGAACGAGAAGCGCGTCGGCTTGTTTAACCAGAGCGCCGCGTCGGGGCGAACCGTCGCGGACCGAATGGATGCTGAACGGTCGGCGGCTTTGTTCTATCACGCGCTGGCCCGGCTCGACTACAGCTCCACCGCCCACCCACCTAGTTGGTACGCCCAGCGGGTCCAGCAATCCCCATACCCTGACCTATACGCAGCGCTTCGCCGAAGCCCTGCGTATCTACACACGATTGGCAAGACACACACGCCACATTGCACGCCCTGATTTCAACGAGCACCCGAAATGGTCGCCCAACTGCTACAGCCGCTGCGGCACCAAAATTGACCTTTGGCTGCTTCACACCGAGGAGGGCAACTCCACCGCCGACCAGCTGGCGGATTACCTGAACATGCCGGCCAGTGAGGTGAGCTATCACTACACAATCTCGGACGACCCGAACGACGGCGGAGTCACCGTCTGCGAGGTGGTTGACACCGACTACGCGTCCTGGAGTGTTAAGAAGGAGTCCAACAAGCGATCGATCAACCTTTGCTTCGCCGGCTCCTGGATCGCATGGACGCGCCAGCAGTGGCTCGACAACGCCGCTAAGGCGATCGACGTCGCCGCCTACTTGGCCGTGCAGGACTGCCAAAAGCGCGGTATCCCAATCAAAGTCATCAAGCCGCCCTATCTGTCGGACCCTCCGGGCATGTCGGATCACCGCTACTGCACAGACCACCTGAAGGACGGGAACACCCACACCGACGTCGGTAACAACTTCCCATGGGATGTGTTTGAGTCTGCGGTCAACAAATCCGCCGGCATTGTCGGACCAGCGCCGTCGCCGATACCGGCCCCGCCGTTGGACGATGCGCATCTAACCAGCGCGGTCGCCGATCTGGTCAAGCGTGTCGCGGCACTCGAAAAGTCAGCGGCGTCCGCGCCTGCGAAGGCTGCTGCGAAGAAAGCACCCCGAAAAAGAACGAAATCCCCTGGCGCGGGTGAAAACTGACCTGCGGCATGGCGACCCGGACGCCGTGACTGGTTGAAGCACAGGCCCCGCACTCTCGTCGAAGCGTGTCCGCGGACTAGCTGACCTTGTTGATCGTGTTGCCGTTCCCGAGGTTCTCGACCTTGGGGTTGCCGTCTTTGTAAGTGATCGTGTTGTTGATCCCCACGACGTTGAGTCTCTTGTCGATCTTGTCGATGGTGATCTTGTTGTCGGCACCGCCGATACTCACCGTCCCGCAGGTGCCTTTGACGGTCAGTGTGTTGTTGTTGCCGCCTACGTTGAGGGACTTCCCGTCGCCGCAATCGAGAGTGGTTGTGGTACCGAGCGATCCGTAGTTGATCGTGTTGCCGATGTCGAACTGCGCACCCGTACTGGTCGTCGAGGTCGTCGGGCTCGTCGCGGTGGGGGAGGCGGACCCCCTTGTAGAAGGGACCGCGTTGTTGTTCTTGCTGCCGCAGCCGGCGATCCCGACCACCAACACGAGGGTAGATAGCGTCAGGACGAGCGCGCGCATGCTTTACCCCGCAACCTGGCTGAGGCGATTGGTCATGCCGAGTTCGCGGCCACGGTCCCATACGAATGGCTGGCCACTTTTGTAGAAGACCGACTCGTTAGAGCCGTAGACGGTGATGTCGTGGACGACGTTGTCGGCGACGACGGTGTGACCCGAGCCCATCACCGTCACCGCCCAGTAGGTCCCCAGCGCGTTGACGGTGTTCCGCGTCCCGTCGACGAGCAGCGTGGCGGCATTGCAGTCGATCGTCTGCTCGACACCCTCCCCGGTGACATGGGTACCACCGTTTTTGGCGTGCCCGGTCGGCGCGCCGGCGGTCAGGGTGAATGGAATCGCGATCGCGCAGGCGGCCAAGGCTCGGCATGGCAGTGTCCATTTCACCGCGGGCTCCTCTCGCCATGGCGCGTGATCTGCTGGAGGAGAGCGTACGTGGATTGCCGCGCGGCATGGCCCGCTTCCCCCACATACCGGCCGATCGCAAGCGGCCGGTATTTCCACCTCGGCACCAGCCGCATCGTCGGCAGACTAGAGTTCGTCGCTGATTAGCAACCCGAAGGGCGATCGCCATGGCACCTGAGCCGGAGTCGTCGGCCGGTCGGGGCACCGGGGCGAAGTCTGCGGCCCGGCCGGCCCGACTGAGCCGCGAGATCATCGTCAACGCCGCGCTTACCTTCCTGGACCGGGAGGGTTGGGACGCGCTGACGATCAACGCCCTGGCGACGCAACTCGGGACCAAGGGCCCGTCGTTGTACAACCACGTCGACAGCCTGGAAGACCTGCGCCGCACGGTGCGGATGCGGGTGATCGACGACATCATCACCATGCTGGCCCGGGTCGCCGAAGGACGAGTCGGCGACGATGCCGTGCTGGTCATGGCCGGCGCTTACCGCAGCTATGCCCATCACCACCCGGGCCGGTATTCGGCGTTCACCCGGATGCCGCTGTCCGGCGGCGACGATCCGGAGTTCACTGCGGCCACCAAGGGCGCGGCGGCACCGGTGATGGCGGTGTTGTCGTCCTATGGGCTCGGCACCGAGCAGGCCTTTTACGCGGCGCTGGAATTCTGGTCGGCGATGCACGGCTTCGTGCTGCTGGAAATGACCGGTGTGATGGACGACATCGTCGACACCGACACGGTCTTCTCGGACATGGTGCTGCGCCTCGCGGCCGGCATGGAGCGCCGCAGCGAACGCAGCGCCCAATAGCCCCGTTAACCTGGCACCGGACGGCAACGCCGTCGCTTTGACCTGCCCGACCAGCGGCGGGTATTGTAGTTGCTCGTGCCTGGCGGCTTAAGGCGCTTGACCTAAGGCGCGCACGCCGGGCCAATTCGCATGTCCATGACGCAACGGATGAAATTCTGCGGCGGGAGCATGCGACACACCCGGCCGCGGGGGACTGTGGCAGGGCATAACTGCACTACAGAGACTTGAAACCACCGACAATCGAACTTCAAACATAGGAAGCCGGTAGATGCCAACCATTCAGCAGCTGGTCCGCAAGGGGCGCCGCGACAAGATCGCCAAGGTCAAGACGGCGGCCCTCAAGGGCAGCCCGCAGCGCCGTGGCGTGTGCACTCGCGTGTACACCACGACTCCGAAGAAGCCGAACTCGGCGCTTCGGAAGGTCGCGCGTGTCAAACTGACCAGCCAGGTTGAGGTGACGGCATACATCCCCGGCGAGGGCCACAACCTCCAGGAGCACTCAATGGTCCTGGTGCGTGGCGGCCGGGTGAAGGACCTGCCGGGAGTGCGGTACAAGATCATCCGCGGCTCGCTGGACACCCAGGGTGTGAAGAACCGCAAGCAGGCTCGTAGCCGTTACGGCGCCAAGAAGGAGAAGAGCTGATGCCGCGCAAGGGGCCGGCGCCCAAGCGCCCGCTGGTTAACGATCCGGTCTACGGATCGCAGCTGGTCACCCAGCTGGTCAACAAAGTTTTGATGCAGGGGAAGAAATCCCTGGCCGAGCGCATTGTATATGCAGCGCTCGAACAAGCCCGCGAAAAGACCGGCACCGATCCGGTGATCACGCTGAAGCGGGCCCTGGACAATGTCAAGCCGGCCCTGGAGGTGCGCAGCCGCCGCGTCGGTGGTGCCACGTATCAGGTGCCCGTCGAGGTGCGGCCCGAGCGGTCCACCACGCTCGCGCTGCGCTGGCTCGTCAGCTTCTCCCGGCAGCGTCGGGAGAAGACCATGATCGAGCGCCTGGCAAACGAGATCATGGATGCCAGCAACGGCCTCGGGGCCGCCGTCAAGCGACGCGAGGACACCCACAAGATGGCCGAGGCAAACCGCGCCTTCGCGCATTATCGCTGGTAGATAGCGCCGGCGATGAGGCCGGGTGCCAACTGACAGCGAACTGACAAGCAATCGAAAGAGTGGGAAGACTTCTGTGGCACAGAAGGACGTGCTGACCGACCTGACCAAGGTCCGCAACATCGGCATCATGGCGCACATCGACGCCGGGAAGACGACGACGACGGAGCGCATCCTCTACTACACCGG
>NZ_JBKQOI010000212.1:0-25526 GCF_052145595.1 Mycobacterium sp. | reverse complement strand
GTCGCAACGGTGCTCTTACTGCGGGCATGTCGCGCCGGAAAACCGTAAGAGCCAAGCGGTTTTCCAGTGCGTGGCCTGCGGTGCGGGGCCGTGCAATGCTGACGTGAACGCCGCACGCAACATCGCCGCCGGACGGGCGGTGACAGCACGGGGAGACCTCGGCGCTAGCCGGTCTGCGAACCGTGAACCTCAACTCTGTTCTCCTGCTGCCTAGGTGTAACGGGGTTGGAATCCGCTGGCTCAAGCCGGTGGAGGACGTCAAGCCCATAGTTGCCCTTCCAGAGCGTTCTCGGCATCTTCCAGGCTACCGGCGTAGGCGCCGGTGGACAGGTACTTCCAGCCGGCGTCGGCGACCACGAGGGCGATGTCGGCCCGCTCACCGGCCTTGCACGCAGCGTTCCCGAGTCCGAGCGCGGCATGCAGCACCGCGCCGGTCGAGATGCCGGCGAAGATCCCTTCCGAGTACACCAGCTCGCGAGTGCGGCGCACGGCGTCGGCCGCGCCGACCGAGTACCGCGTAGTAAGCACCTGCGGGTCGTACAGTTCGGGCACGAACCCCTCATCGATGTTGCGCAGCGCATAGACCCCCTCGCCGTAGCGGGGTTCGGCGGCCACGATCCTGACGCCGGGCACACGCTCACGCAGAAATCGCCCGGTACCCATCAGCGTGCCCGTGGTGCCCAGGCCGGCGACGAAATGGGTGATCTCGGGTAGGTCGGCGAGCAGTTCGGGGCCGGTGCCGAAGTAATGCGAGTCGGTGTTGGCCGAATTGCCGTACTGATACAGCATCACCCACGACGGGTTGGCCGTGGCCAGTTCCTTGGCTTTGGCCACCGCGGTGTTGGACCCGCCCTCGGCCGGCGAGAAGATGATCCGCGCGCCGTAGAGCTCCAGCAGCTGACGCCGTTCCACCGAGGTGTTCTCGGGCATCACGCAGATCAGCTGATAACCCTTCAACCGGGCGGCCATCGCCAGCGAGATGCCGGTGTTGCCGCTGGTGGGCTCGAGGATCGTCGCGCCGGGCGCCAGTAGGCCGTCGTGCTCGGCTTGCTCGATCATCCGCAGCGCCGGCCGGTCCTTGATCGAGCCGGTCGGGTTGCGGTCCTCGAGCTTGGCCCACAGCCGCACATGCGGCTCGTCATCCCAGCGCGGCGAGAGCCGCTGCAAACCGACCAGCGGCGTGTTACCCAGGGCGGCCAACAGCGAGTCGTAGCGCGTCATGCGCTCCGCTCACCCACCCGCCACGGCGGGCAGGATGGTGACCGAGTCGCCGTCGGCGATCGCAGTGGCCAGACCGCCGGAGAATCGGACATCCTCGTCGTTGACGTAGACGTTCACGAAGCGATGCAGCTTGCCGTTATCGATCAGGCGCTCGGAGATACCGGAGTAGTTGGCCTCCAGGTCGCTGAGGACCGCACCCAGCGTGTCGCCGCTGGCCGACACGCGCTTCTCGCCGCCGGTGTGTGGCCGCAGGATGGTCGGGATGGACACGGTGACGCTCATACGGGCCTTTCTAGGATTGGTCTTTGGCTTCGTACCGCTCGACGACGTCGACGGGCTCCTCCGTGACGGCGCCGTCGACGATGCGATAGCTGCGCAGCTCGTGGCGGTCCGGGTCGCGGGTGGACACCAGCACGTAGTGCGCATCCGGTTCGGCGGCCAGGTTCACATCCGTGCGGCTCGGGTAGGCCTCGGTCGCGGTGTGGGAGTGGTAGATGACGACGGGGGCCTCGTCCCCGTCGTCCAGCGCTCGCCACACCTTGAGCTGTTCCTGCGAATCGAATCGGTAGAACGTGGGAGAGCGCTCGGCATTGAGCATCGGGATGTGCCGCTCGGGACGATCGGAGCCCTCCGGGCCGGCCAGTACCCCGCACGCCTCGTCGGGATGGTCGCGGCGCGCATGCGCAACGATCGCCTCAACCAGGTCGGCACGGATCACCAGCACGTCAACGGTTCCCTTTCCCGAATGCTCCGGGCAACACGTCGCGGTAGGTCGGTATTCCAGCCACCGATTCGGCGGCCAGCACCCCGGCCAGAACCGCACGTGCCAGGCAATCAGCCGCGGCCGCACCCACCTCGGTGACCAACCCCGCCTCCGGGGAGAACGCGGCGGGCGGTGTTTTCCCGCCGGCCTCGGGCAGCACCTCGACCGCCCCGGTGGCCAGCGCGAACACCGTGTCGCCGTCCAGCGGGGTGTGCGCCGGCCGGATGGCGCGGGCCAGGCCGTCGTGAGCGGCGATCGCGACCCGCCGGCATCCAACCGGGCTGAGCGCGGCGTCGGTGGCGACCACCGCGATAGTGGTATTCAAGGTATTCAGCGGGTTCAACGCGGACGGCAACTTCGCGAACGCATCGACCTGCCCGGCCGGCGGCGGCGTCAGCGCGAACTCCTCGGTTAGCTCCGCCATCCACGGCAGACCGGTCGCCCGGTCGGCGATGTCGCCCGCGCAGTTGACCGCGACGACCGCGCCGACGGTCACGCCGGACGGCAGCGCGATCGAGGCCGTCCCGATACCGCCCTTGAGTACCCCGGCCCGCGCTCCCACCCCGGCGCCGACGGTCCCGACGGCCATCGGCGCGCCTTCGCCGCCGGTCGCCGCCGCACAGGCCGCATAGCCGAATTCAGCCGTCGGCCGGCGGTCCCAGCCACCGACCGGCAGGTCGAAGATCACCGCGGCGGGCACGATGGGCACCACGCCGCCATCCATCGCCACACCACGGTCGTGTTCTTCCAACCAGCGCATGACGCCGTCGGCGGCTGCCAGACCGTAGGCGCTGCCGCCGGCGAGCAACACCGCGTCGACGAACCGCACCGTGTTGGCCGGGTCCAGCAGGTCGGTCTCCCGGGTGCCGGGCGCACCACCGCGGCAATCGACGGCGCCAACGGTCCCGGGCGGGGTCAGCACGACGGTGACGCCGCAGGCCCAACCGGCGCCCAACGACGCGTCGGGGTCCAGTTTCTGATAATGCCCGACGCGGATACCCCCGACGTCGGTGATGGAGTTCATCGGGACCCCATCAACACCAGGACCAGGTATTCCTGCAGGACGGTCAGCCACTGGTAGACGTCGAAGTGCACGGCCAGCGGGTGGTCGGCCGGCAGCCGATCGGGCCCCTGCGGCCCGATCTCGAGCATGACTCCCAGCGTCAGCCGAATGTCGTTGACCGCCGTGACCCAGGCGTTCGCCTCTTCCTCGGTCAGCTCGAACCGGCCGCCCTTGTCCGGAACGGTGTCCAACAAATGTTGTGCGGCAACACGTTTGGCGTTGATGATCTCCGGTTCGTGCAGACTGCGCAGTGCGGCGTTGAGGCTGTCGGCGACGTCGGGGACCGAGGGGTGATCGTCGTCCGGCTTGAAGAAATCCGGCAGCAGCCGTCGCAGCGTCGGATCCGCCGGCGGTGCCGCGTTTCCGGTCTTGATACCGGTGATCTCCTCGAGTTCGTCTCTCGGGGAGGAAGATTCGCGCTCGTCGAGCAAGCCGATCATCGCGCCGACGAGGTTCTTGAGCAGGGCGGCCTCGTGCGCGGCCAAGGCGGACCGAAAACGGGGACCGTCGGCGGTCTCGACGCGCTTCCACTTGCGCACAGAAAGTCCCGGATGCCCTCGAATCTCACCGGTCCTGCTGCATCGTCGCCCACAAACCGGCGGCATGCAGCTTGGACACGTCGACTTCCATGGATTCCCGGCTGCCCGCCGACACCACCGCCTTGCCTTCGTTGTGCACCTGCAGCATCAGCTGGGTGGCATGCGGCTCGCTGTAGCCGAACAACTTCTGGAAGACATACGTCACATAGGTCATCAGGTTGACGGGATCGTCCCACACGATGGTGACCCATGGACTGGCCGTGACGTCTACCGGAGCGGACTCGCGTTGCCTGGTAGTGCCCGGCTTAGTGGGCGCTGACGCAACAACCATGGCTTACACGATACCGAGAACCGGGTCTGCTGCCGCCGGCCGTTACCGTTGCGGCATGAACGAGCCGGTCTTGGCTGGCCTGCTGACCGACAAGTACGAGTTGACGATGTTGGCAGCGGCGCTGCGCGACGGCACCGCCAATCGCCGGACCACGTTCGAACTGTTCGCCCGCCGACTCCCCGAGGGTCGCCGTTACGGGGTGGTCGCCGGAACCGGCCGGCTGTTGGAAGCGTTGCCGCAGTTCAGGTTCGACGATGACGCATGCCAGGTGTTGGCGCAGTTCCTCGATCCGGACACAGTGCGGTACCTGCGCGATTTCCGGTTCGGCGGCGATATCGCCGGCTACGCTGAAGGCGAGCTCTACTTCCCCGGGTCGCCCGTCCTTTCGGTGAGCGGCAGCTTTGCCGAATGCGTGGTACTCGAGACACTGGCGCTGTCGATCTTCAACCATGACACCGCGGTCGCGTCGGCAGCGGCGCGAATGGTCAGTGCGGCCAGGGGGCGCCCGGTGATGGAAATGGGATCACGCCGGACCCACGAACGTGCGGCGGTCGCGGCGGCTCGCGCCGCCTATATCGCCGGGTTTGCCGCGTCCTCCAATCTGGAGGCCCAACGGCGATACGGAATACCCGCCGAGGGCACGTCCGCGCACGCGTTCACCATGCTGCACGCCCGCGCTGACGGTCCCAGTGAAACGACCGAGCTGGCCGCGTTTCGTTCCCAGGTCGAGGCGCTGGGCGCTGACACCACACTGCTGGTGGACACCTACGACGTGACGACCGGCGTGGCCAATGCCGTGGCCGCCGCCGGGGCGGCGCTCGGCGCGGTGCGCATCGACTCCGGCGAGCTGGGAGTGCTGGCCCGCCAGGTCCGTGAGCAGCTCGACCTGCTCGGTGCCACCCGGACCCGCATTGTGGTGTCCGGCGATCTCGACGAGTTCTCCATCGCCGCGCTGGGCGCCGAGCCGGTGGACAGTTACGGCGTCGGCACGTCGCTGGTGACCGGTTCGGGTGCTCCGACCGCGAACATGGTCTACAAACTGGTCGAGGTGGACGGCATGCCGGTGCAGAAGCGCAGCAGCCACAAGGAAACCCACGGCGGCCACAAAGAGGCGCTGCGCTTGTCACGCCCGACCGGCACCATCACCGAGGAGGTCGTGCATCCGGCGGGCCGTCCGCCCACCGTCACCGAACCTTTCCGGGTGTTGACCACCCCGCTGGTCCGGGGCGGAGAGGTGGTATCGAAACCGAATGTGATGGCGGCGCGCGAGCTGGTAGCTTCCGGGCTGCGCAGCCTGCCGTGGGAGGGGCTGAACCTATCGCACGGCGAGCCTGCGATCACGACCACGCAGATCCAAGCCGGACGAGGCTGACACCGGCCGACGAGCAAAGAGAGCAACCACGTCCGACGTAACCGTGTCCGTGCCCGAGCTGTTGGCCATCGCCGTGGCCGCGCTCGGTGGCAGCGAGCGCAGCGGCCAGCTGCAGATGGCCGCCGCGGTCGCACAGGCCTTCGAAACCGGTGAACACCTCGTCGTGCAGGCCGGCACCGGCACCGGCAAGTCGCTCGCGTACCTGGTTCCCGCGATTGTCCGCGCGGTCAGCGACGAGGCGCCGGTCGTGGTTTCGACGGCGACGATCGCCTTGCAGCGTCAACTCGTCGATCGCGATCTGCCCCGGCTGGCGGATTCGTTCGCCGATGCGCTGCCCCGCCGGCCGCGCTTCGCGCTGCTCAAAGGGCGACGGAACTACTTGTGTCTGAACAAGATTCACAACGGTAGCGGAGCCGACACAGATGAAGAGGTTTTCGGCGAGCGGCCGCAGGAAGAACTCTTCGACGCGATGGCGGTCACCGCCCTGGGCCGCGACGTGCAGCGGCTCACCGCCTGGGCGTCGACGACCGATTCCGGTGACCGCGACGACCTGAAGCCCGGTGTAGCGGACCGATCCTGGTCCCAGGTCAGCGTTTCCGCGCGGGAGTGCCTGGGCGTGGCCCGCTGCCCGTTTGGCTCGGAGTGCTTCTCCGAACGGGCAAGAGGTCAGGCCGGCCGTGCTGATGTTGTCGTCACCAACCACGCGCTGCTGGCCATCGATGCCGTCGCCGAATCCGCGGTGCTGCCAGAACACGCGCTGCTGGTGGTCGATGAGGCGCACGAGTTGGCTGACCGGGTGACGTCGGTGGCCACCGCCGAGCTGACGTCGGCAACCCTCGGTGTTGCTTCGCGGCGGATCACCCGATTGGTGGGTCCGGAACTGAACCAGCGGCTGGAGGCGACGGCTGCCAACTTCGGCGCGGCGATCCACGACGCCCAGCCGGGCCGCATCGATCACCTCGACGAGGAGATGGCGACCTATCTGACGGCGCTGCGGGACGCGGCCGGCGCGGCACGGTCGGCGATCGACACCACGAGCGACGCCAAGGCGGCGTCGGCACGCGCCGAAGCGGTTGCGGCACTGAGCGAGATAGCTGATACCGCGTCGCGGATCCTGACGTCGTTCATCCCCCCTATCCCCGAGCGCACCGACGTGGTCTGGCTGGATCACGAGGACAACCGGGGTTCGCCGCGCGCCGTGTTGCGGGTGGCGCCGCTGTCGGTCGCCGGCCTGCTGCGCAATCAGGTGTTTTCGCGTTCGACCACGGTGTTGACATCGGCGACCCTGGCGATCGGCGGGTCCTTCGACGCGATGGCCACGGCATGGGGCCTGACCGGGCTGGACGCCGAGGGCGACCAGCCCTGGCGTGGCCTCGACGTCGGGTCGCCGTTTCAGCACGCCAAGGCGGGAATCCTGTACGTGGCGGCCCATCTGCCGCCGCCGGGCCGGGACGGCGCCGGCTCGGCCGAGCAGCTGACTGAAATCGCCGAGCTCATCACCGCCGCCGGCGGGCGCACCCTGGGACTGTTCTCGTCGATGCGGGCCGCCCGGGCCGCCGCCGAGGCCATGCGCGAACGACTGTCCACGCCGGTGCTGTGTCAGGGCGACGACAGCACTTCCGCGCTGGTTGAGCAGTTCAGCGCCGAGCCGGAAACCTCGCTGTTCGGCACCCTGTCGCTGTGGCAGGGCGTCGACGTGCCCGGCCCGTCGCTGTCGCTGGTGCTGATCGACCGCATCCCGTTCCCCCGGCCGGACGATCCGCTGCTGAGCGCGCGACAGCGCGCGCTGGCCGCACGCGGGGGCAACGGTTTCATGGCGGTCGCCGCAAACCATGCCGCACTGCTGCTGGCGCAGGGGTCGGGTCGGCTGTTGCGCCGCGACACCGACCGCGGAGTGGTCGCGGTGCTCGACTCCCGAATGGTCACCGCGGGCTACGGCGGCTATCTGCGGGCCTCGCTGCCGCCGTTCTGGCAGACCACCGACGCGGCACAGGTCCGCGGGGCGCTGGAGCGGCTGCGCACCGCCTCGGAGGGCCTATCCGCCTGACACGCCGGCTACCGAGCCAGGGTGACCAGACCAAGCTCGTTGCTGGCCGCAAGCATCGGGTGGCGGGGCAGGATGCGCACGGTGTAGCCGACCGCACCCGCCAGGGGCAGTGGCGTCGTGGTCGAGAAGACCTGGCTGCCGCCCTCGGCGGTACCGGTATAAGACATTTCGACGGTGACCGGGTCCAGCAGTGCGTCGCTGGCGTCGACCCTGCCCACCACCGCTTGGACCGTGACCTCGTCGGGCGCCAGGCCGGCCAGCTGTAAGGTCGCGGTCAGGGTCAGCTTGGAGCCGAGCACAGGGGTGTCCGGCAGGCCGGTGCTGTCGACGTCGGTGATGGCGATCTTGGGCCATGCCGCTGCGGCGCGCCTGCGATAGGCGGCCAGCTCGCGGGCCGCACCGAACTCGCCGCCGGTCGGGTCGTCCTCGGCGGGCGCGATGGTCCTGCGCAGCGACTGCGCCGCGGGCGTGTAGTACTGCTCGACGTAGTCGCGCACCATCCGGGAAGCGAGCACCTTCGGGCCGAGGGTCTGCAAGGTGTGGCGTACCATTTCGATCCACCGGGGCGGCACGCCGTGTTCATCGCGCTCGTAGAACGTCGGTGCCACCGATTGCTCCAGCAGCTTGTAGAGCGCGCTGGCCTCCAGATCGTCGCGACGGGACTCGTCGGCCAGGCCGTCGGCAGACGGTATCTCCCAACCGTTTTCGCCGTCGTAGCATTCGTCCCACCAGCCGTCCCGGATGGACAGGTTCAGCCCGCCGTTGAGCGCGCTCTTCATTCCCGAGGTGCCACAGGCCTCCAGCGGCCGCAGCGGGTTGTTGAGCCAGACGTCGCAGCCCCAATACAGCAGCCGGGCCATCGACATGTCGTAGTCGGGCAGAAAGGCGATGCGGTGGCGCACCTCCGGCCGATCGGCGAACAGCACCACCTGCTGGATCAGCGCCTTACCCCCGTCGTCGGCCGGGTGCGATTTCCCCGCGACGATCAGCTGCACCGGCCTTTCCTCATCGAGCAGCAGCTGTTCGAGCCGCTCCGGATCACGCAGCATCAGTGTCAGCCGCTTGTACGTCGGCACCCGCCGGGCGAACCCGATGGTAAGCACGTCCGGATCGAATGCTGTTGATATCCAACCTAATTCGGCATCGGACGCACCGCGTTCCAGCCATGAGCTGCGCAACCGCAGCCGGACATCCTCGACCAGCAGGGTCCGCAGTTGCGAGCGGATCCACCACAGACGGCCCGGGTCGACCTCTTGCAGTCGCAGCCACACCCCCGGGTCGCCGAACGAGTCCGATCCGGCGAGCTCGCGCCCCAGCTGCAACCATTGCGGCGCCGCCCAGCTACGCGCGTGAACCCCGTTGGTAATCGACCCGATCGGCACCTCGCTCTGGTCGAAACCTGGCCACAGCTCGTTGAACATGGCCCGACTCACCCGGCCGTGCAGCAACGAGACACCGTTGGCCCGTTGCGCCAGCCGCAGACCCATATGGGCCATGTTGAATTTGGTCGGATCGTCCTCGGCGCCCAGCGCGAGGACCCGGGCGGTCGGGACCCCCGGCAGCAACATGGGCGCACCCTTGGCGCCCGCTTTCCGGTCGGGATCGCCATCGAGGTGGTCGTCGAAGTAGAGCCGCACCATGTCGATCGGAAACCGGTCGATACCGGCGGGCACCGGGGTGTGGGTGGTGAACACGGTGCTGGACCGCACGACGGTCAACGCGGTGTCGAAGTCCAATCCCGAGTTGGTGATCAACTCCCGAATGCGTTCGGTTCCGAGGAACCCGGCGTGGCCCTCGTTCATGTGAAATACCTCGGGGGCGGGCAGCCCCTCGATGGCGGTGAACGCGCGGATCGCCCGTACCCCCCCGATGCCGGCCAGGATCTCTTGCTTCATCCGATGTTCCTGGTCGCCGCCGTAGAGGCGGTCGGTGACGCTGCGCAGCTCGTGTTCGTTTTCGGGTACGTCGGAATCCAGTAACAGCAGCGGAACGCGACCCACCTGCGCGACCCAGACCCGGGCCCGCAGCTGCGCGGACTCGGGAAGCGTCAGCTCGACCAGCACGGGGTCGCCGGTGGCATCGGTGAGCAGCCGCAACGGCAACCCTTGCGGGTCCAGCGACGGGTAGGTCTCGTGCTGCCAGCCGTCTGCGGTCAGCGACTGCCGGAAGTACCCGGAGCGGTAGTAGAGGCCCACCGCGACCAGCGGAACCCCCAGATCGGACGCGGACTTCAGGTGGTCACCGGCGAGAATCCCCAAGCCGCCCGAGTAATTGGGCAGCACCTCGGCGATCCCGAACTCCATCGAGAAGTACGCGATGGCCGCCGGCATCGCTCGGCCATCTTCTGAGCCTTCGTGCTGCCGGTGCTGATACCAGAGCGGCCGGCTCAGGTAGTCGTCCAGTTCGGCCGCCAGCTCGTCGAGCCGGCCCAGGAATCCCTCGTGGAGCGCTAATTCGTCGAGCCGCGCCGGGTTCACCGCGCCGAGCAACGCCACCGGGTCGCGGCCGCACCGCGCCCACAGCGTCGGGTCGACGGTCGCAAACAGGTCCTGCGTCGGCTTGTCCCATGACCACCGCAGGTTCGCCGAAAGCTGGTTTAGCGCGACGAGACGCTCGGGCAGATGAGCACGGACGGTAAAGCGGCGGAGGGCCTTCACACGTCATTACCTTACTGAGGATTCCGATGTTCGCAGGGTGACTAACTGACCGTTTACATTCGGGAGTGTGACCGGCCACTAGGGTGGGTATCGGGTAGTTGTTGGGGCCGCACGATGCTTCCCCAGTGGCTTCCCCATCGGCTTAGTTCCCCACGACAGGAAGTTTCTTCAGACGAGAGCATTCCGCGACGGAGCACACCGCGGTTTGGCCGCACAATCGGAACGGAGTTGTTGTGCCCGGTCGTGTCGAGATCGATGACGTCCAGCCGGTCGTTTCCTGCGGCGCATACCCCGCCAAGGCCGTCGTCGGCGAGATGGTCCCGGTCAGCGCCGCGGTATGGCGGGAAGGCCACGAGGCCGTCGCAGCGACGCTGGTGGTGCGCTACCTCGGGCCGCGCTATCCGCAACTGACGGAGACCCGCCGAATCAAGGCGGTTCAGGCTCCCGAACGGCCGGTGTCCGCGCCCGGGGCCAGGGCCGCCGAGCGGATCAGGCCGCTGCTGCTCCCCATGACGATGGGCCAGGAGCCCTTCGTTTTCCACGGTCAGTTCATCCCGGACCGCGTCGGGCTGTGGACCTTCCGGGTCGACGGGTGGGGTGACCCGATTCACTCCTGGCGGCATGGCGTGGTTGCCAAGCTGGAAGCCGGCCAGGGCGAGACGGAACTGTCCAACGACCTGCTGATCGGCGCCCACCTGTTCGAGCGTGCCGCGATGGGCGTGCCGCGCGCGCTGCGCGAACCGCTGCTGGCGGCGGCCGCCGCGTTGCGCACCCCCGGGGATCCGGTGACCCGCACCGCGCTGGCGCTGGCCCCCGACATCGAGGAACTTCTGGCGAGCTATCCGTTGCGGGAGCTGGTCACCCGGGGCGAACAGTTCGGGGTCTGGGTGGATCGGCCGCTGGCCCGCTTCGGCTCGTGGTACGAGATTTTTCCGCGCTCGACAGGCGGGTGGGACGCCGACGGCAAGCCGGTGCACGGCACCTTCGCCACGGCGGCCGCGCAGCTTCCGCGCATCGCGAAGATGGGGTTCGACGTCGTGTACCTGCCGCCTATCCATCCGATCGGCAAGGTGCACCGCAAGGGCCGCAACAACTCCCCCACCGCCGCTCCCGGAGATGTGGGGTCGCCGTGGGCGATCGGTAGCGATGAGGGCGGCCACGACGCTGTTCACCCGGGTCTGGGCACGATCGACGACTTCGACGACTTCGTCGCCGCGGCACGCGATCTGGGCATGGAGGTGGCCCTGGACTTGGCGATGCAGTGCGCCCCGGACCATCCGTGGGCCCGCGAACACCGCAGGTGGTTCACCGAATTGCCGGATGGAACCATCGCCTACGCGGAGAACCCGCCGAAGAAGTACCAGGACATCTATCCGCTCAACTTCGACAACGACCCCGCGGGTCTCTACGATGAGGTCCTGCGCGTGGTCCGGCACTGGATCGACCACGGCATCAAGTTCTTTCGGGTCGACAACCCGCACACCAAGCCGCCCGACTTCTGGGCCTGGCTGATCGGTCAGGTCAAAGACGCCGACCCCGACGTGCTGTTTCTGTCCGAGGCCTTCACGCCGCCGGCCCGCCAGTACGGCCTGTCCAAGCTGGGCTTCACGCAGTCCTACAGCTACTTCACCTGGCGGACAGCCAAATGGGAACTCACCGAATTCGGCAACGACATCGCGGCACTCGCCGACTTTCGCCGGCCGAACCTGTTCGTCAACACCCCCGATATCCTGCACGCGGTGCTGCAGCACAACGGCCCGGGCATGTTCGCCATCCGCGCGGTGCTGGCGGCGACCATGAGTCCGGCGTGGGGGGTCTATTCGGGTTACGAGCTGTTCGAGCACCGCGCGGTGCGCGAGGGCAGCGAGGAGTACTTCGACTCGGAGAAATACGAGTTGCGTCCCCGCGACTATGCGCGCGCGCTTGCCGAAGGAAAATCGCTCGAGCCGTTCATCGCGCGGCTCAACGCGATTCGTCGCTTGCATCCCGCACTGCAAGAGTTGCGCACCATTCATTTCCACGGCGTGGACAACGACGCACTGCTGGCTTACAGCAAGTTCGACCCGGCCACCGGCGACTGCGTGTTGGTGGTGGTGACGCTCAACGCGTTCGGACCCGAGGAAGCGACGCTGTGGTTGGACATGGCGACATTGGGTATGGAGCCCTATGAGCGGTTTTGGGTGCGCGATGAGCTGACCGGGCAGGAATTCCAATGGGGACAGGCCAATTACGTTCGCCTCGACCCCGCGCAGGCGGTCGCCCACATCGTCAACATGCCACTCATACCGTACGAATCCCGAATCAAACTGCTGCGTAGGAGGTGACGGGCTATGAGCCGAACCGATGAAATCGCCGGGACACACCTGGCACCCGACCCAGCCGACCTGAACCGGCTATTGGCGGGCGCACATCACAACCCGCACGCCATCCTGGGCGCCCACGAGTACGGCGACCACACCGTCATCCGGGCATTCCGGCCGCACGCGTCGGAAGTCGTCGCCCTCGTCGGTGACGACAGGTTCCCGTTGCAGCACATCGAGTCCGGCCTGTTCGCGGTGGCTGTGCCCTTCGTCAACCTGATCGACTACCGGCTGCAGGTGAGCTACGAGGGTTCCGGCTCACTCACCGTGGCAGACGCCTACCGCTTCCTGCCCACCTTGGGCGAAGTCGACCTTCATCTGTTCGGCGAAGGCCGCCACGAGCGACTCTGGGAGGTCCTCGGCGCCCATCCACGCTCGTTCACGACGGCCGACGGCGCGGTAGAGGGAGTCTCGTTCGCCGTGTGGGCGCCCAACGCCAAGGGCGTCAGCTTGATCGGCGAGTTCAACGGTTGGACCGGCAACGAGGCTCCCATGCGGGTGCTGGGCTCCTCGGGAGTATGGGAGTTGTTCTGGCCCGGTTTTTCCGCGGACGGTCTGTACAAGTTCCGCGTGCACGGCGCCGACGGCGTTGTGACCGAGCGCGCCGACCCGTTCGCTTTCGCTACCGAGGTGCCGCCTCAGACCGCATCGCGAGTGACGCATAGCGACTACACCTGGGATGACGCCGACTGGATGACGCGGCGTGCGCAGCGCAACCCCGTGTTCGGGCCGATGAGCACCTACGAGGTCCATCTCGGATCCTGGCGCCCCGGACTCAGCTATCGCCAGCTCGCCCGCGAGCTGACGGATTACGTTGTGGAACAGGGCTTTACCCACGTGGAGCTGCTGCCGGTCGCCGAGCACCCGTTCGCCGGGTCATGGGGATACCAGGTCACGTCGTACTACGCGCCCACATCGCGATTCGGCACACCAGACGATTTCCGGGCGCTGGTCGACGCCCTGCACCAGGCCGGTATCGGTGTCATCGTGGACTGGGTGCCGGCCCACTTCCCGAAGGACGCATGGGCGCTGGGACGCTTCGACGGCACCGCGCTCTACGAGCACGCAGATCCCAAGCGCGGGGAGCAACTCGACTGGGGCACTTACATATTCAACTTCGGCCGTGCGGAGGTGCGAAACTTTCTGGTGGCGAACGCGTTGTATTGGCTCGAAGAGTTCCACGTCGACGGCCTGCGGGTGGACGCGGTCGCGTCGATGCTGTACCTGGACTACTCGCGCCCCGAGGGCGGCTGGACCCCGAACGTCTACGGCGGGCGGGAGAACCTCGAGGCGGTGCAGTTCCTGCAGGAGATGAACGCCACGGCGCACAAAGCCGCGCCGGGCATCGTCACCATCGCCGAGGAGTCGACGTCGTGGCCCGGGGTTTCGCGGCCGACCAGCCTTGGTGGCCTGGGCTTTTCGATGAAATGGAACATGGGCTGGATGCACGACACGCTCGACTACATCGGCCGCGATCCGATTTACCGCAGCTACCACCACCACGAGATGACGTTCTCCATGCTGTACGCGTTCAGCGAGAACTTCGTGCTGCCGATCAGTCACGACGAGGTGGTGCACGGCAAGGGCACGCTGTGGGCTCGGATGCCGGGCAACAACCATGTAAAAGCCGCCGGGCTGCGCAGCCTGCTCGCCTATCAGTGGGCGCACCCGGGCAAGCAACTGTTGTTCATGGGACAGGAATTCGGCCAACGCGCCGAGTGGTCCGAGCAGCACGGTTTGGACTGGTTCCAACTCGAGGAGAAAGGTTTCTCCAACGGGATTTTGCGTTTCGTGCGGGACATCAACGACATCTACCGCAACCACTCGGCGCTGTGGAGCCAAGACACCGTTCCCGACGGCTATTCCTGGATCGATGCCAACGACTCCGCCAACAACGTCTTGAGCTTCCTGCGTTACGGCAAGGACGGCTCGGTAATGGCCTGCGTGTTCAATTTCGCCGGATCAGAACACAGCGGCTACCGGCTCGGCCTACCTTCCGCCGGCCGCTGGCGCGAGGTGCTCAACACCGACGCGACGCACTACAACGGCTCCGGGCTCGGCAACCTCGGCGGCGTCGACGCCACCGAGGACCCGTGGCATGGCCGTCCTGCGTCGGCGGTGCTGGTGTTGCCGCCAACGTCCGCGTTGTGGCTGGAACCCGAATAGCGCGAGCTTAAGGATGCACGCCGAGCGTCGACTTGTTGTTGGGATTCCGCCTTGATTGGCCCAACAACTCGACGTTCGCCGACCCGGATCAGTAGAGCGCGTTGGCGAGGTTGCGCCGACCGACGACAACCTCGGGATCGGCAGGATCGAAGAGTTCGAACAGCTCGATCAACCGGGTGCGGACTCTAGTGCGCTCGTCTCCAGATGTGCTGCGCACCAACGCAATCAGACGCTCGAATGCGCCCCTCACATCCTGGTTGAGGATTTGCACGTCGGCGGCCGCGAAAGCGGCCTCGATGTCGCCCGGCGCGGCATCTGCGACGGCGACGGCGTCCGGGCGTTGTGCCGTTGCGCGAGTGAGGAACTCGATCTGCCGAATCGCGCCCTTGGCCTCGACGCTGCCCGGATTGGCATCCAGGATCGCCTGATACGACTCTTTGGCGGCGCCGAAGTCGCCGGCATCAAGGTGTTCGCGAGCCGCAGCCAGCTCCGGATCGACCTCGGCGAGATCCTCGGAACCACCTGGGCCCCTTAGCTTGCCGGCCGTGGCCGACAGCAATGAGTCCACCCAGCGACGCAGTTGATCGGCGGGCTGGAGGCCTTGAAAGCTGGACAGCGGCTGGCCGGCCGCCAAAGCCACTACGGTCGGGACCGCTTCGACGCCGAATATCTGGGCCACCTTGGGTGCCACGTCGACGTTGACCGTCGCCAGGGACCATTTGCCGTCGTCCCCGGCTGCCAGTCCGGACAGCGTGTCAAGCAGCTCGACGCACGCGTCACTGCGCGGTGACCACAGCAACACCACGACCGGCACTTCA
Organism: Mycobacterium sp.; assembly: GCF_052145595.1. Classification (GTDB taxonomy): domain Bacteria; phylum Actinomycetota; class Actinomycetes; order Mycobacteriales; family Mycobacteriaceae; genus Mycobacterium. The sequence goes on along the minus strand of NZ_JBKQOI010000212.1, from coordinate 10,189 downwards.
TCCGACCGGATCAGCACTTCCGCTTCGAAATTGGCCTCGGTGACCGCTGTGACACCGGGCGCCCCGGGCGCCTCCGACGTTGGCCGCCCCGCGGGACCGCCTGCCGAAGCGTTCTGCTGGGCTCGCTGCTTGAGGCCGGACAAATCGACCGCACCGGTCATCGCCGGCCCGATCGAGGATCGCGGACGCGTCACGCCGTCAAGTTTGTCATGCGCATCGGTTACCCATCCACCCGGTGGCATGGACGCTCATACACGGGCAACATCCGCCCGAAGATCGTCGCCGAAATGGCCATGATCGGCCGTATGACGAAGATCACAATGGTACCCGCAGGCCCCGTTCCAGCAACGGCGACGGGCCCGCGCCCGAGGACCCTCGAGAATCCCCGGAGAACCCGGCTAACCGGCCCGCAGGATCAGCGCGTCACCCTGGCCCCCGGCCCCGCACAGCGCCGCAACACCGTAACCGGAGCCGCGGCGGGCCAGTTCCAGGGCCACATGCAGCGTGATTCTGGCTCCCGACATGCCGATCGGATGCCCGACAGCGATCGCGCCACCATTGACGTTGACGATCTCGGGATCTACGCCGAGTTCGCGGGTCGAGGCCAGCGCCACCGCCGCGAACGCCTCGTTGATCTCCACCACGTCGAGCTGGTCGACGGAGATGCCCTCACGGCCGAGCGCTTTCTTGATCGCGTTGGCCGGCTGCGACTGCAACGTCGAATCCGGTCCGGCCACCACGCCGTGCGCACCGATCTCGACCAGCCACGTCAGGCCCAACTCCTCCGCCTTTTCCTTGTTCATCACCACTACCGCTGCCGCGCCGTCGGAGATCTGCGACGCCGAACCGGCGGTGATGGTGCCGTCGCGGCGAAACGCCGGTTTGAGACCGGCCAGGGACTCCGCAGTGGTGTTTGCGCGGATCCCCTCATCCTCGGCGAACTGCAGCGGATCCCCCTTGCGCTGCGGGATGTTCACCGGCACCACTTCGTCGGCGAAAATTCCGTCCTTCCACGCCGCGGCCGCCTTCTGGTGGGACCGGGCAGCGAACTCGTCCTGCTCGGCGCGGGTGAACTTGTCGACGTCGTTGCGCTGCTCGGTGAGTGCGCCCATCGGCTGGTCGGTGAACACGTCGTGCAGGCCGTCGTAGGCCATGTGGTCCAACACCGTGACGTCGCCGTACTTGTAGCCCGAGCGGCTGTCCATCAGCAAGTGGGGCGCCTTCGTCATCGACTCCTGGCCACCGGCCACCACCACGTCGAACTCTCCGGCCCGAATGAGCTGGTCAGCCAGCGCAATGGCGTCAATGCCCGACAGGCACATCTTGTTGATGGTCAGCGCCGGGACGTCCCAGCCGATGCCGGCCGCCACCGCGGCCTGGCGGGCGGGCATCTGGCCGGCGCCGGCGGTCAGCACCTGGCCCATGATCACGTATTCGACCGCCGACGCTCCCACCTCGACATTCGGGAAGGCCTTCTCCAGCGCGCCGGCGATGGCGATGGCGCCCAGATCGCTGGCGGAAAAATCCTTCAGCGAACCCATCAGCTTGCCGATGGGTGTCCGTGCTCCAGCAACGATCACCGACGTCGTCATGACTACCTCCTAGGCGTGCGCGGGCGGCCGATTCGGCCCCCTGAAGAAGCGCAATCTTTGCCGCCACGTTACCGTTATGTGATGACGACCGATCAAGTTGACGCCCGTCAGATCCTTGCCACCGCGGTGGTGACGGCGATCGATCACGTCGGCATCGCAGTCGCTGACCTCGACGCGGCAATCGCCTGGTATCACGACCACCTCGGCATGATTCTGGTTCACGAGGAAGTCAACGACGACCAGGGCATCCGCGAAGCAATGCTGGCGGTGCCCGGTGCCCCGGTCGGCACGGCACAAATCCAGTTGATGGCCCCGGTCAACGATTCCTCGGCAATCGCCAAGTTCCTGGACAAGCGCGGTCCGGGCATCCAGCAGCTGGCGGTTCGGGTCGGCGATCTCGACAGCCTCTCCGAGCAGCTCCGCTCGCAGGGTGTCCGGCTGACCTACGACGCGCCCAGGCGTGGCACGGCAAACTCGCGGATCAACTTCGTTCATCCCAAGGACGCCGGCGGCGTTCTGATCGAGTTGGTCGAGCAGGCTTCCTAGCAACCCGGCAATCAGGACCACTTTCGGGTCGGACCGCGATTAGCGCGGTTGGCCCAGCAAGGGGTGTGCCAATGCCGCCGGTCCTCGACTCCCGGTGGGCCTCCCGCTAGCGGAGAGTCTGCTGGCCACACGACCACATGCGCAGTGCCGAAAGGGATTTCGTGATCGCAGCCGGGACAGCGATAGGTCTTGACCGCACGGGCGGCGGCGACGGGGTGCACTTCGTAGTCGTAGCCGTCGGGCCCCGTTTCGACCCCTCGCAGGACGGACGATAGCGCCGCCGGGCGATGCCGGCGGGGCGGTGGGCGTCGCCGAGCCATGCGGTCAGTCTAAACGGGCCAAGTCAGAACAGTCGGTACTCGTCGCTGTCCATGCCGCGCATCTTGTCGTAATCCAGTGTCAGGCAACGAATCCCGCGATCTGTGGCCAGCGTGCGCGCCTGCGGTTTGATCTGTTGGGCGGCGAACACCCCCTTCACCGGCGCGAGCACGCTGTCGCGATTGAGCAACTCGAGATAGCGGGTGAGCTGCTCCACGCCGTCGATCTCGCCGCGCCGCTTGATTTCCACCGCGACCGAGCCACCCCGTTCATCGCGGCACAACAGATCGACCGGCCCGATCGCGGTCATGTACTCGCGGCGAACCAACGTGTATCCCTCGCCCAGCAGTTGGACGTGCTCGGCGAGCAACGCCTGTAGGTGCGCCTCGACTCCGTCCTTCACCAATCCGGGGTCGACGCCCAGATCGTGGCTGGAGTCGTGCTCGATGTCCTCGACGGTGATGCACAGCTGCTCGCCCGCTTTGTTCTCAACCACCCAAACCGGCAGCCGGCCGCTGAGCTCTTCGGTCAACCAGCAGGGCGGGCTCATCCAGTTCAACGGCTTGTAGGCCCGGTCGTCGGCGTGCACACTGACCGATCCGTCGGCCTTGAACAGCAGCAACCTGCGCGCGGACGGCAGATGTGCGGTGAGCCGGCCGACGTAGTCGACGGTGCACTGGGCGATCACGAGACGCACCCGACTCACCTTAGAGCGCCACCGACGAATTAGGCTGGCGCCACCATGTTGGCCAACAAGACCCTGGCGCAACGCTTGGGCCGGGTGCTCGAGGCGTTGACCCGTCAGAGTGGTCGGCTGCCGGAGACCCCGGCGTACGGTTCTTGGCTGCTCGGACGGGCGACGGAAAGCCCACGGCGTCGGCGGATACGCATCCAGTTCATTCTGACCGTTCTCGTCGCGGTGGTGAATGTGATCGGGATCGGCGTCGCCATACTGCTGGTGACGGTCGCCATTCCCGAGCCGAGCGTGTTCGACGACGCGCCGTTGTGGATCACCTTCGTCGCCGCTCCCGCCTACATCGCACTGGCTGTGGCGGTGGGGTCGTATTGGATCACCCGGCGAACTGTGCTCGCGCTGCGCTGGGCAATCGAGGAACGCAAACCCAGTCGCCTCGACGAGCGCAACACCTTCCTGGCCCCGTGGCGACTCGCGACCGTCGACCTCACCCTGTGGGGAATTGGGACGGCTTTGTTGACCACCCTCTACGGCATGGCCAACACCATGTTCATCCCGCGATTTCTGTTCGCGGTCGGCTTTTCCGGCCTCCTGGTCGCCACCGCCAGCTATCTGCTCACCGAGTTCGCGCTGCGTCCGTTCGCCGCTCAGGCCCTCGAGGCGGGACGACCGCCACGGCGGCTGACGGCGGGCATCATGGGCCGAACCATGATGGTGTGGCTGCTCGGTTCGGGTGTGCCCGTCGTGGGCATTGCGCTGATCGCGTTCTTCCAGCTGATGATGCGAAATCTGACGGAGGACCAGTTCGCCGTCGGAGTGTTCATCGTTGCGGCCGCGGCATTGATCTTCGGGTGCTTCCTGATGTGGATCCTGTCCTGGCTGACCGCCACACCGGTGCGGGTTGTGGCTGCCGCCCTCCGGCGCGTGGAGCGTGGCGATCTGCGGGGCGACCTGGTGGTGTTCGACGGGACCGAGCTCGGTGAGTTGCAGCGCGGTTTCAACGCGATGGTCGACGGTCTGCGTGAACGCGAACGCGTGCGCGACCTTTTCGGCCGGCATGTAGGGCGCGAAGTCGCCGCAGCCGCCGAACGCGAGCGACCGAAACTGGGCGGCGAAGAACGCCACGTCGCTGTCGTGTTCATCGATATCGTCGGATCCACGCAGTTGGTGACCAGCCACCCTCCGACCGAAGTCGTTGCGGTGCTCAACCGGTTCTTCGCGATCGTCGTCGAGGAGGTCGACCGACACCACGGACTGGTCAACAAGTTCGAAGGTGACGCGACGCTGGCGATCTTCGGGGCCCCGATGCGCCTCGACCGTCCCGAAGACGAGGCGCTGGCCGCTGGGCGGGCGATCGCCGACCGGCTCGCCACCGAAATGCCCGACCTCGAGGCCGGCATCGGTGTGGCGGCGGGCCAGGTCGTCGCCGGGAACGTCGGCGCCAGGGAAAGGTTCGAATACACCGTAATCGGCGAACCGGTCAACGAGGCGGCCCGACTGTGCGAGCTGGCCAAGTCGCACCCGCGCCGATTGCTCGCGACCTCGGACGCAGTCCAGGGTGCGAACGAAAAGGAGTGCGCCCGTTGGTCTTTGGGTGATACCGTGACTCTTCGAGGGCACGACAAACCCACCCGGCTGGCCTCACCCGTTTGAGGCCCGCTCAGCAGGATAAAAATTATCCTGGCTGCGCGGCCTTCGCCCCGGTGCGTGGGGCGATCGATCCTCTCCCGTTGGGCGTGAATGTGTAGGTCTCACCATGTGATAGGTAGACGAATCTCGTCCTGGCGGTTGAAGCCTGGGCCGCCTTCTTGAAATCGTCAAGTCCGGACAGGAACACCGAAAAGTCGTTGTAGTGGATCGGGATGGCGGTGCGAGGTTTGGTGATCTCGACGGCCTTCACTCCTTGCTCGCCCGTCATCGTGACCACCGTGACAAGGAAGGTCGTCCCGCCCGTGTGAATCATGCCGAGGTCTATGTCGGGGTACCGGCGCGGAATTTCCTCCAGGCCGTCGACCAGCATCGTGTCCCCTGTTATATAGAGCCGGTAAAGGTGATCGGCATTGCGGCTGAAGTCCAGCATGTGTCCGTTGACAGGCATCAGCAACTCGTTGACCGCCTCGTCCGTCGCGTGCTTGCCCGGCATCGCGGTGATATTCAGCCTCGCCTCGCCTTTGTGCACCTCGAGCGATTCCCAGGTGTCCAGGGGATAGCCACGTTCGAAGCCGAGAGCTTTGAGCTTGTCCACCGCGTCAGCCGTCGACACGATGGGCAGCTTCTTGTCGAGCTCTTGTGCGGCGACATCATCAAAATGATCGCCGTGGTAATGCGACAAGACGATCAGGTCTATCGGCGGCAGATCAGCGATCTGGCAAGCCGGCTCGACCTCGCGCCGTGCCCAAATGCCATGACCCAGGTAGACGTGTTCGCCTTTGTGCAGGAAGGCGGGATCGGTCAGGATCGTCAGTCCGCCAAAGCGGATCAATGTGGTGGCGTTACCGATGAAATAGACATCGCCCTTATCGAAATCGGCTGTCCCACTGCTAGTTAACTCCAACAAAGTCATCGCGCTCCTCGAGTGGTGGTTGCCAGTCATCGGTACGAACAGCTTCGTCGCGTCAAGGGTTCCGGCGGCCCTTCCAGTCCGCCGATAAAGTGCCGCAATTTCATAGGCCAGATTATTCGTCCGCTGTCGATCCATCGCAATGCTCAGACCCTGAGCCTTCCATGGCGCCCTGCCCGTTCTCAGCCCACAATCACGGTCCAATCCTCCGATATCGCGACGCAGCAGTGACAGCTCAAATTCGACAGCTGCCTAAATGAGCCGCTCAGCGCCGCCCAACAGGCACGCCAAGTCGACATGCCAACGGCCGAGGCACACTCGACGGCTAGAAATTCAGCCCGGAGAACATGACCCGGCCGGGATCGTACTTCTGCCGTACGGCGCTCAGCCGGAAAAGATTCGCGCCAAAGTAGCGCGAAGCCGGCTGGTTCGCCTCGATGTAGTTGACATAGCCGCCGACCGAATACGGTTGCACCGCTTGGTGTGCCGTAGCGAGCCAGCTGGTCGCCGCCGACGGGTCACCGGGTGTTTCGACGTACCACTGCACCAGCGAGGACTGCTGACGCCACGGAAAGGCCGTCGCCCCCGGTGCCACACTGGCCAGCGCGCCGTCGAGGGCATGCATGATCGCCAACATGCGACCGGCCCCACGCGGAAAGGCATCGACCGCCGAGGCGATCCCCTTGGCGGCGGCCGGAGTGATCGTCGTAAAAACATCGGAGCCGCCGACATAGCCGAGCGGCGACGGGTTGAGGTTCCCGACGGCCAGATACCTCACCAGATCCAAATAGTTGAACGTGTGGTTCTCGGTACCGGCCGGTTGCATCCCCACGGCCGAAGTGATGGCGTTCGCCACGCTGCCGCCCGACCCGGCGGGGCAGGTCCCCATGATCCGACAGTGCGTACCCATCGCATCGGTCGTGCTGTCCGCCAGTGCCCAGCTGTTTCGGTCGGCGGTCCGCAGCCAATTCTGCCAACCGACGAGGACCTGCGCGAACGACTGCGGCGGGAAATTGAGGTTCACCACGTCGACGTCGTGGGTGGGGAACGTGGCGAAGGTCAGTGAGGTTATGACCCCGAAGTTGCCGCCACCGCCACCGCGCAGCGCCCAGAACAGGTCGGGGTTGTTGGCGGCAGACGCGGTGACCGCCTGGCCGCCGGGAAGCACCACCGATGCCGACGTCAATTGGTCACAGAGCAGGCCCGCGTGCCGGGACTGGGCGCCCAGCCCGCCGCCCAGGGCGTGGCCCCCGGCACCGACCGACGGGCAGGTACCCGTCGGGATTCCCCGGCCGGCCGCGGCCAGGGCCTGGTGAATCGCATACAAGTCGGTTGCGGGCGTCACCGTGACCTGCCCGCTGGCGGCGTCGTAGTTGATGCCCCCGGGCAGCTGACGCAGGTCGAGCACCATGGTGCCGTTAGCCGTGGACCCCCCTATGTAGGAGTGCCCACCGCTGCGCGGAGCGACCTTGAGGTTGTGGGCAGCGGCGAATGCCATTGCCTTTTGCACATCCGCCGGCGATGTCGGGGTAACGATCGCCGCCGGCGTGGAGCCGTTGTAGTTGGTGTTGAAAACCTGTTTGGCCGAGGCGAATTGCCCGTCGCCCGGCGTCAACACCGGGCCGCCGATGGCGGTGGAAAGGGCGCCCCAACCGGAGGTGTTCGGAGCGGCCGTAGCCGGGACAGAGCCGACTCGGCCCGATCCGAAAACTGCGCCGGCGGCTAACGCTCCGGCGGCACCACGCAGGAAGGTCTGGCGGGAGATCTCACGCGCCAACGTCGGGCTCCCGCGATCGCTTCATGCCCCGCAGTGTCAACCATGGGACGACAAAAACCGCGGTGGCGCGTCGCGCGATATCCGAAACGTGCGCGAACCGTTACCAGACGACCGCACGGCCCCGCCCACGATCATGTCGTTTTTCCGCCAGTTTTGTCGGTGGGCGGGTGTAACTGTTGAGGCGTGCATGAGGATTTCGAACGCTGCTACCGGGCGGTGCAGTCCAAGGACGCCCGGTTCGACGGCTGGTTCGTCACCGCGGTGCTGACAACCCGGATCTACTGCCGGCCCAGCTGCCCGGTACGGCCGCCGTTCGCTCGCAACGTTCGCTTCTATCCGACCGCGGCGGCCGCGCAACGTGCGGGATTCCGGGCATGCAAGCGGTGCCGTCCCGACGCGTCCCCGGGATCTCCCGAATGGAATGTGCGCGGTGACGTCGTTGCGCGGACGATGCGGCTGATCGCCGACGGCACGGTGGACCGCGAAGGCGTCGGCGGCCTGGCGGCCCACCTCGGTTACACCACCCGTCAGCTCGAGCGGCTTTTGCAGGCGGAGGTCGGTGCGGGCCCACTCGCGCTGGCCCGCGCGCAACGCGCCCAGACCGCCCGGGTGCTGATCGAAACCACCGACCTGCCGTTCGGTGACGTCGCATTCGCCGCCGGGTTTTCCAGCATCCGTCAGTTCAACGACACCGTGCGCCTGGTGTTCGAAAACACACCGACGGCGCTGCGCAAGCGCGCGGCGGTCCGGTCCGCGTCCTTGAAATCCCGAGCGAATTCCCCAGGGGCGGTGTGCCTTCGCCTACCGGTGCGCACACCGTTCGCCTACGAGGGCGTCTTCGGTCATCTGGCGGCCGGTGCCGTGCCCGGCTGCGAGGAGGTGCGCGACGGCGCATACCGACGCAGTCTGCGGCTACCCGCCGGCAGCGCGGTGGTCAGCCTGACGCCCGCCGTCGATCACGTCCGCTGCCAGCTGGTGCTCGACGACTTCCGCGACCTGACCACCGCGATCGCGCGCTGTCGGCGGCTGTTGGACCTCGATGCCGACCCCGAAGCGGTGGTCGACGCGCTCGCGGGTGACCCGAACCTCGCTCCGGTCGTGGCCAAGGCGCCCGGACAACGTATTCCGCGCACGGTCGACGAGGCCGAACTCGCCGTGCGCGCGGTGCTGGGCCAGCAGGTGTCGACGAAAGCCGCAAGGACCCATGCGGGCAGGCTGGTCGCGGCCTACGGCCAGCCGGTGCACGATCCCGAGGGCGCGTTGACCCATGCCTTCCCATCGGTCGAAGAGCTCGCCGAGATCGATCCCGTCCATCTGGCGGTCCCCGGCGCCCGGCGGCGGACACTGCGCGCCCTGGTTGCCGGGCTCGCCGATGGAAGCGTCGTCCTGGACGCCGGAAGCGACTGGGATAGCTCGCGCCGACAGCTGCTCGCCCTGCCCGGCGTTGGTCGATGGACCGCGGAGGTGATCGCGATGCGTGGCCTTGGCGATCCGGACGCCTTCCCCGCCAGCGACCTCGGCCTCCGGCTGGCCGCGGGGCGACTCGGCTTGCCTGCCGACCAGCGGACACTCGTCGAGCACAGCGCCCGTTGGCGGCCCTGGCGCTCCTACGCCACCCAACATCTGTGGACCACTCTCGAGCATCCGGTAAACCATTGGCCACCAAGGGAGGTCGCATGATCCACTACCGCACCATCGACAGTCCGATCGGACCGTTGACCCTGGCGGGGCGCGGCTCCGTCCTGACGAATCTCCGCATGGTCGAGCAGACCCACGAACCGAGCCGCGGCGGCTGGGCGCCCGATCCCGACGCATTTGGTGACGCAGTCGAGCAACTTGCCGGCTATTTCGCCGGACAGCTCATCGACTTCGATATCGAGTTGGAGTTGCGGGGCACCGAATTTCAGCGGCGAGTGTGGCAGGCGCTGCTGACAATTCCGTATGGAGAAACCAGGTCTTACGGGGAAATCGCCGAACAGGTCGGGTCTCCAGGATCCGCGCGCGCGGTGGGATGGGCCAACGGCCACAATCCCATTGCAATCGTGGTCCCCTGCCATCGGGTGATCGGCGCCAACGGAAGCCTCACCGGCTATGGCGGCGGACTCGACAGAAAGCGAACCCTGCTGGAATTGGAAAAGCAGCGCGCGTCGGTGAATTTGACATTATTCGATTAGGCCGATATCTGCGAATGCAAAAACACCCCCGTTTGCACGGGGGTGTTTTTGTGTATGTTCGGCGGTGTCCTACTTTTCCACCCTGATGGGCAGTATCATTGGCGCTGACAGGCTTAGCTTCCGGGTTCGGGATGGGACCGGGCGTTTCCCTGTCGCTGTGGCCGCCGTAACTCTATTGCGGAAACACTATTATTTTAGTTGTTCTGGTGGGGGGTGTGGTGCGCCACGACAATAGCCGTGGGGCATGGAATTTGTGGTTGCGATTGTGTGTTGGTAAGTTTTCGGCCGGTTAGTGCCAGTTCCCTGCACCCATTACTGAGCTTCCAGGTCTGGCCTATCGATCCCGTGGTCTGCGGGGGGCCTTATCCCTCTAAAAGGGTGAGAAACCTGATCTTGGAGAAGGTTTCCCGCTTAGATGCTTTCAGCGGTTATCCTGTCCGAACGTGGCTATCCAGCGGTGCCCCTGGTGGGACAACTGGTGGACCAGAGGTTCGTCCGTCCCGGTCCTCTCGTACTAGGGACAGGTTT
>NZ_JBKQOI010000211.1:0-11055 GCF_052145595.1 Mycobacterium sp. | reverse complement strand
AAAAGCCCGGGACAAATTCGAGGCTGGTGCGGCTGCGGATCATGCTGGGCACAAGGCAATTGACTCGCACCCCCAGGCGGCTCAGCTCCAGCGCATGCACGATGGTCATCGCCGCGACGCCGGCCTTGGAGGCGGCGTAGTTGGACTGCAGCGGCAATGGCTGGGTCAGCCCGGACTCGGAAGCCGTGTTGATGATCACGCGGTCCACGCCCGCACCGTGCTGGTCGACCTGGGCACGCCAGTAATGGGCCGCCCACCGGCTGACCGCGAAGGTTCCCTTGAGGTTGACCGCGATGACCGAGTCGAATTGGTCTTCGGTGATGTTCTCCAGCGCCGCGTGGTTGTCGATACCCGCGTTGTTGATCAGCACGTGCAGGTCCCCGAAGGCGTCGACCGCCGCATCGATCATGCGGCGCGCGCCCTGCCAGTCCGTCACGTCGTCGCTGTTGGGGATCGCACTGCCCCCGGCCGCCGTAATCTCGTGGACCACGGTTTGGGCGACGCCGGCATCGGCGCCGGTGCCGTCGCGCTCGACGCCGCGGTCGTTGACCACCACGCGGGCGCCTTCGGCGGCGAAGAACACCGCCTCGGCTCGCCCGATTCCCCGACCCGCCCCGGTGACCAGTGCGACTCGGCCCTCCAAACTGCCCATCACAAAGTTCCCATCTGGGGTGACCTGCCATCGTTACACTCAATATAAGCATATATCGGATATACTGATATACTCAATGTAGATTTCGTCAGGAGGACGCTCCCGCCATGGCCGACGACATGGGTTTGCGCGAACGCAAGCGCCAGCGCACCCGCCAGGCGCTGATCGGCGCCGCGATGCGCCTGTTCGAGGAGAAGGGCTACGAGCAGACCACCGTCGCCGAGATCGCCGCGAGCGCGGAGGTGTCGACAAAGACCTTTTTCAATCACTTCGCGAGCAAGGACGAAGTGCTCTTCCCGCATCTGTCAGCCCGCATCGACGACGCGGTCGCGATCATCAAGGAGCGCAAGCCCGCTGAGCACGTGTCTGACGTGCTGCTGAAAGCCATGGACCACATGTCGGCCAGTGCGGTTAGGGACGAACTTGACGGTGGGTTGGCGTCGGTGCGGCTGCCCATGGTCATCTCCGTGCCCTCGGTCCAGGCGGCCACCCTGCACCGGTACTTCCTAGCCGAAACCCGCCTCGCCGAAGCGCTGCACGACGCCTACCCGGACCTTCTCGACGCCCCGGCGGCCGGCGCGGTCATTGGCTCAGTCATGGGTGCAGCGCTTGCCGCCGCGCTCATTTGCCTGCAACGCGGCGACACCACCGAACGGGTTCAGGCCGCGGTCCATCAGGCCATCGACATCGCCATGGCGGGACTACGCAGCGTGGGCGAGGACCAACACCCCGCCCGCACCGGTTCTGGATAAAATGTCCAATTCACACAAAATAGACAAAATGGCTAGAATGGTGGGCGTGCAGACAACGAACGAGGAGAGCGCCATGTCCACCGTCATGTTCCGCAACCGCGACGGCAAGCTGGTCGATGTGCCCGCGGTGACCGCCAGCCGCCTCAAAAACGAGTTCGGCACGGTCTTCGAGCAGGCCACACTCGACGGGGCAGTGGTGATCACCAAGCACAACACCCCCAGGGCGGTGTTGCTGTCGTATGCCGAATTCCAGGCCCTGACCGAATCAGCGACACCGGCACTCAACGACCTCAGTGAGCGCTTCGACGAGCTGTTGGCCACCATGCAGACACCGAAAGCCAAAGCCGGAGTCGCTGCGGCATTCGACGCCACACCGGAGGAACTCGGCGCCGCTGCGGTCAAGGCCGCGCGCACCGCGCGGCGGCGGTGATCCGGCGCTGATCTAGCACGGCCCATGGCTCGCAAAACAACGGCGCCGGCGCGGCTGTACGTGTTGGCAGGTGTCAACGGTGCCGGCAAGAGCAGCATCGGCGGCGCGGCGATCCGCGCTGCGGGCGGCGAGTACTACAACCCCGACGAGGCCGCACGCGCTCTCATGGCGGCCAACCCCGGGCTGGGCCAGCCCGAGGCTAACGCGGCGGCATGGCAGCAGGGCCGAAAGCTGCTGGAACAGGCGATTGATCAACGTCTCGATTTCACCTTCGAGACCACACTCGGCGGCAACACGATGCCGCGACTGCTGGCCGAGGCCGCCTCGCGTCGCATCGAGGTCCGCGTCTTCTACGTCGGGCTGGCCAGCGCTGACGCCCACATCGAGCGGGTACGACAACGGGTCCGCGCCGGCGGGCACGACATTCCCGAAGCCGACATCCGCCGTCGCTACCGCCACAGCCTGCTGAATCTGGTGCAATTACTACCCGCGCTCACCGAGCTACGCGTGTATGACAACTCCGCGACCGCCGACCCCGCGGCCGGACAGGCACCGCTGCCACTGTTGGTGCTGCACATGCGCCACGGCCGCATCGTCGGGCCACCCGATTTGGCCAACACACCGGATTGGGCCAAGCCCGTCGTCGCGGCCGCGTTGCAGCTCAGACAGGGCCGGTGAACCTGCATTTTCGGACCCGTTCGTGCTTGCTTGTGCGCGTGGATCATTCATCGATCGGGGGAGGGTCTACACACCGGGGAGACATTTTCAGTTGGTGCGTTTGCCGATCGCAGCTTGACGCTGAGAACTCGCTCCTTTGCTTGACATGAGGACCTTGCGGTCGAGCGTGTCCGACACCGGGCGCAGGCCGGCGGGCACGACGTCCCGGAAACCAAGATCCGCCAGCGGCACCGCCGCTTGTGGGCTCTGGTCGCCGACGCCATCGCCTTGTCCGACGTCGCCACCGTCTACGACAACAGCCGCCTGCGCGGGCCGCGCATCATCGCCCAACTCAGCGGCGGCGAAGTCGTCGGCCGCCCGAACTGGCCGGCTCACACACCGGACGTCCTACGGTCACGCTGGCCGAACTGAGGGGTAGGCGCCTCACGCAAGCGACTCCATCCAAACGTGAACTGGTCTCACCGGTGATACACTTGCGGTCATGGGATCCGTGACTGTACGCGAGTTACGCAACAGGGGGGGAGAAGTGCTGCGGCGCGTGGAGCGCGGCGAACGCATCATCGTCACCCGCGACGGCACCCCGGTAGCCGAACTGCGTCCACTACCCCATCCCAGCGTCGGCCCTGCCGAGCTTGTTCGCCGACGCAAGCATCTCCCGAGAGTAAATCCCGACACGTTTCGCCGCGATGTCGACAAGGTGATTGATCCATCCCTGTGACCGAGCTACCAACGCGAGGAATGCTGGACACCTCCACAGTGATCCTTCTCGGCGAGATCCCTGACCCGACGTCCCTTCCTGACGAATCGGTAATCAGTGCGATCACCCTGGCAGAGTTATCCGTTGGCCCGCACGTAGCCCAGAGCGATGATGAGCGGCAGGCACGCCAACAACATCTACAGCAGGCCGAGGCAGACTTTGAGGTTCTTCCGTTCGACGCCGACTGCGCACGAGCATTCGGTGGGGTTGCCGCAGCACTCCGCACATCGGGGCGAAAGCCGGCGGCACGCGCGTACGACGCATTGATCGCAGCGAGTGCAATCGCTCACGGTGTCGCGCTTTACACGTGCAACCCGGACGATTTTCAACGGATCCCGCGGCTGGAACTGCGCCCGATCGCTCACCCGGGCACTCTTTAGGAGAGCGGTCCCGTCGGCCCTGGCATTGGCCTTGCGGCGAGCGCAGGCGTGAAACCCATTGGGGTGCAGATTGGTCAGCCCGCGACCGATCGCTCTAGCGTTGCCAGCGACGCGGCGAGGTAGTCCTCAGAGAACCTGGGCATCCCGCCGACCCGGTCCCGGAAATCCTGCGGCGTGCCGCTCCAGTCATAGGTGAGGGTGACATCGGTGCGGTCGCCGTTCGGAGCGAGGTCGTAGCGCCAGGACCAACCGCCGGGGGAGTGATTGCCCGCGTCGTCGAGCGCTCCCGGCATCCACCCGATGGCATGGTCCTTCTCGAACACGTCGACAAGGTTGTACGTGACGTAGTGGCGGCCGGCCTGTTCGAGGAACATGTTCATCGCGAAAATCTGTCCGATGCCGGTGATCGGTGCGGTGTCCACCGCGTCGCGGACCCAGTCGGTGGGTTCGGTGTTCTGGTGGCGGGACGGGTCAACGAGGACAGCGAAGATCTCGGCCGGGGTGGCAGCGATGGTGCGGGTGACGACGTAGCGTTCGGCGGTGGCGGTCATGAGTTGTCCTTGTGTCCGTAGGCGCGGGCGATATCGGGGGAGCCGAGCCAACCCGAGTATGTAGGGCGCGAGGGCCAACCTTCAGGCGAATCGAGCCATTCCTCCTGGCGGCCCCACGGCAACAGGTCGATCAGCCCGAACGAGTGGCTGAGCTGCTCGGTGCCCCGGCCGTTCGTGTGCAAGGTGCGATAGACGGTGTCACCGTCGCGCAGGAACACGTTGACCGCGAAACCCCCGCCCGGCGGTGCGTCCATGTCGGCGCCGAACGGGCTCTCCGAGGACGAGTACCACTCCATCCGGTTGCCGACCTTCCGTTTGTAGGCGAGTGCCTCTTCGATTGGCCCATTGGTGACGATGACGAACCGGGCGTCGTAGTTGTCGAGGAACTCGAGTCGGGTGAACTGGGACGTGAAGCCCGTGCACCCGCCGCACTGCCATTCCGCGCCGTCCGACCACATGTGGTGGTAGACGATGAGCTGCGAGCGGCCGTCAAACACATCGACCAGGCGGATAGGCCCGTCTGCGCCGATCAGGGTGTAGTCGGGCAACTCGACCATCGGCAGACGGCGCCGCTGGGCGGCGATCGCGTCCAGTTCGCGGGTGGCGGCCTTCTCGCGCTTGCGCAGTTCGTCGAGCGCGGCGCGCCACGTCGCGTGGTCGACGATTGGGGGTAGGGCACTGGTCATGAGATCCACCTTTGCGATCGATTCGTTCGTAAAGGTATGACCGGTGGCGCGGCCGGGATTCATCGGTGGGCAAGCCTGATCTTGACCTCTATGCCCGGGCTCGGTTCGATGATGCATAAGCCACACGGGGGAGGCCCGCAGTGAGGACGTTCGTTCGCCAGCCTGTTCCCGTCGTCATGATGGCGCTAGCGGCGATGACAGCCGTGACGATCGCGACGCCCGCGGTGAGCTCGGCCCAATGCGCAAACGGCGATTGGTGGGACCCGAAGGCCAACGTATGTCGACCCCCTGGGGCGCCACTACCTCTGCAATGCGACGCCGGACAGTGGTGGGACCCGACCGGCGACGCGTGCCGGCCGCTGGGCGTCGGGCCACAACCCTTGGCATGCGACCCGGGCCAGTGGTGGGACCCGACGGCTAATGTATGCCGCCCGCTCGGTGTCGGGCCGCGACCGCTGGCATGCGACAACGGCTGGTGGTGGGATCCGGCCGCCAACGGATGCCGTCCGCCACTGGTACCGCCAACCGGCTAGTGCGGACATGTGGCCTCCGAAAGGAAACATTTTAGTAGACGCTAGCGTTCCTACGGGATGCATACTATGCTCACAGCAAATAGTGAACATAATCGTCTACAATCCACCAGGGAACGAAGGCACCATGTACACCGCACCATCGCCCTTTGACGAGCCGACTACGCCGATCGATGTTCAAACCTTGCGGGCCTGGTGGGCGCGCCAACGTGATGAAAGGCAAGTAATCGAGCGACGCCAGCCAGAGCGCGTCGCGTACATCCGTCCCAGATAGGGGACCGCGCCACCCCCGGCCTTGCCGCCGGACCCGCCGTTCCGGCTCACCTCGCCCCCGCGACGTCACGGCAGGTCTTTACCGGACCCAGACGTGCCGGATATTGTCGACACCGAGGATTAAATCAACCAATTTATTTAGCCCTGAAGCCAGCAGCCGGCTTTCGTGCAGACACATGACGAGCGAAGGAAACGAACATGCAAGAGGGCGTCGCCGAGAATGAAATCGAACAGACGGTGCTCGACTTCATACATGCCGCTTACGGCCAGCACATAGACATCGACGCGATGACCGCGTTAATGGCGGACGACTTTGTATGGCAGCTCCATGTGCCTCTCTCGCCGGTGGTCGTCGGACGGGACGCGGCGCGCGCCGAGCTCGAGAAACACAACAGCCTCTCAACAGGCATGATCGAGGGGAGCAAAATTCGCACAATCGTGTCGAGCGGCGACACCGTGGTCGTTGAACGAGTTGACGTGAATGCAATGAATGGCGTCACGGTTGAGTTCTTCGTCACAGCCATTTTCGAGGTCCGCGACGGCGCGATCGCTCACTGGCGTGAGTATTGGGACACCAGCCACGTTGCTCGCCAACTTGGCATAGACCCGGCGCACATGTTCGACCCGCTCGTTGATTAAGCGATCGAGCCGAAGGCCTAAAGCTCTTGTACGACTGCGAGATAGGTGGACTCGAACGTGATATCGAACAGCGCACGATCCCGCTGCGCGCCGACGTGATCGGGTGGTCGAAATCGATCCCTGCGAGTCACCTTGTCTGAGGATGAACGGCACGACCGCCACAAACGTGAAAGTGAATGTGGCTTTATGGGTTGTCAGCATCGGGATGGGCCTGGCCTTCGCCGCCGCCGGCGCCACGAAGTTGGTCCTATCCAAAAAACACCTAGTGCTGTGGGGAGCGGGTTGGGTCGAAGACTTCAGCTCGGGCACAGTGAGATTCGTGGGATTCACAGAGATGATGGGCGGTCTGGCAATCATCCTGCCCGCGGTGCTGGATGTTCCGTACCGGTTGGTGCTAACAGCTGGTACAGCGGGCTTGATTATTGTCATGCTCGGTGCAGCAGTGGTCCACGCGCGTCGGCGTGAATCGGGAATGATCGTATTGAACTTCGCGCTGCTGGCCTTGGCGGCGATAGCGCTCTGGGGCAGGCCTAGTTACTAGGACCGACGAGGCATGGCTTGGTTTATCCGTGGGCGGACCCAATACAGGGCCAACGGAAAAGGTCGACTCTTAGCCGGCGTGTACGTCTGGCGTGCGTACATGCTCTGGGCGGAAGCCGCGTCCGACGACGATCGGCGGGATGAACTGCAACGGGCCCCGACCGATGATTTTTGGGATGGGGATCGGGGACAGGTCGCCGGTCAAATAGGGTTCGATCACCTGGTTCTGGATTAAAACCTGAGCGGCCTGGATGATTCGGGTGGGCAGCTCGCGGCGGCGCTGAACCTTGGCGAGATCTGTATTGGTCACTCGATTTTCGCGAAGTGGAGCGTACAGAATGTTCGCTGCCGCCACCGCATCGGCGACAGCGAGGTTGATGCCGACCCCTCCCGCCGGTGACATGGCATGCGCGGCGTCGCCGATGCACAGCAGACCTGTGCGCCACCAAGTTTCGAGCCGGTCCACCCGCACGTCGAGGTGGCTGGTGTCTTCCCAGGAATGCAGGTCGTCGACGTGTTCCCGCAGCTGCGGTCGCGCTAAGACCAGGCGCTCTTTGAACGCCTCCAGTGAGCCGTCGCGTGGGTCGGTTCCCTTAGGCATGAGATGGGCGACCTGCCAGTAATCGCCCCGGTAGATCATGGCCAT
The DNA here is from genome assembly GCF_052145595.1 of Mycobacterium sp. Classification (GTDB taxonomy): domain Bacteria; phylum Actinomycetota; class Actinomycetes; order Mycobacteriales; family Mycobacteriaceae; genus Mycobacterium. The sequence continues at coordinate 3,541 of NZ_JBKQOI010000211.1, read as the reverse complement.
GAGCAGGCCCTTGCGAATGACTGCGAAGAGCTCTTGAGGATCACCGGGGCGCCATTTCAGGCGGAACCACAAGACATCCATAGGGGAGTGCGCGGTAGCGGTCTTCAGACCGGCTGCAGCCCGTACGGCCGATGTGCGTCCGTCGGCGCCCACCACCAGCTCGGCATGCACATCAAGTTCCGGCGTGCGTACCCCGGCGACCCGACCGCCATCGAAGATCAACTCGGTGACCTCGGCATTGCGGACCAAGGTGAATTCCGGGTAAGCACTGCCCTTTTCGGCGAGGAAGTCGAGGAAGTCCCACTGCGGCATCAACGCGATATAGGGCTGCTTGAAACCCAGCCGTTTGAGCACACTGAAGTTGCCGAAAGTGCGAAGTGACCCGTCGGTGTCAAATGCAACCCGCGTGATCTTGGTGTGGGGTAGACGCAAGAACTCGTCGATGAACCCCAATTCGTCCATGATCCGCAGGGTGGTTGGATGCACGGTGTCGCCGCGGAAGTCACGCAAGAAGTCATTGTGTTTCTCCAAAACCACAACCTGGACACCGGCGCGGGCTAGTAGGAGAGCGTGAACAAGTCCGGCGGGACCGCCACCGGCTACACAGACCTGGGTTCGCAGAGCGGTCATAGGCCGACCCTACTCACGGACGTTTGTAGGTCTAGGTCGTTGCTGTTGCGCCGGACGCCAACCAAGAACGACGCGGCTCGTTAACCCTGACATTGGGCGACAAGTCCAGGTCCTCGATGCCTGCGACGACAGCCGGCTTCCCGAACTGGCGCAGGCACTAGCAGTGCTCCAATTTGGCTGACCAAAAAGCCTCGCGCAAGTGATCATCCGCGGTAGCCAACAGAACGATTCCGAAGCCCGCGGACTACGGCCGCGAGTCGGTTCCTGGCTGCTCGAATGTGCTGTTCCGTTCGATCCACTGGGTGAGTGCGTCCTCGAGCGCGACCGCGACGCCCACACTCGCGATGTCGGCGGCCTGCTCGAACCGCTCGACCAACTCCGTCGGAACCGAGACGTTCACCTTGGAGCGCGCCGGTTTTGGCTTCGGCGGCTGGGTGACAGGCACGTGTCGCGCGGCAGTCGCGTCGATCGTCTCACGCAATGCGGGTATCTCGTCGAGCAAGCGGGCGAGATCATCGCGCTCGATACGCAGCACCTCGGCCGGCCCGAGGGTCGTTACGGTCGCAGAACGCAATTTCCCACGGCGCAGCGCAGACTCGCCGATCATGTCGCCTGGCCCCAACACGGCGATGCGGTCCCGGCCGACGTACACCCCTACCTCCCCGCTGAGCAGGATGTAGCAGTCGTCCGATGGAGTCTGCTCACGAATCAGCGGCCATGGCACGGACTGCGAAATGTGATGTGCTGCTCGGACGACACGCTCCAGCTCATCATCCGAGAACTTATCGAATGCGGCGAATTCGCGTAGCCGACCAGCGTCTTTCCCAAGTCCCTGCGCGTTTGACTTCATAGCAGACTCCCGATGCGCGTTGTGTCCGTGACATCGAGCAGCCTAACGCGGGTTTCGCCAAATCCGTTCGCTTTTCGCATTAGCACCGCCATCAACGACCGAGCTTCATATCGTGTCCGCCATAGTTACCCGGTGCCCACGGCGACGAGACGCTACTGGCGCGGGTGGGCTAGGGAATGGGCAATTGATTCACCTGATGAAACGCAGCAGCCTACTGGTAGCCCCACCCAGCGGTTCATCGCCGATCACCGTGTGCGGTCGGGGGTGGACCGGGTGGCCCACAGGTAACTCCCGGTGAGTCGACGGGAGACCTTCGCCGGAGCGTGGCGTTGCCCGGGGCGACGGTGTACAACATTGTCAAGTGGGCGCGGGAAGCGGAGGGCGTGACCTCGCAATGAGCATCGAACTGCATTACGACGGGAAGGTCACCTGCGAATTCGGCGAGGTGGCAGCAGTTTTTGGCAGCAGTAGGACGCCCGGCGTCGTCCACGATGTGGCACCACTGATCCTTGTGGATGGAAATCGCGGCTGGGATGACATTGCCCGTGGTTGGGCCCTCGTCGGTGTAGATGTGAAGTGTGATGGCCGGCATCTCCGTGTCAGCGCTAACAATGGTTCGTGGGTGTGGGAGCTGGTGGCTGCTCACTGGGATAACGGCTGGTCACCGTCGCCGAATTGGAGCAGTAACGTTCTGGTCGGGAGATGGCGTGACTGATGGATAGTTGGACCAGGTCATGGGCACGGGATTTGTGAGAACTTCCGCCAGCTGGTGCGACGTCGCAACTTGGATAGTCATGGCGCCGTCCTCGCGGTGCATCCGAATTCAGGCCGGCGTCGGACCGCCCAAACGGTCGCCCGAACTGTCGACGGCATCTGAATTTTGACATGCATTAGCGGCGCGCCGTTCGAAGCTGAAATATGTTGCAGCACAGCGTGATAAGGAAAACGGAGGACCTTTACTGGTAACTATCCATATTCGATCCCGCCGTATTCCATCTAGCGATCCTGACCCCAGCGATCCGCGAGAAGGCCAAGTTGGTGATGACTGGCTGCCGGCTGGGGCCGCACAGATGCGCGTTGATCCCGGAGATTTGCGTCATCTACGTGTTTGCTGACGCTCTGACTGTCCGACATCCGGCGTTACATGTAACATTGTGCTATGGCGGTGAGAGAGAGGGTCAGCGAGTACCGGCGGCGGATGCGAGAGCGTGGCCTCCGACCACTGCAGGTCTGGGTACCTGACGTGCGGACCGCGACTTTCGCGGTCGAGGCGCACAGGCAGGCCTCGCTGGTTGCAGAAGCAGACGAGAACAACGACGACCAGGACTTCATCGAGGCCATCTCGACCCGGTGGGACGAGGAGTGAATCGAGGGGAGATTTGGACCGTGGCCGGGGGTGTTTACGCGGCGAAGCCGCGTCCGGCGGTGATCGTTCAGGACGACCTCTTCGATGCCACGAGCTCGGTGACTGTAGCGCCGATGACCAGCACACTATTAGACGCTCCGCTGATGCGAATCCGCATCAGCGGCGGAGACGGGCGGCTTTCGGGACTCGATCACGATAGTGATGTGATGATCGACAAACTCACGACCGTCAGAAGGTCGAATCTCCATGCCCGAGTAGGCCGACTGACGGCGAAGCAACTCGTAGAGTTCGAGCGGGCGATGATGGCGTTCCTCGGACTTGCTCGTTAATGAAAGCCGTTGGGTGGCAACGCAAAACGGAGTAGTTTACTGGTAACCCGCCGTATTCGATTCCGCCGTATTCCTGCTCATGCGGTCGCCGTGGAACCGTGAGCGGCGCTGACGGGGGAGTGCGGTCGATGTCGCGATACCGGCCGGCCGCGCCCTAGGGGTGGTGCGCGAGACCGCTCGTTTGCTGGCGGCTGAACGACTCCGCGCCCCCGATGAGGCTGGCGTTCTGGCTTTCCCCGTCCGCAAGTTCGCGTTCGGCCGGGCCGATACATGGTTCAGGGTGGATCGAGGCTAAAATTTCATGACGGTTTCAGTTGAGCAAAGGTACTGCAGCTTACCCGCGATGCGAGGGCCGATATCGCCTGT
>NZ_JBKQOI010000210.1:0-27844 GCF_052145595.1 Mycobacterium sp. | reverse complement strand
CAGCTCGGCGTCCGTGTTGACGTTGGTCAGCGGACGGGAATCAGAGGTGACGATCCGCTGAGTGTCCGATACGCCGACCAAGGCGCGCATGGAGCGCTCACCGGCGGCCACCAGCGCATCGGCTCGGTCGGCCAGATCGGTTCGGTATACCGCGGCCAGGAAGTGATCCTGGCCGTCCCACGGCAACACCACTTCGGCGTTGGTCTCAACGGCCCTGCGAACGAGATCGTCGATCAGCTCGACGGCCAGAAACGGCATGTCGACGGCGCAGACGAAGGCGAACTGAGCACCCGCCTCCGCGGCCGCGCGCAATGCCCGCGCGGTCGCCGGCAACGGCCCCAGCCCGCGCAATTCGTCGCGGATGACGCGGGCAGCCGGCAGCGCGGGCAGTCGTTGCCCTTGGGCGGCCATTACGAAAACCGGATCGCAGCGCTGCCCGAGAACGCCGGCCACGTGCTCGACCATCGTGGTGGCGTTGGGGCCGGCGGAAGACCCCGGGATCGGCAGGCCGGCCTTATCACGGCCCATACGCCGCGATTCACCTCCAGCGACCACTACCCCGGCCAGTGACACTGCGTCGGGCATGAACTCGGACACGTCAGTCGACGGTCCAGGTGTCGCGCCCGCGCATCAGCGATTGCAGCGCGGCGGAGTCGAACGGCTTCGATGACTGGGCGGTGAGCACCTGAGAGCGCGCCGCGTCATCGTAACTGGGCCGGCTGATGTTGCGGAAGATTCCCAGCACGGTGTGCTCGAGATTCTGATCGGACAGCCGGGACAGCGCAAACGCGTATGCGGAGTCGTCGGCGTGCGCGTCGTGCACGACGATCTCCTCGACAGCCACGTTGGCGGTCTTGGCCACCTCGAGGCTGAAGCCGGACTTCACCACGCAGTATTCGCCGTTGGCGCCGAAGACAATTGGCTCGCCGTGGCGGACGTTTATCAGCCGCTCTTCGGCGCCCTCCTTGCGCAGCGCGTCGAACGAGCCGTCGTTGAAGATGGGGCAGTCCTGCAGGATTTCGACGACGGCAGCGCCTCGGTGCTCGGTGGCGGCGCGCAGCACCTCAGACAGCCCGTTTCGGTCGGAGTCCAGGGCTCGCCCGACGAAGGTCGCCTCGGCGCCCAGCGCCAACGACACCGGGTTGAACGGGTGGTCCAGCGAACCCATCGGCGTCGACTTGGTGATCTTTCCGATCTCCGAAGTGGGCGAGTACTGGCCTTTGGTCAGCCCGTAGATCCGGTTGTTGAACAGCAGGATCGTGATGTTGACGTTACGGCGCAGCGCGTGGATCAGGTGGTTGCCGCCGATCGACAACGCGTCGCCGTCGCCGGTGACCACCCATACCGACAGGTCCTGGCGAGCCAGCGCCAGACCGGTCGCGATCGCCGGCGCGCGCCCGTGGATCGAGTGGAACCCGTAGGTTTCCAGGTAATACGGGAACCTGCTGGAGCAACCGATGCCGCTGACGAACACGATGTTCTCGCGGCGCAACCCGAGCTCGGGCAGGAAGTTGCGGATGGTGTTCAGGATGACGTAGTCACCACAACCCGGGCACCACCGCACCTCCTGGTCGCTGGTGAAGTCCTTGGCCTTCTGCGGCTGGTCCGTGGTGGGCACACCGTCGTTTTTCTTCACCCCGGGTGTCAACCCGAGGTCGGTGCCCGCCAGATTGCCAATCGCACTTGTCGTCATGCGTCAGCTCCCGCTCCAACTGTTGCCGCCGACAACCTGGCGACCGTCGTCTTATCGTCTTCTATTTCGGCCAGCGTTCCGCCCAGCGCCGCGCGGATCACGCGCCCGACCTCGTCGGCCAGGAACGCGACGCCCTGAACCTTAGTGACCGACTGTACGTCGACCAGGTACTTGCCGCGCAGCAACAGCGCCAGCTGGCCAAGGTTCATCTCGGGCGCCACCACCATCGGGTACCGCCGCAGCACGTCGCCCAGGTTGGCCGGGAACGGGCTCAGATGGCGCAGATGGGCGTGCGCCACCTTGACGCCCTTGCGCCGCGCCCGCCGGCAGGCCTCACCGATCGGGCCGAAGGTGCTGCCCCAGCCGATCAGCAGCAGCTCCGCGTCTCCGGTCGGATCGTCAACTTCCAGATCCGGAACGGAGATGCCGTCGATTTTGGCCTGGCGCAGCCGGACCATGAGGTCGTGGTTGACCGGCTCGTAGGAGATGTTGCCCGAGCCGTTGGCGGCTTCCAGCCCGCCGATGCGGTGCTCCAGGCCGGGAGTACCTGGCACGGCGAACTGGCGAGCCAACGTTTCCGGGTCGCGGGCGTAAGGCTGGAAGGGCTCGTCCGGCTTGGCAAGGTTGTGCTTGATGGGCGCCAGTTCGCCGACGTTCGGGATCCGCCACGGCTCCGAGCCGTTGGCGATTGAGCCGTCCGACAACAGGATCACCGGGGTCTGATACGACAGCGCGATGCGCACCGCCTCGAGCGCCGTGTCGAAGCAGTCGGAGGGAGATCGCGGCGCCAGCACCGCCACCGGCGATTCCCCGTTGCGGCCGTAGAGCGCCTGCAGCAGGTCGGCCTGCTCGGTCTTGGTGGGAAGCCCGGTCGACGGGCCGCCGCGCTGCACGTCGATGACCAGCAACGGCAGTTCGGTCATCACGCCGAGCCCGATCGCCTCGGACTTCAGCGAGATGCCCGGCCCCGATGTGCTGGTGACCCCGAGCGCGCCGCCGTAGGAAGCGCCAATCGCCGCGCAGATCCCGCCGATCTCGTCTTCGGCCTGGAACGTGATCACGTTGAAGTTCTTGTGCTTGGACAGCTCGTGCAGGATGTCTGACGCCGGCGTAATCGGGTAGCTGCCGAGCACCACCGGGATGTCGGCCAGCTGCCCGGCCGCGATGATGCCATAGGCCAGCGCGGTGTTGCCCGAGATCTGCCGGTATTCGCCGGCCGGCAAGGTGGCCCGGGAGACCTCGTAGGTGGTGCCGAAAGCCTCGGTCGTTTCGCCGTAGTTCCAGCCCGCCTTGAGGGCGAGCACGTTGGCCTCCGCGATGTCGGGCTTGCGGGCGAATTTCTCCTTGATGAAGTTCTCGCTGGTTCGGATCGGCCGACCGTACATCCATGACAAAAGGCCCAGCGCGAACATGTTTTTGGCGCGCTGGCCGTCTTTCTTCGATGCGCCGATCGCCTCGACGGCCCCCAGGGTCAACGTGGTCATCGCGACGGAGTGCACGACGTAATCCGACAGCTCGTCGGACTCCAGCGGGTTCGTTACGTAACCCACCTTCGTCAGGTTGCGCTTGGTGAATTCGTCGGAATTGGCGATCACCATTCCGCCGCGCGGCAAGTCGCCGATATTTGCCTTCAATGCCGCGGGATTCATGGCCACGAGGACGTCGGGCCGGTCGCCGGCGGTCAAGATGTCGTAATCGGCGATTTGAATCTGGAAGGACGAGACTCCGGGCAGTGTGCCTGCGGGGGCTCGGATCTCGGCGGGATAGTTCGGCTGGGTCGCCAGGTCGTTTCCGAAAAGCGCTGCCTCCGACGTGAACCGGTCGCCGGTCAACTGCATTCCATCGCCGGAGTCGCCGGCGAATCGTATGACGACTTGTTCTAGACGCTGCCGCTCGGAGCCGGTATGCGAAGACCCGTTTTCAGAATCGGACCCGGCTCCGCTGCCGTTCGGATCCACGTTCCCGCCTCCCATTTGTCCACCGGACAGGCACTCCGCCGAAGTTCCACGTTACGCGCCGTCGAAGCGACTCCGACACAGTTCCCTTTTATGTCACTGGCGGTAGCGATTATGGCACCGCTTTTCGCTCGGAATGGCCATTTTCGCGCCCCTGCACGCGGCTGGTTTGGCAATAAAAGCCCAGGTCAGCGGCGCGCTGACAATGCCGACAAGCAAAACTGTGGTGTTGATCACGTCTGTCGCACGGACCCGAGTTTCGTGGGCGCCACAGCGCGTCACACCCGCACGGAACGGCACCGCATGGCTCGCGGTGGACGTCCGGGACGTACTCCTCGACGCGCTAGGCGCTCTTGTCGCGGCGCTCACTGCGCGACGGCTTGCGCGGCACGATCGTCGGCAGCACGTTGTCCTGCACGGTCTCCTTGGTCACCACCACTTTGGCGACATCGTCGCGGCTCGGGATGTCGTACATCACCGGCAGCAGCACTTCTTCCATGATTGCCCGCAGGCCACGGGCGCCGGTGCCGCGGTGGATCGCTTGATCGGCGATCGCTTCCAGCGCGTCGTCCGTGAATTCCAGCTCCACGCTGTCCATCTCGAAGAGCCGGGTGTACTGCTTGACCAAAGCGTTCTTCGGCTCGGACAAGATCTTGACCAACGAGTCCATGTCGAGGTTGGTGACCGAGGCGACCACCGGAAGCCGGCCGATGAATTCGGGGATCAAGCCGAACTTGATGAGGTCCTCGGGCATGACGTCGGCGAAGTGGTCCGAGGTGTCGATCTCGGCCTTGGAGTGCACCTCGGCGCCGAAGCCCAGACCACGCTTGCCGACGCGTTCGTAAATGATCTTTTCCAACCCTGCGAACGCCCCCGCGACGATGAAAAGCACGTTGGTGGTGTCGATCTGGATGAACTCTTGATGCGGGTGCTTGCGGCCGCCCTGCGGGGGAACCGACGCCTGCGTGCCCTCCAGAATTTTCAGCAAAGCCTGCTGAACGCCCTCACCGGAGACATCCCGGGTAATCGACGGGTTCTCGCTCTTGCGGGCGATCTTGTCGACCTCGTCGATGTAGATGATGCCGGTCTCGGCGCGCTTGACGTCGTAGTCGGCGGCCTGGATGAGTTTGAGCAAGATGTTCTCGACGTCCTCGCCGACGTAGCCGGCTTCGGTCAGCGCGGTGGCGTCGGCGATGGCGAACGGCACGTTGAGCATTTTGGCCAGCGTCTGAGCCAGGTAGGTCTTGCCACAACCGGTGGGTCCGAGCATCAAGATGTTCGACTTGGTCAGCTCGACCGGCTCGGACCGGGAGTCACGGCTCTTCTCGCCGGCCTGAATCCGCTTGTAGTGGTTGTAGACCGCGACGGCCAGCGTGCGCTTGGCGGTGTCCTGCCCGATGACGTACCCCTCGAGGAAGTCCCGGATCTCGGCGGGCTTGGGTAGTTCGTCGAGCTTTACGTCGTCGGCGTCGGCGAGTTCCTCTTCGATGATCTCGTTGCACAGATCGATGCATTCATCGCAGATGTACACACCGGGGCCCGCAATGAGTTTCTTGACCTGCTTCTGGCTCTTCCCGCAAAACGAGCACTTAAGCAGGTCACCGCCGTCTCCGATGCGCGCCATGGTGCGTAGGGCCTACTTCCTGTTCGCCGTTCGTCTTGTTGTGCCGCATGTATTCCCCGACGCTACCCGCTTGCTCGGGCCGGACGCGACCATTAGCGCCGAATCGCGTCCTTGGTATTTCGGGGGTGTTCATGCCTTCCGTCTGGATGAAACATATAGGCAGACGGCGTCCGTCACTCACCGAGACGCGCAATCCGTGTCTTTGGCGTGTCGCGGTCGTTACCCGACCGAGGCAGGCGTGCCGTCGAACCCCTGGTGCCGGCCCAAGCCGGCGATCCCGCGAGGTTTGGGCAGACCTCCAAGAAATAACCCTACAGTGACCGGGTGGGATTGGCTGCGGGATTTACCTTGCCCACCGAATCGGTGCTGATCAGCGACGGCGGCCTGGCAACCGAGCTCGAGGCGCGCGGTCACGACCTTTCCGACCCGTTGTGGTCGGCGAAGCTACTCGCGGAAGCCCCGCGGGAGATCGTCGCGGTGCACGCCGCATACTTTCGCGCCGGTGCCATGATCGCGACGACGGCCAGCTACCAGGCATCGTTCGAGGGCTTCGCGGCCCGCGGAATCGACCGGGACGAAGGCGTCGGGCTGCTGCGCCGCAGCGTCGAACTCGCCAAGGCCGCGCGCGACAACGCCGATGCAGCCGACCGCTACGTCGCCGCCTCGGTCGGACCGTACGGCGCGGCGCTGGCCGACGGGTCCGAATATCGCGGACGCTACGGCCTGTCCGTCGCGGCCTTGAGGCAGTGGCATCGACCGCGGCTGGAGATCCTTGCCACCGCCGGCGCGGACGTGCTCGCCCTGGAAACCGTGCCCGATGTCGACGAGGCCGAAGCGCTCGTCGACCTGGTCCGCGGGATCGGCATGCCGGCCTGGCTGAGCTACACCATCGACGGGACGCGAACCCGCGCCGGGCAACCACTGGAGGAAGCGTTCGCGGTCGCGGCGGGGGTGCCGGAGATCGTCGCGGTCGGCGTCAATTGCTGTGCACCCGACGACGTGCTGCCCGCAATCCGCAGCGCGGATATCGGTAAGCCGGTGATCGTCTACCCGAACAGCGGCGAGCGTTGGGACGGCCGGCGCCGCGCCTGGACGGGTCGATCCCGGTTTTCTGCACAGCTCGCGACGCAGTGGGTCGCGGCCGGGGCTCGCATCGTGGGCGGATGCTGCCGGGTGCGGCCGGCAGATATCGCCGCTGTTCGCCGAGCGTGCAATCAGCGCGAAAAATCAGTCGAAAATCCGCAGTGAGTGCACGTTCGGCGAAAACTCACGCAGTTTGAGCCGACAGCTTCCGGTATTCCAGAACGGTGTCGATGATCCCGTAGTCCTTGGCCTCTTCGGCGGTCAGGATTTTGTCGCGGTCGGTGTCTTTGCGGATCGTCGCGGCGTCCTTGCCGGTGTGATGGGCCAAGGTGGTTTCCATCAGCGTGCGCATCCGCTCGATCTCGGCGGCCTGGATTTCCAGATCGGAGAACTGGCCCTGAATCACGCCCGACAGCGACGGCTGGTGGATCAGCACCCGGGCGTTGGGCAGCGCCATCCGCTTGCCCGGCGTTCCGGCGGCCAGCAGCACCGCCGCCGCCGAGGCGGCCTGACCCAGGCACACCGTCTGGATGTCGGCCCGCACGTATTGCATGGTGTCGTAGATCGCCATCAGTGAGGTGAACCCGCCGCCGGGCGAGTTGATGTACATGGTGATGTCGCGGTCGGGATCCAGCGACTCCAACACCAGCAGCTGCGCCATGATGTCGTTCGCTGACGCGTCGTCGACCTGCACGCCCAGGAAGATGATGCGTTCCTCAAACAGCTTGTTGTAGGGGTTGGACTCCTTGACGCCGAAGCTGGAGTGCTCGATGAACGACGGCAGGATGTAGCGCGCCTGAGGCTGGATCTGAGGATTCACTGTGCTTCTCCATTGGTGATGTGTGCGGCGCGGGTGATGATGTGGTCGACGAAGCCGTATTCCAGGGCTTCCGGGGCGGTGAACCACCGGTCGCGGTCGGAATCCGCCTCGATGCGTTCGATCGGCTGGCCGGTGAATTCGGCGTTGAGGCGGAACATTTCTTTCTTGATGACGGCGAACTGCTCGGCCTGGATGGCGATATCGGCCGCGCTACCGGTCACCCCGCCCAGCGGCTGGTGCATCAGGATGCGAGCGTGCGGCAGCGCGTAGCGCTTGCCCTTGGTGCCGGCCGCCAGGAGGAATTCGCCCATCGAGGCGGCCATGCCCATCGCATACGTGGCGATGTCACACGGCGCCAGCACCATCGTGTCGTAGATCGCCATTCCGGCGCTGATCGATCCGCCGGGTGAATTGATGTAGAGCGAAATGTCCTTGGTGGCGTCCTCGGCGGCGAGCAACAGGATCTGTGCGCACAGCCGATTGGCGATTTCGTCGCTCACCTCTGAGCCCAGGAAGATGATGCGCTCGGACAGCAAGCGCTCATAGACCGAGTCGGTGAGGTTGAGACCCTGCGAGTTGGAACGCATGTCAGTCACGACTGGGTTACCTGCTTTCTCGAGTTGCGTATGCCACCGACCCTAACCAACCAAGCCCGCTGTTCGCCGGTCGCGCACCCCCTGAAATGGGCGCGTTCGCTCACAGCGTCATGGCCGGTCATTCCGCTTCGTCGTCGGAAGTGTCCGACGCTTGGACCTCCGCCTCGGCCCCCGCCTGTTCGGAGGCCTCGGCGCTCGAGTTGTCGGCCTCCTCGGCCTCGCCCGCTGGCTCGGCCCCCGCCTGTTCGGAGGCCTCCGGACCGCGCTTGCCGAAGAGGTCGCTGGTGTCGACGGCGTTTCCGTCGGTATCGGTGACCGTGGCCGCCTCGACCGCCGCGGCGATCGCCAGGCCGCGCCGCACATCGGCGAACATGGCCGGCAGCTGGTTGTTCTCCTGAAGGTAGGCGAACAGCTGCTGCGGCTCGATGCCGTATTGCCGGGATGTCGCCACCAGGCGTTCGGTGAGGTCCTCCTGGCCGACCTGGACCTGCAAGTCATCGGCCAGCGCATCCAGCAACAGCTGCTTCTTCACGTCCGTCTCTGCGGCGGTGCGCGCCTCGGTCTCGAACTCCTCGCGCGACCTGCCCTGCTCGGCGAGCACCTCGTCGAGCTTGGCTTCGTCGTGGTCCAGGCCGTGCAGCGCGCCGTGCACGGCGCTGTCGAACTGCGCCTGGACGACCGCCTCGGGCAGCGGCACGTCGACCTGCTCGAGCAGAGCGTCGATCGTGGCGTTGCGAATCTGCTCGGCTTGCTGGGCGCGCTTGACCTGACGCACCTGGTCGCCGAGGTTGGACCGCAGCTCGTCAATGGTGTCGAATTCGCTGGCCAGTTGGGCGAACTCGTCGTCGGGCTCCGGCAGTTCCCGTTGCTTGATCGACCGGACGGTCACGGTGACTTGCGCGTCCTGCCCGGCGTGCTCGCCGGTCGCCAATTTCGCCGTGAATTCCCGGGACTCATCGACGGACAATCCGACCAGCGCATCGTCGAGGCCCGCGATGAGCCGGCCCGACCCGACCTCGTGGGACAGGCCCTGCGCAGCCGCGTTCGGCACATCCTCGCCGTCGACGGTGGCCGACAAGTCGATCGAGACGAAGTCACCGAGCTCCACCGGCCGTTCCACCCCGGTCAGGGTGCCGAACCGGGCGCGCAACGACTTCAGTTCAGCCTCGACATCGTCGTCGCTGACCTCGACCGGATCCACCGATACCTTCAGTGCGCTGAGGTCCGGAAGGGCGATCTGGGGGCGGACGTCGACCTCGGCGGTGAATGCCAGCTCCTCGCCGTACTCCTTTTTGGTGACCTCGATGCTGGGCTGACCGATCGGCTTGACCTCCGAGTCCGCGACCGCCTGTCCGTAGCGGCCGGGCAGCGCATCGTTGACCACCTGGTCGAGCATCGCTTCCCGGCCGAAACGGGCCTCCAGCAACTTCGCCGGCGCCTTACCGGGCCGGAATCCGGGCAGCCGCACCTGTTTGGCCAGCTCTTTGTAGGCCCGCTGGAAATCGGGCTCGAGCTCGGTGAAAGGCACCTCCACGTTGATCCGCACCCGGGTGGGGCTCAACTGCTCGACGCTGCTCTTCACGGGTGTGCTCCTTGGTGTCTGGTCGGTGGCGCTGGTCGGGGTGACAGGATTTGAACCTGCGGCCTTCCGCTCCCAAAGCGGATGCGCTACCAAGCTGCGCTACACCCCGCGCTGACCACGCGATCCTACGGCCCTTCATCACCAGGTTGGCCACGGGCTTCGCGGGCACCTTCCAAGACCTCGAGACCTCACGGAGCGATCACGGAACCGCTTCGATTAGATTTGATGTTCGCCGCCAGATACAGTCTCGCTCGACTAATACTCGCGGGCGTAGCTCAATGGTAGAGCCCTAGTCTTCCAAACTAGCTACGCGGGTTCGATTCCCGTCGCCCGCTCGGGCTAGGTTTTGCTCGATAGAAAGGCGCCATGAGCGACCTGAAAGCGGACGCTGACATCCATGGCTCATGCGCTTCGGACTTCGTCGCGGTGCGCGACGCGTTCGAGCGGAACTTTGCGCTGCGCAAGGAGGTCGGCGCGGCCGTCGCGGTATGGGTCGACGGCGACCTCGTCGTCAACCTCTGGGGCGGCTGGGCCGACGCGGCCGGCACCCGGCCCTGGCAACAAAACACCCTGACCACGGTGCTTTCCGGCACCAAGGGGCTGACTGCCACCTGCGTTCACCAACTGGCCGACCGCGGCGAGCTGGACCTGCAGGCGCCGGTGGCCCGCTATTGGCCCGAATTCGGGCAGGCGGGCAAGGAAGCCATCACGCTGGCCATGGTGATGAGCCACCGATCCGGTGTCATCGGGCCGCGCACCCGCATGGGTTGGGAAAAGGTCGCCGACTGGGACTTTGTCTGCGAGCGGCTGGCGGCCGCGGAACCCTGGTGGGAGCCGGGCACCGCCCAGGGCTACCACATGACCACCTTCGGTTTCATCCTCGGCGAGGTGTTCCGCCGGGTGACGGGCCGCACGGTCGGCCAGTACCTGCGCACCGACATCGCCGAACCGCTTGGCGCTGACGTCCACATCGGCTTGTCCCGGGCCGAGCAAGCACGCTGTGCCGATCGGGTGAACAAGCCGCACGCCCGCGATCTGCTGGCCGACGCGCAAGCGCCCGCCTACCCGACCAGCCTGGCCGAACACCCCAAGGCGGGACTGTCGATTTCCATGGGGTTCGCCCCCGACGACGAACTCGGCTCCCACGACCTGGAGCTGTGGCGTCGGCTCGAGTTCCCGGGGACCAACGGTCAGGTGTCTGCTCTGGGGTTGGCGACCTTCTACAACGCGCTCGCGCAGGAGAAACTCCTCAGCCGCGAGCACATGGACCTCGTCCGGGTATGCCAGGGCGGATTCGAAACGGATTTGGTGCTGGGCCCTCGGGTCGCCGACCACGGCTGGGGTCTGGGTTACATGCTCAACCAGCGTGGCGTGAACGGCCCCAACCGCGGGATCTTCGGCCACGGCGGCCTGGGCGGCTCATTCGCGTTTGTCGACCTGGAGCACCGAATCGGCTACGCGTATGTGATGAATCGCTTCGACGCCACCAAGGCGAACGCGGACCCGCGAAGCGTCGCCCTCAGCAATGAGGTCTACGCCGCGCTGGGAGTTACCCCCACCTGAAGCGCGCCGCTACGGCTAGATGAAACCGCGCCCCGCCGGCTTGGGCAGGGCGCGGTTGATTGCACCGACCGACAAAGGTTTAACGAGGCCCCCACGGCGGCGGCGGCGGCGGTCCCGGCGGTCCCCACGGGCCACCCGGCGGTGGCGGCGGCCCACCAGGCCAGCCCGGGCCCCAGGGGCCGCCCGGCGGTCCCCCGCGCCAGTCATGGCAGTTGTTCCAGTCCCAGTTATTGCCCCAGCCCGGGTCCCAAAATTCACCCGGGCACCACTGCGGGAAGGGCCCCGGCCGTGCTTGCGCGTCAACCCAATGCCCACCCCGGCCGCACCCAAAATGGCGGCCCCAGCGAAGATCGTTGTGGCTAAGCGAGGAAGGGTTTTCACGGTGTGGCCTATACGCACGCGGTGGCCGCTCGAAACTGAAAACGCCAGCGTTTCTTGCGGGGATTTCGCGAATCTGACAAGAGTCGCGTCACGTTTGACAGACTGGGCACCAAAATACGTTTCGGCCCTCCAGCACTGCCATGCGGATTGCTGTCCCGCACACCCGGCACGGCTCGCCCGCGCGCCGGTACACATACGTCCGGGGCCGCCCGGTCAGGTATGACGGTCGACCGTGGTCGTGTTCGGGCCGCACCGCGATGATCTTGCCGCGGCGCAGACCGACCTTCATCAAAGCCACCAGATCGGTCCACGCCGCGTCGAACTCTGCCTCGCTAATCCCCCGGCCCGACCGGAACGGGTCAATGCGGTGGCGGAACAGCAACTCGCTGCGGTAGACGTTGCCCACGCCGGCGATGACGGTCTGGTCCATCAGCAACGCGCCAACAGGCCTGCGGGACTTGGTGATCCGGGTCCACGCCCACGACGGGTCGGCATCGTTGCGCAACGGGTCGGGACCGAGCTTGGCCACGACGTCGCGGACTTGGCCCTCGTCGATTACTTCGCATACCGTCGGGCCACGCAGGTCGGTGCCGTAGTCGGCGCCGATCATCCGCATCCGCACCTGTCCGACCGGCTCCGGCAGCGCACCGCCGGGGCCTGAGGGAACGGGCCATTCGGTGAACGCGCCGTAGAGACCCAGATGCACATGCACGATCGGGCCGTCGGCGTAGTGATGGAAGAGGTGCTTGCCCCAGGCGCTGGCACGCCGCAGCACCCGGCCGTCCACCACGGCGGCCGCACCGGCGAAGCGGCCCTGCGGGCTGGACACCGCGACCGGTGCGCAGGCGAATCGGCGCTGATGCAACCGGGCCAGCCGGTGCAGAGTATGCCCCTCGGGCATGCGGGTCTCTCGGGCCTTCTCTCAAGCCTTAGCGCCGGGCACCGGCGGCGCCTGGTGGGTGCGTTCGTATTCGGAGAGGATGTCGATACGCCTTTGGTGGCGTTCGGCTTTCGACCATGGCGTGGTCAGGAACGCGTCCACGAAGGACAACGCCTCGGGCACGGTGTGCATCCTGCCGCCGATGCCGATCAACTGCGCGTTGTTGTGCTGACGGGCCAGGGTCGCGGTCTCGACGCTCCACGCCAGCGCGCAGCGGGCCCCCGGGACCTTGTTGGCGGCGATCTGCTCACCGTTACCCGATCCCCCCAGCACGATGCCGAGGCTCTCGGGGTCGGCCACCGTGCGCGTTGCGGCGGCGATGCAAAACGCGGGGTAGTCGTCCTCGGCGTCATAGCTAAAGGCGCCGCAATCGATCGGCTCGTGTCCGGCTTCCTCGAGGTGCTCGATGATCTGCTGCTTGAGCTCGTATCCGGCGTGGTCAGAACCCAGGTAGACGCGCATGCCCGCAATCCTTACACAGCGGCGCGCCGCCCGGTCAGTCGAATTCGGGCGGCTCGGTGCGGGTCCGCTTGAGCTCGAAGAAGTGCGGGTAGGCCGCGAAAGTCACCGAGGCGTCCCAAAGCTTGCCCGCTTCCTCGCCACGCGGGATTTTCGAGAGCACCGGTCCGAAGAAAGCCACGCCGTTGACATGGATGGTCGGCGTCCCGACATCGTCACCGACGGCGTCCATCCCGGCGTGGTGACTCTTGCGCAGCGCGTCGTCGTATGCGTCGGTGTCCGCGGCCGCGGCCAACTCCGCCGGCAGGCCGGCGTCGGCAAGCGACAGCGTGATGACCTCGTCGAGGTCCTTGTTGCCCTCGTTGTGAATCCGGGTGCCCATCGCGGTGTACAGCGGGTCCAAAACGCCGGCCCCGTGCGCCTGCTCGGCGGCGATCGCCACCCGCACCGGGCCCCACGCCTTCTTCATCATTTCGCGATATTTTTCGGGCTGGCCTTCGCGGTTTTCGTTGAGTACCGCAAGGCTCATGACATGGAAGTTCACTTCGATGTCGCGAACCTTCTCCACCTCGAGGATCCAGCGGGACGTGATCCAGCACCATGGACACAGCGGATCGAACCAGAAGTCGGCTTGGCTTTTCACGGGGGCCTTCTCGGACATAGCGTGGTCCTCTCCTGGACGATTACAGACGGTTAGCTCACCGTCGTAGACAACCGTAGTCACGGGCCGCGTGTTCCCGTCCCGTCGCTCCGGTTACCGGGTGTTCACCAACACGTTTAAGTTGGACGCGTGGCCCTTCCCAACCTCACCCGAGACCAGGCTGCCGAACGCGCCGCCCTGATCACCGTAGACAGTTACCAGATCAGCCTCGACGTCACCGACGGCCCCGATGGCAGCGGCGCGCCCGGCGAACGAACTTTCCGGTCCACCACCACCGTGGTGTTCGACGCGCTCGCCGGGGCCGACACGGTCATCGACATCGCCGCCGACAACATCCGCGGCGCCACCCTCAACGGACGCGACCTCGACGTGTCCGGATACGACGAGTCGACCGGCATCCCGCTACGCGGACTGGCCGACCGCAACGTCCTCGTCGTCGACGCCGACTGCAGCTACTCCAACACCGGCGAGGGATTGCATCGCTTCGTCGACCCCGTCGACGACGAGACCTACCTGTATTCGCAGTTCGAAACCGCCGACGCCAAGCGCATGTTCGCCTGTTTCGACCAACCCGACCTCAAGGCGACGTTCGACCTGCGGGTGGTCGCGCCCAAGCACTGGAAGGTGATCTCCAGCGGCGCCTCCACCTCCGTCGAGGACGGAGAGAACTCCGCCAAGACCAGCGTGCACACCTTTGCCACCACCCCGCGGATGAGCACTTATCTGGTGGCCTTGATCGCCGGCCCGTATGCCGAGTGGAAAGACACCTACGTCGACGAACACGGTGAGATCCCACTGGGCATCTACTGCCGGGGCTCGCTGGCCCAACACATGGACGCCGAGCGGTTGTTCACCCAGACCAAGCAGGGATTCGGCTTCTACCACAAGAACTTTGGCCTGCCGTACGCCTTCGGCAAGTACGACCAGTTGTTCGTCCCCGAATTCAATGCCGGCGCAATGGAAAACGCCGGTGCGGTGACGTTCCTGGAAGACTACGTCTTCCGCAGCAAGGTCACCCGGGCTTCCTATGAGCGGCGCGCCGAGACGGTGCTGCACGAGATGGCGCACATGTGGTTCGGGGACCTGGTCACGATGACGTGGTGGGACGACTTGTGGCTCAACGAATCGTTTGCGACCTTCGCCTCGGTGCTGTGCCAAAGCGAAGCCACCGAATTCACCCAGGCCTGGACGACGTTTGCGACAGTGGAGAAGTCGTGGGCGTACCGTCAGGACCAACTGCCGTCGACGCACCCCATCGCCGCCGAAATCCCCGATCTGGCCGCCGTCGAGGTGAACTTCGACGGCATCACCTACGCCAAAGGCGCGTCGGTCCTCAAGCAGCTCGTTGCCTACGTCGGGCTGGAGCAGTTCCTGGCGGGGCTGCGCGATTATTTCCGCAGTCACGCATTCGGCAATGCCACGTTCGACGATCTGCTCACCGCGCTGGAGAAAGCGTCCGGCCGTGACTTGTCCAATTGGGGTCAGCAGTGGCTGAAAACCACTGGGCTGAACACACTTCGGCCCGACTTCGACGTCGACGCGGACGGCAACTTCACCCGTTTTGCGGTGACTCAGGGCGGCGCCGCACCCGGTGCCGGTGAGACCCGCGTGCACCGGCTGGCGATCGGAGTTTACGACGATGACGGGTCCGGCAGGCTGGTTCGGGTACACCGGGAGGAACTGGACGTCGAGAATGCTGTCACGGAAGTTGCGGAGCTGGTTGGTGTTTCGCGAGGCAAGCTGATTCTAGTCAACGATGACGACCTGACGTATTGCTCACTGCGGCTGGACGCCCAGTCGCTGCAGACCGCGCTACGCCGGATCGCCGACATCGCCGAACCGCTGCCCCGTTCGCTGGTGTGGTCGGCGGCGTGGGAGATGACCCGCGAGGCCGAACTGCGTGCCCGCGACTTCGTGGCGTTGGTGTCGGGCGGGGTGCACGCCGAAACCGAGGTCGGGGTGGCGCAACGGCTGCTGCTGCAGGCCCAGACGGCGCTGGCGTCCTACGCCGAGCCGGGTTGGGCGCTGGAGCACGGCTGGCCACAGTTCGCCGACCGGCTGCTGGAATTGGCGCGCGCCGCGCAGCCCGGATCGGATCACCAGCTCGCGTTCGTCAACACGCTGTGCTCGTCGGTTTTGTCGACCCGACACGTCGTGACGCTGGCGGACCTGCTCGACCACGACCCCGCCGACTCGGGGCTGGCCGGCCTAGACATCGACACGGACCTGCGCTGGCGCATCGTGACCGCGCTGGCCACCGCCGGCGATATCGACGCCGATGGGACCGCGACGCCGTTTATCGACGCCGAAGTGCAGCGCGACCCGACGGCCGCCGGAAAGCGACACGGCGCCCAAGCGGCGGCGGCGCGGCCTCAACCGCAGGTCAAGGAAGAAGCCTGGACCACGGTCGTCGAGGACGACGCCGTGGCCAACATCACGGCCCGCTCGATCATCGCGGGCATCGCGGCACCCGGGCAGGGCGAGCTGCTCCGGCCGTTCACCGCGCGCTACTTCGCGGCGATAGCGGGAGTCTGGGCGCGGCGATCCAGCGAGGTCGCCCAAACGGTGGTGATCGGCCTGTATCCGCACTGGGACATCGGCGACGCCGGTATCGCCGCCGCCGACGAGTTCCTGAGCGCCCCCGAGTCGGAGGTGCCGCCGGCCCTGCGACGCCTGGTGCTGG
The DNA here is from genome assembly GCF_052145595.1 of Mycobacterium sp. Classification (GTDB taxonomy): domain Bacteria; phylum Actinomycetota; class Actinomycetes; order Mycobacteriales; family Mycobacteriaceae; genus Mycobacterium. Next base: position 11,804 of record NZ_JBKQOI010000210.1, on the reverse strand, counting down.
AGGGCCAAGCCGGCGTCAAGCGGGCCCTGAAAGCCCGCGAGTTCGACAGTGCCTGATCGAGGCCTGATCGAGGCCGTGTGATCGCCCCCAACTCCTCTCGAGTCTGCGCTCAGCGTCGGCAACGGAGGCGATCCGCACTGTGGCCGCAGTTTCGACGCCGTGATCGCAGACTCGATGGCGCACGGGCAGCAGGAAACTAAGGCGGGGAGATCCCGGCGCTGAGCACGCGGATCGCGCTGACCAGCCCGTCGACCAAATTGCCCTGCTCGAACGCCGACGAGGCCGCGGCAACACCGAGCGGTGCGGCCGACTCGGCGCCGCGACCCCTGACTTGAGAGCCGTAGACCACCTCGATCGCGCTCTGGTCGGGCGAGACGGCGAGCAGCACCGCATTGTCGGGCGTCGGCACTTTGCCCAAGATCTCGCGAGCCCGCGCGGCCGTGTCGCTACCCAGGTCGCCGAGGTAGATCGCGAACCGCGTCAGGGATGCCCGCGAGCCGTACTTGAGCGCGTCGTCGATGGCGACGAGGTCTTGGGTCGAAAACGGGTAGTGGACGGATAACTCTCCGGGCTCGGTGACCCCCGAGATCCGTCCGCTGGTGGTGATTACCGAACCCTCGGGCAGATTGATGGGCTCGACCGTCGCTACCTCACCACGTGCCACTGGCGCCACCTCCAACCGAGAACTGCGATGCGTCATGGCCACCATGTCCGCCGTGCGCGTTGCCGACGTCTTCGTCTGTGGCGGCCCACAGGATCGGCGGATGTGTCCACTTCTCCGACAACGTGTAGGAAGCGGGGTGGGGGCCCTTGCGGGAAAAGATCAGCAGCGACAGCACCGCCACCAGCAACAACGGGATTCCGATGAAGTACAGATGGATCTCCAGAAGGCTCACGACGCAAACCGTATCCCACCGGGTGATCCACCCGCACGCTCGGACACGACTTTGCGATCAGCGGCCGGGCAGCCGGGTTCAGGCCGCGCCTTCGCCGAGGTAACGAGCCCAGGCCGGATCCAGCTCCTTGACGGTCGATAGCAACCGCCAGTGCTGTCCAGTGGGCGGCAGCGGGGCCCGGCGCAGCGCCCAGCCGAGTTCGGTGAGCAGCTTGTCGCCCTTGCGATGGTTGCAGGTCGAGCAGCACGCGACGCAGTTCTCCCAGGAGTGGTCACCACCACGGCTGCGCGGCACCACGTGATCGACCGTGTCGGCCTTGGCCCCGCAGTAGGCGCAGCAGAAACGGTCGCGGTGCATCAGCGCGGCGCGGGTCATCGGGACACGCGCGCGGTAGGGAACCCGGACATACGACCGCAGCTGGATCACCGACGGCACCACGATCGAGCTGGTCGCCGAGTGGATGACCGGCCCGGCCGGGTCGTGGTGCACCACGTCGGCCTTGCCGCAGATCACCATGACGATGGCCCGCCGCATCGGCAGCGCGGTCAGCGGCTCGTAGGTGGAATTCAGCAGCAGTACCCGCCGGCGACTCCAGATCGACGCGGTCTCGTGCCGGGTGGGCGGATGGGTGTCGACGCTATGCAGGCATGACGCGGTTGGGGGCCCGGTCAACCCTGCCGCGGCACCGGAACTGCGGTGGCTGCGGCGTCTCTTACCATGCGCCATAGATCCTCCGCGGATAGTCCACCATGATTCGCCGCCAAACGCACCCTCATTGCAGGTGCGCCCCGTGTCAAAACGGTGAACAGCGGGAGCAAGCGGGCCTGTCTCAAGGCCCGATTCGCCTGGCTACCCGGGCGATGCACCACAATGGAGGGGATGGATCAGGTGAGCTTCTACGATGCCGTCGGCGGTGCCGAGACCTTCAATGCGATCGTCTCGCGCTTTTATGCGCAGGTCCCCGAGGACGAGATACTGAGTCGGCTGTATCCCGAAGACGACCTGGCGGGCGCCGAAGAACGGCTGCGCATGTTCCTCGAGCAGTACTGGGGCGGCCCGCGTACCTACTCCGACCGGCGCGGGCATCCGCGGCTGCGGATGCGTCACGCCCCATTCCGGATCACCCCCATAGAGCGCGACGCCTGGCTGCGGTGCATGCACACCGCTGTCGCCTCGATCGACTCGCACACCCTCGACGATGAGCACCGTCGTGAATTGCTTGAATACCTGGAAATGGCTGCGCACTCTCTGGTCAATTCATCGTTTTGATGCCAAGTAACTGAACGGAGCACTATGAGCCCCGAGCCGTGGTGGTCAAGCGCGGTGTTCTATCAGGTGTATCCGCGGTCGTTCGCGGACAGCAACGGCGACGGCGTCGGTGACCTGGACGGCCTGACCGACCGGCTGGACCATTTGGAAGAGCTGGGTGTGGACGCCATCTGGCTCAACCCGGTCACCGTCTCGCCGATGGCCGACCACGGCTACGACGTCGCCGATCCCCGTGACATCGACCCGCTGTTCGGCGACATGGCCGCGATCGAACGGCTGATCGCGGCGGCACACCAACGCGGCATCAAAGTCACCATGGACGTGGTGCCCAACCACACCAGTTCGGCGCACCCGTGGTTTCAGGCGGCGCTGGCCGCCGGCCCCGGCACCGACGCGCGGGAGCGCTATTTCTTTCGCGACGGTCGGGGCCGCGACGGGGTACTGCCGCCGAACAACTGGACATCGGTCTTCGGCGGCCCCGCGTGGACCCGGGTGATCGAACCGGACGGCAACCCCGGCCAGTGGTATCTGCACCTGTTCGATGCCGAGCAGCCCGATCTGAACTGGGAACACCCAGATGTCTTCGACGACTTCGAGAAAACGTTGCGATTCTGGCTGGAACGCGGCGTGGACGGCTTCCGCATCGACGTGGCGCACGGGATGGCCAAGCCGCCGGGGCTGCCGGACGCCAAGCAAAACGTCAAGGTGTTGCACCACAGCGACGACGACCCGCGCTTCAACCACCCGAGTGTGCATGACATTCACCGCGGGATCCGCACGGTCGTCGACGAGTATCCCGGGGCATTGACCATCGGCGAGGTGTGGGTAATGGACAATGCCCGCTGGGCCGAGTATCTGCGGCCCGACGAACTGCATCTCGGGTTTAATTTCAGGCTGACCAAGATCGACTTCGACACAACCGAGATCCACGACGCGATTCAGAATTCGCTGACGGCCACGGCGATCGAAGACGCCACCCCAACCTGGACGCTGTCCAACCACGATGTGGGTCGGGAGGTAACCCGCTACGGCGGCGGCGACGTCGGGCTGCGCCGGGCGCGGGCCATGGCAATGGTGATGCTCGCGCTGCCGGGTGCGGTGTTCGTCTACAACGGCGAGGAGCTGGGGCTGCCCGACGTGGAGTTGCCCGACGAGGCGCTGCAGGACCCGACTTGGGAACGCTCCGGGCGCACCGAGCGTGGCCGTGACAAGTGCCGGGTTCCGATCCCGTGGTCGGGCGACACTCCCCCGTTCGGGTTCTCGTCGTCTGCCGACACGTGGTTGCCGATGCCGAAAGAATGGGGCGTGCTAACCGTCGAAAAGCAGCGCGCAGATCCCGACTCGACGCTGTCGTTCTTTCAGCGCGCCATCAAATTACGCAGGGAGCGAGACGAATTCGACGGCCCCGAGTTCGAGTGGCTGACCGCAACCCGCGAATTGCTGATCTTCGAGCGCAACGGTGGCGCCCTGGTGTGTGCGCTGAACGCCGGCCGCAGCCCGATGGAACTGCCGCCGGGGCACGTCATCCTGGCCAGCGCTCCATTGGTGGACGACAAATTGCCACCGGACGCGGCCGCCTGGCTGGTCTGAGCGCGTGGGCCCGCGGTCAGCGCAGCACCAGCGCCGGTTGGCCGCGGCGTCGGTACACCGAGCCGAACTTGGCGTCGACCCGCAGCCAGGTCGGCAGTATCCGGACGCGGACCATCTCGTCGGCGTCGATCGCCTCGGGTGACTGCGGCAGGAAACCCATTGCGGTCAAGGCGAACACACAGCGCATCGGGAGTCCCACGCAAGCGTCGGCCGAGCTGACCCGAACTACCTCCTGGTCGAGCAACGAGACCGGCGGACCCTGGGAACCGATGTGTTCCCTGGCCAGTTGCGCGCCGCGCTGTGCCAGATCCAGCATCACCCGGGCGGGCACGTCTTCGAGGTGGGTGAAGCCCGATTCCGGGGGCAACGCACCGCGCCACGCGGAGTCCATTGCAAAGCCCGGATCGACGTAGCCCGAGGCGTCCATCTCGGCCAGGCCGCGCGCGAGTGCGTCGGCGCCGGCCGATAAATCGTCGGGCCGCACCTTGCCGACCACCACCCGGCTGGCCAGCACGTCGAAACCCGTTGCCACCCAGGCCGAAAGCAGCCCAGCTGATCGAGCGCGGAGCCGGATGACCGCGGCGTCGTCGAGCCGCTTCGCGTGATCGACGAAGGTGGCCAAATCTTTGCGGTGGGCGGCCATGCCCTCCGGGCCCAGCCACAGCCCGCGCTCGCCTACCGCCCCTAGTTCCGGAGCCACCGTTGCAAGTACTCCCGATGGTGCGGCGAGAGTCGCACCAGCCGCTGCTCCTCGATGTGTACCGCGGCCAGCTGCGACTCGGCGATGACGGCAGGTTTGGACTCCGGATCGGCGTTGACCGAACGCACTTCGTAGCCCAGCGTGAAGTCGACGGCTCGCAACCGCTTGGTCCAGATGGTCACCTGCAGGGGCGAATCGGCGAGCCGCAGCTGATCCTTGTAGGTGACCCGCACGTCGGCGATCAACAACCCGATGGTGGTGATGTCGGCTGCGAAAGGGTCCTTGAGGAACGGGACGCGCGCCTCTTCGAGAATCGTCACCATCGTCGCGTGGTTGATGTGCTGGTACATGTCGATGTCTGACCACCGCACCGGCACGGGAGCGACGAACCCGACGCTCACCCCGACGATCCTCGTCCGCTGGTATGCGTCATGCGCCGGATCTGTCGCGCGGCCACGGACAGCGTCGCGAGATCCTTCGCGCCGCTGTCATAGATCTCGGTGAGCGTGCGCCGTGCCCGTTCCACTCGGGAAGCGCTGAGGTGCTCCCATTCGGCGATCTTCTCTTCGCCGCTTTCATTGGGCTCTCCGACGGCAAGCACATCGAAACACAGCGACCGCAGCGAGGCGTAGACGTCGTCACGAATCGCCAAGCGCGCCAACGCATGCCAGCGGTCGTTTCGGGGCAGCTCGGATATCGCGGTGAGCAGGCCGTCGGTGCCCAGCCGGTCCATCAGGGCGAAATAGGTGTCCGCGACTTCACCGGGGTCGGTGTCGGTGATGTCGCCGATGTCGATGATGTCGAGCAGGCTGTAGCGATACAGGCCGGCCGCGACCCGGTAGGCCAGGTCTGCCGGGGCGCCCTGCGCTGTGAATTCCGCGGCTTCCTTTTCGACGATGGCCTTGTCGTCACCGCGCAACCACTCCGACATCCGCGGTGACAGCGCCTTGACTTTGGCGGCGAATCGATTGATCTCGGCGCCGACGGCCAGCGGCTGCGGACGGTAGTTGAGCAGCCAGCGTCCGGCACGGTCGATCAGCCGACGGGTATCCAGCGTCATTCGGTCCGACAGCGCAACCGGCAGGTTTGCCGCGCGGATCCGTCGCCAGACGTGATCCACGCCGAAGATGGCGTCGGTGGCGACATAGGTGCGCACCGCGTCGATCGGCCCGACACCGACATCTTCGGTGATCCGGAAGGCGTAGCTGATGCCCGCGGCGTCCACCAGGTCGTTGATGAGCATGGTGGTAACGATTTCGCGGCGCAACTGGTGGCTGCGGATCTCCGGGGTGAACCGTTCGCGCAGCGGTTTCGGGAAGTATTGGGGCAGCCTGGAGGCGAACACGTCCTGCTCGGGCAGCTCGGTGGTCAACATCTCCTCTTTGAGCGCCAGCTTGACGTGTGCCATCAACGTTGACAGCTCGGGCGAAGTGAGCCCGATGCCGACCTCGATCCGCCGGTGAACCTCCTTCTCCGAAGGCAGCGCTTCTAATTCGCGGTTGAGTCCGTGTTCTTCCAGGTACTTGATTTGCATCGCGTGCACCGAGAGCATGCTGGCCGCGTTGGCGCGGCTGGTGCCGATCAAGTCGTTCTGGTCCTCGTTGTCGGTGAGCACCAGTTGCGCGACCTCGTCGGTCATCGACTCCAGCAGCTGCTTGCGCTCGTCGGCTTTGACCTTGCCGGCGGTGACCAGCGAGTCGATCAGGATCTTGATGTTGACCTCGTGGTCCGAACAGTCCACGCCGGCGGAGTTGTCCATCGCGTCGGTATTTATCCGCCCGCCCGACAGGTCGAACTCGACGCGGCCCAATGCCGTCACCCCGAGATTGCCGCCTTCGCCGATTACCTTGGCGCGCACCTGGTTTGCGTCCACCCGAACCGGATCGTTGGCGCGATCGCCGACGTCGGCATCGGACTCGGATTCGGCCTTGATGTAGGTGCCGATACCGCCGTTGAACAACAGGTCAACCGGCGCTTGCAGGATCGCCTTGATCAGTTCGGGTGGAGTCGTTTCCGTGACGTCACCGTCGATGCCGAGGACGTCGCGGACCTGCGGGCTGACCGGGATGGCCTTGTGCTCGCGGCTGTACACCCCACCGCCCTCGCTGATCAACGACTTGTCGTAGTCGTCCCAGCTGGACCGCGGCAGGTCGAACATCCGCCGGCGTTCCCGCCACGAAGCCGCGGTATCGGGGTCCGGGTCGAGGAAGATGTGCCGGTGATCGAATGCGGCGAGCAGCCTGATGTGCTTGCTGAGCAGCATGCCGTTACCGAACACGTCGCCGCTCATGTCGCCGATGCCGACGACGGTGAAGTCTTCGGTTTGGGTGTCGACGCCCATCTCGCGGAAGTGTCGTTTGACGGCTTCCCACGCGCCCCTGGCAGTGATGCCCATCGCCTTGTGGTCGTAGCCCACAGATCCACCGGAGGCGAACGCGTCACCAAGCCAGAACCCGTAGGACTTGGCGACGTCGTTGGCGATGTCGGAGAAGGTGGCGGTGCCTTTGTCCGCGGCCACCACCAGGTAGGCGTCGTCGCCATCGCGCCGTATCACCTCGGGTGGCGGATTGACCTTTTTCGTTGCGTGGTCGACGTTGTCGGTCACGTCGAGCAATCCGGAGATGAACAGCTGGTAGGAGGCGACGCCTTCGGCGCGGACTGCGTCACGGTCCGCGGCGGCCCTAATCTCCGGGCCGGAAGGCAGCGGCGGCCGCTTGACCACGAACCCCCCTTTGGCCCCGACCGGCACGATGACGGCGTTCTTCACCGCTTGCGCCTTGACCAGACCCAGGATTTCGGTGCGGAAATCGTCCCGCCGATCGGACCAGCGCAGGCCGCCGCGCGCCACCGGGCCGAACCTCAGGTGCACGCCTTCGACGCGGGGCGAATACACGAAGATCTCGAACTTGGGGCGCGGCAACGGAAGCTCGTCGATCAGCTGCGAGTTCAGCTTGAGCGCCAACACATTGCGGGCCCGGGCCGAACCCTCGCGTGTCACGAAGTAATTGGTCCGCAATGTGGCCTGAACCAGCGATGCGAACGCACGCAAGATGCGGTCGGTGTCCAGGCTCACCAGCGCATCGATGCCCGCGGCGACCGCGGCGGCGGCCGTTTGCGCATCGCGACTGGTCGTTGAACCCGTTGCCCTGGGGTCGAAAAGCGCTTCGAACAATGTGACCAGTGACCGCGCGGTAGCCGGATAGTCGTTGAGCACCGATTCGATGTAGGACTGGCTGTAGGGAAAGCCCGCCTGCCGCAAGTACTTTGCATAGGCGCGCAGCAGCACGACCTGCTGCCAGGTCAGCCTCGCGCGCAACACCAGCTCGTTGAACCGGTCGATCTCGACGCGGCCCTGCCAGATCGCGGTGACCGCGTCGGCGAATCGCTGCGCGGTCGAGTCCCGCTCGGCTTCCGACGCCGCCGCCGGGATGGTCTGATGCGGCTGGATTTTGAACTGGTAGATCCACACCGGCAGCCCGTCCGGCCGGGTGACCGTGAACGGTCGCTCCTCGAGCACGACGACGCCCATGCTCTGCAGCATCGGCAGCAGCTGGCTCAACGAGGCAGTGTGTCCACCCAAAAACCAGGTCAGTTGGGCGAGCCCGTCCCCGGCGCGCTCGGCGAACACCAATTTGACCGAATCATCGGACAGCTCTTTGATGATGGCGATGTGCTCGATGGCGTCGGCGGGTGTGACGGCCTGTTTGTAGACCTCGGAAAAGGCGCCGGCGTAGTGCTCGGCGTCGGCGTGCCCGACGCCGCCTTCGGAAAGGTCTGCCGCGGCGGCGATCAGGCGGTCCGCCCAGGTTCGCGCGGCTTCACTCAGCAATCCCTGGATCCGGGTCCTGTTGGCGTCCGAGACGTCGACCGGCGCAACTCCTTCGGGCAACCGAACCATGAAATGCATTAGAGCCCAAGGTGATTCACTGACCCGAGCGGTGAACTCCAGCCGCGTCCCACCGAACTCGCGGACCAGGATGTCCTCGATTCGCAACCGCACCGCGGTGGTGTAGCGATCGCGGGGAACGTAGACGAGGCACGAGACGAAGTACTGGAGCCGATCGGCGCGCAGGAACAACAACGCGCGCCGTTGGGATCCCATATCCAGCACCGCGGTGGCCATCTTCAGGAGCCGCTCGGCGCTCAGCGTGAACAGCTCCGAGCGCGGGATGGTCTGGATGACGTCGAGCAGTAGCTGGCCCGGGTGGATGGGGTCGCTCTCGGCCATCGCGAGCACTTCTCGGACCCTGCGCGAGATCATCGGGATCTCCAGGACGTCCGCGTTCAGGGCGGCGACGGTGAACAGCCCGACGAAGCGGTGCTCGATAACGCCGCCCCCGACGTATTCGCGAACCGCGATGGCGTACGGGTAAGCGCCGTAGCGCAGGTAGCTGCCGACGACGGACTGGGCCAAGACCAGCAACCGGTCGTCGTCGGTCAGCCGGGGGCGGGAACCCGTGCGGGTGCGCAGCACGCCGAGGCCCCTTGACCCGTCGCCGGAGACCAGGCCGTCATGCACGCGGCAACGCTGGTAGCCCAGCAGCAAAAAGTTTCCGTTGCCCAGCCAGCGCAACAGCTCCGCGACATCCTCGCGGTCCGGCGCCGAAAAGTGGTCGTCGGAGTTGGCATCGACGTCTGCGGCCAAGTCGCTCAGGGTGGTGATCATCGCCGCGGCGTCGCTGGCGACTAGTTCGACGTCGGTCAGGACCTTGGGCAGCAGCCGTTCGACCTCGGCGAGGGCGTTGCTGTCGACGGAGGGCAACAGCTGTACGTGTATCCAGGCCTCGCCGTGGTACTGCGATGCGCCCGGCGCTTTCGGTTCGACGCTGAGCAGGTCTCCCGCCGGGTTGCGACGCACCGCGAACACCGGGGCCATGATGCCCGCGTAGGCCACACCGAGCCGGTGCAGCAGCACGGTGACGGAATCCAGCAGCATGCCGCCGTCATCCGTGACGACCTGCAGGGCGGGCCCGAATCCGGCGGGGTCGTCCGCCGGGTGGACGCAGACACAGCTCTTGGACTCCGGGCGGCACTGGCCGAGCCGATAGTGTGCGCGCAGCATGGCCGGGGTCACCATGGCGGTCGGGGAGGTCAGGTCGGCGGGACCGGTTCCTGCGGCTCCTGGTTCGTCACCGCGTGGACCGCGATAGCTCTCGATGTAGGCATTCGCGACCCAGTCAGGAATGTCTTCACTCTTGGTGAACTTTGTCCACGGCTTGAGATCCTGCTTGGCCCCGGGATCGATCGTCATGCCGACTGCTCCCAACTCACGACGGATGCCAATGCCCTCAATTGCCCACTCCTCAGCGGCCGTTCCGGCCGCACTGTCTCAGTGTGCTTAGTGCGCCGGCAGAGCTGACATTAGTCGCGCGTCAGCTTGCGGTGGGTCACTCTGTGCGGCCGGGCGGCCTCGGCTCCGAGCCGTTCAACCTTGTTTTCCTCGTAAGCCCCGAAGTTGCCCTCGAACCAGAACCACTTGGCCTCGTTGTCCTCGTCACCCTCCCAAGCCAGGATGTGCGTGCATGTCCGGTCGAGGAACCAGCGATCGTGGGAAATCACCACCGCGCAGCCCGGAAAATTCACCAGAGCGTTCTCCAGTGAGCTCAGGGTCTCGACATCTAGGTCGTTGGTCGGCTCGTCCAGCAGGATAAGGTTGCCGCCCTGCTTGAGCGTCAGCGCGAGGTTGAGCCTGTTGCGCTCGCCACCGGACAGCACTCCGGCAGGCTTCTGCTGGTCGGGCCCCTTGAACCCGAACGCCGACACATAGGCTCGCGACGGTATCTCGTTCTGACCGACCTCGATGTAGTCCAGCCCGTCCGAGACGACTTCCCACACGGTCTTCTTGGGATCGATGCCCGCGCGGGCCTGGTCCACGTAACTGAGCTTGACGGTCTCGCCGACCTTGACGGTGCCGCTATCGGGTTGTTCGAGACCGACGATGGTTTTGAACAGTGTCGTCTTGCCGACGCCGTTGGGACCGATGACGCCGACGATGCCGTTGCGCGGCAGGGTAAAGGAGAGGTCCTTGATCAGGGTGCGGCCGTCGTAGCCCTTGTCGAGGTGTTCGACCTCGACCACCACGTTGCCCAGGCGCGGCCCGACCGGTACCTGAATCTCCTCGAAATCGAGCTTGCGCGTCTTCTCCGCCTCGGCGGCCATCTCTTCGTAACGCTGCAGCCGCGCCTTGCTTTTGGCCTGACGCGCCTTGGCCCCGGACCGGACCCAGGCCAGCTCCTCGGTCAGCCGCTTTTGCAGCTTGGCGTCCTTGCGGCCCTGCACCGACAGACGCTCGGCCTTTTTCTCCAGATAGGTCGAGTAGTTGCCTTCGTACGGATACGCGCGGCCCCGGTCGAGCTCGAGGATCCATTGCGCGACGTTGTCCAGGAAGTACCGGTCGTGGGTCACCGCCAAAACCGCCCCCGGGTAGGCGGCCAGGTGCTGTTCGAGCCACTGCACGCTTTCGGCGTCCAGGTGGTTGGTCGGCTCGTCGAGCAGCAGCAAATCGGGCTTCGCCAGCAGCAGCTTGCACAGCGCCACGCGGCGGCGCTCACCGCCGGACAGATTCGTCACCGGCTCGTCGGGCGGCGGACAGCGCAGCGCGTCCATCGCCTGCTCCAGCTGAGAGTCGACGTCCCACGCGTCGGCGTGGTCGAGGTCCTCCTGCAGCCGGCCCATTTCCTCCATCAACTCATCGCTGTAGTCGGTGGCCATCAGTTCGGCGACCTCGTGGAAGCGGTCGAGCTTGACCTTGATCTCGCCCAGCCCTTCCTCCACGTTGCCGCGAACGGTCTTCTCCTCGTTCAGCGGCGGCTCCTGTTGCAGGATGCCGACTGTGGCACCGGTGGCCAGGAAGGCCTCGCCGTTGTTGGGCTTGTCCAGACCGGCCATGATCCGCAAGACGCTCGACTTGCCGGCGCCGTTGGGGCCGACGACACCGATCTTGGCTCCCGGATAGAAGCTCAGCGTGACGTCGTCCAGGATCACCTTATCGCCGTGCGCCTTGCGGACCTTCTTCATCGTGTAGATGAACTCAGCCATGCCGCGGTTTTGCCTTTCTGGTCTCTTGGAACGATCTCGCGGACCATCCTAGGCACCGCTCGGCGGGTCCGAGCCCGCAGCTAAGCCGACAGCGGCAGCGGGCCCGGACCGCCGGTGGCATCGCCGGACTGGACCGGTTCGTCGACAGCGGGAACCTCATCGGTGGCTTCGCCGGCGGCGGCCACCGGGGCGGGCTCCGCGTCGGGACCGGTGTACCCGGGCTTCTCGATGCGCACGATGACGCGGGACAGGTCGGGGCCGACCGAGATCGCCCGCATTTCCAGCGACGAACGGCGATTGCCGTCCCGGTC